>CAYTME010000004.1:0-23649 GCA_964438415.1 uncultured Pleurocapsa sp. | reverse complement strand
ATATGCGAGCGCAGCGTGTCCGCCGACATCCAACCCCTGCCGGCCGGCATTCAGGGATGCTCCGTTGGCGACGGCGTAGCGCATGAGGTCCTGTAGACGTCGTGCGGTGATCTCGGTCATGATCGGTATGGATGGGATATTGGCGACGTAACGCTCCCATGCGCCACCCGCGGGCTGTGTCGCGAGCAAAAGCTGAGGTTGTGGTGTATTGCCGTCGTTGACGACAGCCGCGGCCAGCATCGCCATGCCGATCGGGCTGATGGTCTGCGTTCCTTGGCCTAGAATGGTCTCGACGATTCTGCTGCTATCGTCTGGTTGCCCTTGCTCAGCTCGCGTCGTGCCCGCTGGCGCAGGCGCCGTCAGGCCGTCAAGGTTTATCGGCATGAGGCGAGACAGCATTCCAGCTGCTTGGTCAATGAGTCGCCCGTCTCCGAGCAGCACCGACTGGACAAATGGGCTAGGGCAGGCAAATGCATAGGCCTCACGAAGTGTCAGATCGCGCGGCTGCAGGCGTACAGCACACGCAATCTCCAGTGGGCCGATATTGACCGGATCTGCTGCATTAGGGAAAGCTGTATCGACCTGGGCACCGTTCAGCAGCAGCGCTGCCATAAGAGGTGTCTGCATCGACCCGCCGAGCTGGTATCGTCCTTGAAGCGCACGATTGAAGAATGGTTTGTCCGCTGCGTCGCGCAGTCTATCCCAATCTTGGTCAAGTATGTTCGGATTGTAGGTGGGTAAGCTGATCAGGCCGAGGATGCTGCCATCAGGAATGCTGAGGACAATGGCTGCGCCGGCGCGACCGCGCATCGCCTGTGCTAAAGCACGCTGAACTTGAAGATCGAGCGTGATTTGTATGTTTGCGCCTTCAGGCGGCTGTTGGAGCAGCAGATCTAGCAGCGTACGCTCACGATCGTCACCGCTGAGCATAGCGGCGTAGAGCGCCTCGATCCCGGCGCTGCCGTAGCGCAAACTGTAATACCCCAGCGCACTGTACATCTCCTCATGCAGGTAGCGTCGCGTCAGGAACCGAGTAGCGGTCGGTTCGGAAACCGCGAGCAGCTCCCCATCGCGGTCATAGATCGCGCCGCGAATGACGGCTGCCCGCGCTTCGAGTAGGCGCGGGTTGTCGGGGCGTGCAAGGAGCGTCTCGCGTTCGAGGACAGCCCAATAGGTCGCGGACAGCGCCACGATGCAGAAGGAGGTCAGCATCGCAGCGAGCAGCCACCGCAGCTCTCGATTACGTCCCACGATCGCTGTCCTCTGCCGATAGGCGAAGCAGCAGCCCAATACTGATGAAGTGGTTGACGAGCGAGCTGCCCCCGTAACTCACGAATGGAAGGGTGACGCCCGTTAGCGGAATAAGCTTGAGGACACCGCCCGCGATCAGGATGGTCTGAACGCCGATAAGGAGGCTAAGACCGGCGGCCAGCAGACTGAAATATGGGTAGCGGCTGAGCCGTACCGCCATGCGCAGACCGCGCATCACGATCAAAGCAATCGTAATGAGTAGGGTGATGGTTCCGAGCAAGCCCCACTCTTCGGCCAGAGCTGCGAAAACGAAGTCAGAATGCACGACGGGGATGTAGCCGGGCGATCCGCCTCCGATACCGCGCCCGAGCACGCCGCCCTCGGCAAAGGCGAACAGGCTTTGCACGATCTGGAAAGCTCGAGTATTGCTTTCCGGCCAGGGATTGAGCCAGATATCGACACGAAGCTGCACGACATCGAACAATTGGTAGGCGATGAATCCTGCAGCGGCGATCAAGATGAGGCCGCCGACGAGGAGCCATATGAGGCCGCTGCTTAGGTAGAGCAGCAGAAGAAAGACGATGAAAAAGAGCGCCGCCGTGCCCAAGTCGCGCTGCCAGATAAGGATCAGGACTGAGAGTCCCCACATGAACAGGATTGGGCCAACGATCCGCGGCGAAAAACCAGCGATCCGCCGGCTGGAGCGCGTGTGGAGCGCGCGCAGCATGGGATACTGCTCGGCCAGATAGCTGGCGAGGAAAATAACCAGCATGATCTTGAGCAGTTCAGCCGGCTGGAAAAACAAGCCCCCAAAGCCCAACCAGAGCTGTGGTGCTGTTCTATCTCCCGTTGGATTTGTGCCTAGTACGATCGTGGCAAGCAGCAGCGCTAACCCGGCGAACAGCAGAGTATAGCGGAAAGCGCGCAGTTGGCGCAGCAGATCGGGAATGGCAGCGACTGCACAGAGGGCGGCCGTGCCGACGATAAGCCAGACCGTCTGCCGTTCTCCGAAGATCGGTGTGAGGCGTTCGATGATGAGCAGTCCCCAACCGCTGAGAAACATCGCGGCAGGAAAAAGAAGTGGATCGCGCCAAGTCATGCGCCGGCTCAGCCACCAACTGCCGACGGCCGCGCTCACGACCCAAGCCGCGAAGGGTATCAACCTGTCGAGGGAATTCGAGCGAAACACCAGGGCAAGCGTATTTAAAAATAGGAAGACTCCCACAAGCAGCAGCAGCATTCGCTCCGCCACAGCGGCCACGAGAGTCTTTTCCGCTGGCTGAAGGTGAAGCGCGGAATTCGACATGGTGCTCATCTGGCATCGCGATGTGACAATGCGCGACTGACAATGGGGGCTAGCCGCGCCTGTACCTCGCGCGAGATGGAGTCGCGTGCTGTGATGATGGCGTCGTCAAGCGTATGATGGCAGGCGCAGTCACGCCCTGGCTCTAGGTCTTCAACAAGATTGGCGACAGCCTGCTGCGCGATTTCGAGGTTGCGGTTCAGTGTAGCAACCACCATTTCAACCGTGACGGGGGCCTCGCTTGTATGCCACACGTCGTAGTCAGTGACATGCGCCATGGTCGTGTAGCATATCTCGGCCTCGCGGGCGAGAAAGGCCTCTGGACAAGTTGTCATACCAATGATATCGCAACCCAACTGCCGATAGATTTGGCTTTCACCACGCGTGCTGAAACGAGGTCCTTCGACGACCATGAACGTTCCTTGAGGATGGCTGATGCCTCCTGCGCGCACGACAGCCTGGTGAGCTGCCTGGCGGAGATCGGCGCACAACGGATCGGCAACCGAGATATGGGCGACAAGACCATACTCGAAAAACGAATTTCCTCGGTCATGTTTAGTGAAATCAACGAGCTGATCGGGAATGACGATGCTGCCCGGCGCGAAATCCTCGCGCAGTGACCCGCAGGCATTGACGGCGATGATTTGGCGCACGCCGAGCTGTTTCATTGCGTAGATGTTGGCGCGATAAGGTACGGTGGTGGGGGTGTGGACATGCCCGATGCCATGCCGAGGTAGGAAAGCAACCCGTTTTCCGCGCAGTGTGCCGACAACGATTGGGGCGCTCGGTCTGCCAAACGGAGTATCCATCTCGTACTGAACGACGTCGGCGATTTCGGGCATCCGATACAAGCCAGAGCCGCCGATCACACCAATCTCCACGTTCTCCATGTGCGTATTCCTTGTGTCCGCGCTTAGAACCACGATAATCGTGCGGCCGCCGAGCCGCGTATCAATCAAGATCGAGCCGGTAGTGAGTTTGGCCGATGCTGATGATATCTCCATCAGTCACGATGACGGGTTGGTCGATGGGAATGCCGTTCAAGAGTGTTCCATTGGTACTGTGGCGATCTTCGAGCCACCAGCGGCCGCTGCGCAGTGCCACTACTGCATGATTGCTGCTGGCGAAAGTATCTTCAATCTGCACCACGTTGGTTGATGCGCGGCCCATGCTGGTCAGCGGCAGCAGCGGAAAGGTTTCGGGCAGCTCGATCATCTTTCCGTCGATTTCTTGAAGGCGTGTCAGACGACCGTGTGATCGGCGGTTAGATGCGGCCTCTTCGGTGGCGGACATGAAATCACGCCACATGACCCAGAAGAAACCGCCGAGGATTGCCAGCAGGGCAAGCGCGGATGCGATCCGCAAGATGAACAGGACGAGGTTTATGCTCAAACGATGGCCCTCAGAAGTCTCTCAGGCGAGCGGATAAATGTCCGTCTGGCTCTGCCACCCCTGGTCGGTATCTTCGATATAGAGTAACCGCGTTCGTCCGACCAGGATCACATCTCCGGGCTGCAGTTGATGCTCTCGGATGCGAACGTCATTGACAAAAGTGCCACCCTGGCTGTCGTTGTCGAAAAGCATGTAGCGTCCGAAACGCAGCCGTAACTGTGCGTGATGGCGCGAGACGTAGGGGTCTTGCAAGACAACGTTATTATCTCGGCTGCGTCCGATATTGATGACATCGGCCGTCAGTGTGACAGGCTTATGCCCATCGATGATCAGGCACGGATTCTGCAGCTCCGGCTCATTCGGCGCGATGTCCACCCGCTTGAGCGACGCTGTTGCGAGTTTCCCGTGAGTATGATGCCGGGCTTTGACCAGTACTTCACGATAGCCGAGACCGGGATCGGCGAGGAATTCGATCGTCGGCACCTGAAGGAGTCGAAAGCCGAGACTGCTGTTGAGTTCGGTCAGGTGTTCGCTCAGCAGCGCCGCAAGATACGGCTGCTGCTGTGTGAGCTGCTGCTGGACTTCGGGATGAAGATGGACGGCGAAACGGTCAGGCGCGATCGGACGCGGGTCATCCGCATTGGCTTGCTCGATATTCTCCTCAAACGCACGTGATACGTGCAGCAGTAGATCCTGTGCACTGACGCGCTGCCGCAGGATGTGCGAGAATGCGCCTTCGATGAGGCGTTCCAACTGCGCTTCGATGCGCGCAAGGTGAGGATTCATCATATGGGCATTATAGCCCACAGGCGCAGATGGGGCAAAAGCGATGCGCGGCCAAAAAAGGGCGAGTCATGCGGCTCGCCCTGGGTTCGACACGATGCGGTCGATCTTGCTACTGCGCGGCGCGGATTTGCAGGGGTGGGTCAGTTGGCACGTTTTCGGTCCAGATGTCGAACGTCTGTATGTTGGCGCTCTGTTCCTGCCTGAGGTTTTTGAGCCAATCCGCGAAGACGCGGTCTTTCGCCTGCTCGTAATCGCTGTCGTTCAATTCACGTTCTTCTCGACCACGAATCTGCAGGATGTGGTAGCCGAATTCGGTCTGCACCGGGCCGACAAATGCCCCTATTTCTGCCTCGCGAGCCGCATCTGCAAACTCGGCGACGAAACGGGTGAGCGGCGACCAACCAAGCTCACCGCCGCTGCTGGCGTTTGATGTGTCGGTCGATGCAGCTTCTGCCAGCTCACTGAACGACTCACCCGCCTCCAAAGCCGCGAGTATGTCGCGGGCTTTGTCTTCAGTGGCGACCAAGATGTGACGCACATTGACGTAGGTCGCCGTGCGCGGCAGGTCGGTCGTCAGCGCATCGCGCACAGCTTGGCGCAGGGCGATAGTTTCGAAGTAGGCATTCAAATCACTCTCGCTGAGCCGTCCGGTCGAATTGATGTAGCTGTAGAAGCTCTGGCGCGTGGAATTGAACTGCGCTTCGCGGGTTGCAGCATCCGGTGTAGCGCTTGCCGTAGCGGTCGCTTGCGGGGTGACCGAGGGTGTCGCTGTGAATTCCGCTGTTGCAGTTGGCAGCGGCGTTGGCGTATCCGACGGTACAGGCGAAGGTGTCGCTGTGATGAATGGGGTTGGGCTGGTGGTAGGTGATGGAGATGGCGTCGGCGTGAACAAGCCGGCGTTCGGGTCATATCCGAAGAACTGTTGGATCTGTTCCTGCAGGCGATCCTGGTCGATCGTCACACCCAGTGCTTGCGCTTGCTGGCGCACGAGCAGGTCGTCGATCATGTCATTAAGGACACGGTTGCCGAGCTGATCGGGCACCTGCATCTCGTTGATGAGATTGCTGAAGAAAGGGATCTGCAAAAGCTGCTGCTGAGCCTGCTCTGGGCTGAATCCGAGGTTGATCGCTTGCAGATAGCCTTGTGTGATCTGCTCATTGGCCAGCGTGCGCTCCAGCCGGACGCGGCGCTCGAACGCAGCGACCGAGATCGTTTCTCCGTTGACAGACGCGACGGCCTGGTTGGGCACAATCACCTGATCGATCAAGAGTGCGACCAAGACCAAGATGATCGCCAGACCGCCGATTGCCGCCGTACCGAGGATTATCAACCTCTGGACTGCGGCCTCCCGCTCATGTCGGCTTCGGTACTGCCCAAGCAGGCGTGGACCGCGTTTCTCGCCCGCTTGTGGGATGGTCTGGTTGCCCTTGCTGGCGGCCGGTTTGGGCATCCCGGTCGTCTGCTCACTGCGCTTCGACATAGAAATCTCCTGGGCAGGATCTGCGGGCCAGCACTGTGCGCTGCCCTCACCATATTGACAGTCGGCTCTCGGAAAAAGGCGCTGCCTCTCGATATCTGCTGCCGCTGTCCGCTCTATTCCGAAAGACTGACAAATGGGAGTAGCGCCAAGTGACGCGCACGCTTGATCTCACGCGCAAGTTCGCGCTGGCAGCGCGAGCAGTTGCCTGTCTGGCGGCGCGGTTTGATCTTGCCATTTTCGGTGATGTAACGCCGCAGGGTATCGATGTCTTTATAGTCGAAGCATTTGCCGGGTGGGCAGTAGACCTGATTGCGCGAGCGGCGCGGTCCGCGCTCAGGACGTCCGTCATCGCGGCGCGAGTCACGGCGTTCGCCGCCGCGGCGCTCGCCGATCTCATCGGCTCGCTCCTGTACTTCGATATCGGGTGATTGGTCAGTCACAGGGTTCTCTCCTGACTTGGAACTAGAAAGCGTAGTCGCTGTTTTCGTCGTCATCGCTGATGAAATCGACGTCACCTCCGTGGTGGCGTCGGTCGCCCAACAGGATCATCTCCTGGGCGACAAGTTCAGTGCGGAAGTGTTTCTTGCCTTGGTCGTCTTCCCAGCCGCGTGTTTGCAGTCGTCCTTCGACGTAAACCTGCTGATCTTTGCTCAAATGGGTCTTGCAGATTTCCGCTAGGGTGCCCCAGGCGACTACGTTGAACCATTCTGTTTCTTCACGGCGGTCGCCCTCGGCGGAGACCCATGTGCGCGTGGTGGCAACGCTGAAACTGGTCACTGGGCGTCCGCTAGGGGTATAGCGCATTTCGGGGTCACGCCCGACATATCCGATGATGATGACTTTGTTCAGACCACGTCCCATTGCGCTAACCTTCGATTACCAGACGCGAGGCCTTAGTCCTCGACCCGGACGACGAGGTAGCGCAGGATCGACTGCGACAGATTCAGGTTGCGTTCCAATTCCTTGAGGGCGGGCGGCTCGATCTGACTTTCCATGAGTACGTAGTAGCCTTCGCGCTGCTTGTCGATCTCATAGGCGAGCTTGCGCCGGCCCCAGCGATCGATACGCGTGACCTGGCCGAGTTCATCAGCCTCGATCCAGCCGCGCACCTGCTCGACCGTATTGTTCAGTGCGGCATCATCGATATCGACGCGCACGATGAACGTAACCTCATAAGGGCGTTTCATGGCGATTCGTGTGTCTCCTTCCCCTGGGCTTGCCCTGGCTGGAGCGATGGGACTGCAGCGCAGAGCGGAAAGTATGTACGACCAGATCGTGGGGACGACCGGTTCGTGCATCTTACCTGTGTCAGTGCTTTTGCGCAACGGTCGATTCGCGCGCGAGTCGAGCGCTGGCTAGTGCGAGCGCAACTGTCATCCAGAATAGGGTGATCGAGGCGTGAAAATCGAGGCGGAAGAAATACAGATCAGCGGCGGCGTTGACGAGAGCGGCAGCCAGGGCGGCGTGGCAGCCGATGAAGATGGTATCGAGCTGTTGGTTGGTGCGTGCTGACGGCCAAGCGCTGACTCCGAACAGAAACACACTCAGCATCGCAGCGGCGAAGATGATCACCCCCGTGATCCCGATCTGGTTGGCCATGATCAGATACATACTGGCGACATTCGTGTAAAGATCGACATCGGGCGTGCCCGTGAAACCGACGCCAAAGACCGGATAGCGACCGATCAACCTGAGCGCGTCGGTGTATTCGCCGACCCGCATTTGAGTCGCTAGGTCTTGCGCGGTAAAGGCATCGATGAAGCGTTCCACCAGCGGCTGAGTTTGTGGCAGTATGAGCGTCAGGAGCGCGGCTGCGATCAGGATGGTGATCAGCTTGCGATAGCGCAGCAGGCCGATAGCGAATGTCCCGGCCGCAAATGCGAGCAGTGAGGCGCGCGAATAGGTGAGCACCAATGCCAGTACGAGCAGGCCAATCAGCAGGACGGTCAGCGATCGTGAACGGAGAAGTGGACGCGCAGCGAAAAGCTGCGGTACGGCGATCACCGACGTGATGGCGAGAACGCCGCCGAGTGCGTTTGGATCGACCCAGGTGCCGATGGCTCTTTCCGCCAGCGCGCGGTTGTCTTCGATGTAGCGGATGACTCCTCCATCGGGATAGCCGATGCGAGACAGGCGCACGAGTATCGCCTCAGCCGTATCATCTGGAAGCCCGTAGAGCGCGATCGCGGAGACAGCCTGGAGACCCGCGAACAGCAGCAGCGCGAGGACGAGCCGGCGCAGCATCTGTGGATCTCGCATCAGATCGACCAAAATGAAGACTAGGCCGATGCTGAGAAGGGTCTCGACGAAGCCGCGCAGTGTCGTGCTCGTGAATGGTGCCCACCGCAGACCGAGCACAAAAGCCAGCACCAGCCAGCCCATGTAGACCAAGATGAAGAAGTGGGCGGGCGTGGTTTGGAAGGTCTGGCGCTGTCTGCGCATCCACTGCAGCAGATAAGTGAAGAGGAATGCGCCGATGGCTGCGTCAAGCAGGGTCGGTGTGAACACAAGGCGGAACGGGAATGTGCCAAATGGAAGCATCATCATCACAGCGACGACAGAATAGAGTGCCGCCTGCAGGTTGGTGATGATATAAAGGGCGACCAGCGTTCCAAGGATCAGACCTGCGGCGATCAGCGGTTCAAGCGCGGTGACGAGCAGCCCGATACCCGCACCAGCGGAACCGATCATGAGGCCAACCAGCAGCGCATACAACCGGCGATCGAGCCGAGCGATCCATTCTTGAGCGTAGTTGATCGTCTGCATGTAAGTCCTCTGATGTCCTCAAACGATGCGCTGGAGCCGCCGAATGCCGAATATGAGCAGTGCTGTGCCGCAGCCGCTCCACGCTGCCAGACTGATGAGGGCACCCAATCGATACGAGAGCGGATCGTACCGCAAGCGTACAATGCTTTCACCCGATGGCACAGTCACGGCTGTGAGTGCACCGTAGGCGCGCAGGATCGATATGGGGTCATCGTTGACGGTCGCATACCAACCAGGATAGTCGAGCTGAGCAAGGGACAGGATGGCAGGGTATTGGCTCGTTACTTCAATGACGATCTGCTCCGGTTCCGCGGTCGTGATCTGCGCAGCGCCGCTGATTTCTTCAGGGCCGATCAGCCCTGGGTCGCGATCGAGGATGATTGTCCGGCGAGGATCGAAGCCGGAGTCGAACAGGCGCGCTTGCGCGGCCTCATCGTCCGGCATGATCTCGAAGTCGGACATGAGCAGGGCGAACGGACGTTCATCCTGCAGCCGGTGGAGATTGACCGGGCCGTAGCGGTCATCTCCGCGCGCGATGATCGTGCTAGGGACCGGCAGTTCGTTCCAATCGGTGAAGACATAGCGCACTGCAAAGACTTCCCAGGCGCGTGGGTTGGGGTTGGCCGCCTCGATGATCGCGTGTGCGCTCGCCAGCCACAGCGGACTGATCCCGCGTACATCGGCGATTTGGTATAGGCTGCCATAGTTGTCGGTCAAACCGCGAAAGCCATCGACTCGAAATGGCTGTTCGTCAGCGGTCACCGCAGTCATCCATGCCGGCGCGGTCATGCTCACCTGCCTCGTAGGGGGTACATGATCATAGACGCCGATAGCATCCATATTGACCGTGAACAACTCGACGATGATGAGCGCGGGCAGTACATACAGCGTCCATCGCTGTCTGGCTGCCGCGACGATCGGCAGCAGCAGTGACAGCCCACCTGCGATGAAGGCGGAAAAGACGATATAGCCGATCAAGTCGTCGTAAAGCTGGCGAAAACCTAGCCAAAGCGCAAAGATGATGGCCGCGACTGCGATGATGGCTGTGGCTGCGCGGCGCAAGGCACGGCTCAGCTTCGTGCGTTCGTCATCCGTCAGCCCAGCGGCGATCTGGGCAATGCCCAGCCCGGCTAGCAGCGCCAGCGCGAGTGAGACGATCAGCGCAGCGCGTTCTTGCCCACGAAACGGATTCAAACCGGGCAGGATGTAATAAAGAGCCGGATAGACGAGACTATTCGCGCCAAAGCTCCACAGCAGGGCTAAGAGCGCCGCTGCTCCCCAGAAACCTGTATTCGCTGCGCGTTTCCAAAGCGCGATCAACGCCAGCGACAAGGCAGTAAGGCCGATATAGAGCGGTGAGTAGAGACTGACGACATTGGGAAAGATAAACTGCGTGATGTCTTGTAGGGGGAAACCATTTCCTTTGGCGTCGAAACCGAAGCCGGCGCGCGTGGTCAGGCGCAGATATTCGAGGCCCGGCAGCAGGTGCACAGCGGCTAACGCTGCACCCAGAACGCCAATGAGTGTTGCGCCAGACAAGAAATGCTGCCAGCGCCAGCGCCGCGCGTAGATGCGATAGGCGAGATAGGCAGTCATGAGATAGGTCATAAAAAAAGTCGTCTGTGGATGGCCGGCCATCCACGACAGCCCGTAAGCTGCTGCGGTCAGGATCAGCCAGGCATAGCGCGGTCTTGGCAGGTCGCGGGCTTCGGTCGCGAGATGTACGCCCAACAATCCGGCGGGTATCCATGTCAAAGCCTCCAAGATCGCCAACTGGAGGGGTGGGTAGCCAGTGATGAAGCCTCCGTAACTGCCTGTGATCGCTGCGGTCAATCCGGCCAGATGAGAACCGCTCTGCGCTGTGGTCATCCGCCGCACCAAGGCATAGATCAGAAGCGAGTAGAAGAGTACATGCGCGGCCATCTCCAATTCTAAGGCGTGATAACTCCAGCCGCCGCTCATTTTGGCCAAGGCAATGGTCAGGAGGCGCGGCGGGTAGAAGACCGCAGCTTGTGGGTCGGCGATAAAGGGAAGACCACCGTTGTTATACGGGTTCCAAAGCGGGACTTGCCCGTTCGACCAGCGAGTATATTGGTAGCCGCCGAACGCGACAAACTGCCCGCTGAAATCGCCCAATTTGAGAGATGCCTGGTCCGCCTCGATCGGGGTCAGCAGCCGCCAGAAGAACAGCATCCACAAAGCCAGAAGCGCCGCGACAGCCAATACGTCGGCTGTTATCTTGAGCCGGCGTGCCGATTCGATCACATTCCCTCCGGCACGATGCGCACTCGGCTCAACTGCGCGTAGTCGAATGCCTGGCCTCCGTCTGCTGTGACAACGCGCAGGCGATCGAAGCCGCCATCGGCAGCGCGCGTGTATAAGCCGATGAAAACCTCATAAATGCCGGGCGGAGCATCGGCACGCACGCTCAACGTGTGCACATCTTCGATGATTTCTCCAGGTGTCCAGGTCGATGTGGGTCGGTTCCACGCAGCGGGCATTGCGTCGGATGCTGCGTAGATGGTCGTAGTTTTTGGGTCGATGATCTGGGCGAAGACCACATAATCTTGCTCGATTGCTCGCAGCCCGCGCCAGTAGAGGGTGAGCCGCACATCCGTCCCCTGTGCGGGGCTGAGATCGCTCAACGAATAACCGATCAATTCGATCTGGTGAGCATAAATGATGCTCGAAGGATTGGGGACTTCGACATCGCTGGTGCGCGGCAGAAGCTCCACTTGGCCGACGGTGTAAGTCTCGGAGCCATCCAATTGGCTCATTCGCTCGCCTGAGGGCAGATGATACCATCCGACGACGATATCGAGCGTTTGCGGTGCATAGGCGTTGGCTGGAATCCAGACCGCGATCGGTTCGAGCCATGCGCTCTGGGCTGCCAGATCCGAGGTCGCAAGAAGACCCGCGCCAGGATAGCGGTCTCGCTGGCCGATGATGACCCCATCAGGACTGACGAGGTGGACGAAAAGACTCCAATCGCGGCTGACGGGTGCCTCGACTATCCAACCCATGCTGACGTGGGCGTACTGTTCTGGCCGTACTTCCGGGGTTTCGACCCGCGCTCCCAGCATGGACAACTGCCCGCCACCGGTGAGGGGCGCGAACTGCGCATCGATTTCGAGCGTCGCATCTTGTGGCCGCCCTAGATCTGCTGGTGAGGATGTCCAGAGCGACGCGGGTGGTTGATAAGCTGGGGCGATGATCAGCCAGGGCGTGAGTGCCGCGATCGTCACGCTGAAGGCGGCTGGTGCGGCCGTGAGTGCACGCGCCTGCTGCGGCAGCCACCAGCACCATCCGACCGCCAGCCAGACGCAGATCGACGAGAGCGCGCCGAAGACGAGGCGTCCCTGACTGGCGGGAGTCTCAGCGGTCCAGCGCAAATAAGAGACGAAGGTGACCACGATCCACAATAGTGTGACGAGATGCGCTACCGTGAGCATTCTGCTTGCCCTGCTGCCGAGCTGGCCGATCAAGTATGCCAGCACGCCGACCACGCCCAGTGCACCGAGCACATTGAAGATGACGTAGACGGCATCCGGCAGCGGCACGTTCATACCACCGAAGAAACCCCAAAACGCCTGCAAGAAGCTGTCGCGTTCTGACCATAGCTGTGCGGCGTTGGCGGGTATGGCGCGTCGTCCGACGATGTCGAGAAAGACGTTCAAACCTGTTGGATCGCCGTAAAGCTGCCAGTTGCGAAGATACCACCAACCTGCGATCAAGACCGTCAAACCGCCGCTGATGAAACCACCGATCACAACCGGTCGCCAGTTGCGCTGGCGCAAGCTGACCAAGATCAAGCTGAGCGCGATGACCGGAATGAAAAAACCCAAGTTGAGCTTGGCCAGCAGGCCTGTCCCAGCGGCGATGCCGAGAATGCCATAGTTGGTGACGCTCACTATCTGTTCTTTCCTCAGCAGCCGGATCACGACGATCGTGAGCAGCGCGCCGAGAAAGCTGGCGAGGTTGTCGTTATTGACGGATCCACTGATGAATAGGAACATCGGCAGGCTGGCGTTGAAAGCCATGGCCGACAAGGCGATTTCGCGCCGATCGGGGAACAGCTCACGCCCCAGTCGATAGGTCATGAAAACGGTTCCCCCGCCCAAGACGACGGAAAACAGCCGGGACACTTGCAGCGCGAGCAGGGATCCGGTCATCCGCCTTTCGTCGGGTCGATGCACTATCATGTTGATATTGCCATCCGGCGGCATGACCCCGATGTCGGCATGAGGGTTTACGCGCCGCCAGTGGTCGAGATCGTCAGTGTCGATCCATGCGGTCAGTGCTGCGGCGATCAGATAGTAGAGCGGTGGTTGGCTGCCCTCCTGGCGCCAAGCCGTGACAACCGCTGGGTCTTGGATGGGAAGCTGCAATCCGTGATCTGCGACGTACTTGACCATCGGATAATGCCAAAGTTCGTCGGATGCCTCAAACGGTGGCGTCACCAGGCTGTAGGTGAGCGCCAGCAGTGCGTAGCAGACAAGTATGAAAGCCGGCAGGCGATGTTCAGCGCGCAGTCGGATCACGATGCTGTCTCCAAGACGCGCTGGAAGAACCCGATGTGTTGACGCGCAATCGTCTCCCAATCGAACGCCTGAGACAGAGCCGCAGCACCCCGCTGTAAGCGCGCGCGCAGATCGGGATGCAGCCAGAGCACCCACAGATTTTTAGCCAGAGTGTCAGCATCGAAAGGTGGAGTGAACACCATGTTCTCGCCATCCACAAATTCCGGTATCTGAATGCGCGGCGTTGTCGTGACGATGGTCATACCGCAGCGCAGGGCGGCCATCAGGCTGCCTCGTCGAAATGACGCCCCGTCTTCATAGGGCAGCGCAATGCAGTCGGCTGCCATGAGGTGTGCATGGACGGACGCATCATCCAAATAGCCGGTGAAGCGAACCTGATCGTGCAGATCAAGCTGCGCAATTTGTCGATCAATCTGCTTCGCATAGTCAGTATTGGACGGATCGCTGGTCCCGGCTGTGCCGCCGACAATCACAAGCACAGCCGGGCAGCCCCGGCTTCGAAGGATGGCCAGAGCATCGATCAGCATGTGCAGACCTTTGGAGCGGTTGGCCAAGCCGAAAAAGGCGACTAAAAAACTGTCCGTCCCACAGCCGAGCTTGAGCCGAGTTCGCTCGACGCTGACGCGGTCAACATGTTCAACAGTCGACAAGATGTTGCTGCCGATAGGAATAAGTTCTGAGAGACGATGCCGGCGCAGCACGTCAAAATCCTCATGATTGGTAGCAATCACACCGGTCGAGGCAGCGGCGAGCCGCCGGACGATCCACGTGCGCAGTGGGCCGGCTTTTGGAAACCAATATGGGGGACGTAAGTCGTGGAACGTTGTGACAAGCGGCAGCGGGCGCAAAGCATCAGGCAGGAAATGGATCCAAGGTGACATTTGGTAGGCGGCAGTTTGATATTGAAGTGACACGATGTCGAGCCTATGTCGTGCTGCCCAGCGCCGAGCTAAGATCAGGCCTCGCCCGTTCCAGTGCGTAACACTGCGCTCTAGCGCGATAGCTGGGTGGACAGACTCAGCAGCGCTGGAGCTGAAGATCGAGACAGACTGTCCATTTGCAGTCAGCATCTCGGCTAAGATGCGTGTGTAGGCACCAACCCCGCCCTGCATGGGGGGGAATTCTCCAGCAATAATGCCGACTCGCATCACTGCACCCTAAGCCCAGAGCGGATGACCTGCCAATACGCGGCGATACGCGACCGGCGCATGGCGACTTTATGCCCAAATATGACTTTGACAAATTCGAGCGCGAGCTGCATTGCGTAGTTCAGCAGCAGAACAATGCGCAGAGTCTGCGCTTGCAGCGCGCCGTGATGTTTACGAAAGTAGCGCAGCTTGCTTTCTTGGAAGTGGATATGCTTGCGTGCCGCGACCTGCTCGGTGCTTTTCCCGCCGTGATGGATGATTTTGGCGCTGCCCAGGTAGACCACTCTCCAACCGGCGGCCTTGGCTCGCCTGCACCAATCAAGTTCCTCCGAGAACATGACGTACCCCTCGTCAAGTCCGCCAATGTCTGTGTACACCTCACGGCGCGCCATGAGCCCCGATCCCTGTACCCAATCGACCTCTGCGGTCGCGTCATCAGCGATATCGGCGGCATAATAGTGCTCAAGCAGCCCTTTGGGTGCCCATGATTGAAGCCAAGTACTCTCGACCAAGCCGACGGCGAACGTTGGGAAGCGGCGGCGGGTGGATTGCTGCGAGCCATCACTGTTGAGCGTGCGCGGCCCGACCACGCCGACCGATGGATGCAGATCGAGGTAGTCGATCATCTGTGCCAGTGCATCGCCGATCACTTCGGTATCGGGGTTGAGGAGCAGCAAATAGCGACCTCGAGCTGCCGCGAGTCCGAGATTGTTTCCACGTGTGTAGCCGACATTTTCGCTCTGGGGGAGCAGATGCACGTGAGGGAAACGTTCCCGAATCATTGCCACGGTATGGTCGCTGCTGGACGAATCGACCACGATGATCTCCAGAGTCTGATGATCCGGCGATGATCGGTAGATGCTTTCTAAGCAGGCGGCCAGCAGATCAGCGACATTCCAACTGACGATGATGATTGAGAGATCGAACGCGGACGAGTTCATGTGCGCACTCCTCGCGCCGGATTTTACCAGAATTTTGCATCTACCCAGGTATGGCCAACACATTCGTTACATTCCTGCGCGAGGATGTGATCAGCTAAGCGCAGTGATGGAGGAATGCATCATGAGACGCAAATTCTCGATTTTCGCGGCCGGTGTGCTGGTGATCTCGCTGGTGGGCGGCGTAATCGTCTCTGCCCAAGAGGTCCCGCCACCTGTGCCCTTCGGGCGCGAAGGGCAGTTTGGGCCGGGAGGCCGTTTCGACGAGCGCGGGTGGCCCGGCCATCCCGGTCATTCAGGTCTGGATATCAGGCTTGACTGGATTGAGACGATCGCCGAAGAGGCCGGGCTGACACCGCGAGAGGTGGTGGGACAGCTCCGGGATGGCGCAACCCCAGAGGATGTCATCACATCGAATGGAGGCAGTGTTGAGGCGGTGATCGCCGACGTGATGTCAGCATTTGACTCGCGGATCGATCGCGCACTGGCTGCAGGTCGTATCACGGATGAGCAGGCAGAACAACTACGCACGCAGTTCGAAGTTGATCTGCGCGCCCGAATGACAAGCGATGTGTGGGCGCAGGGGATCGGTCGCGCCGCGAGCGTGAGCTTGCTGCGACTGGCAGTTGAGCAGACGGGACTGACGGCAGCGGAGCTGCGCGATGCCCTCCAGGGAGGTGCAACATTGGCGGAAGTTCTGACTGCGAACGGTGTCAGTCTTGAGACCTTCACTGCCGATGCCGGGGCGCGGTTGCAAGCGCGCTTGAATGTGCTCGTCGTCGATGGACGCATCACGCAAGAGCGTGCAGACGAGCTGCTTGCGCAGTTTCAAGCTCGTTTGACCGAGCAGCTCAATCAAGTATGGCCAGGCCGCGGGCGCGGCGCTGCAATGGGTGTCTAGCGTTCGACACACGTGCCTGTCAGTCAGGGTAGCAATGACAGCCCGGTTTCTCAGCCGGGCTGTTCGTATGCGGGCAGCAGGAACAGTTGTACCGCGTTGGCCGTTGTGATGGACGCCATTTCATCTGGCGTGATCTGTTTGATTGCCGCGAGACGCTCCACAATGCGCGGGATGTACGCGGGTTCGTTGCGCTGACCACGGTGGGGCACTGGGGTGAGGAATGGAGCATCTGTCTCGACGAGCAGCCGATCGAGCGGCACCATGGAGGCAGTACGACGGGTATCCTCGGCGTTCTTGTAGGTGATTGGCCCGGTGAAACCCAGGTAGAAACCGGCGCTAAGCGCACGCTCAGCAGTCGTGAGGTCGCCGGAAAATGAATGCATGACGCCCGGGCGTCCACGCAAGTGGGCTGGCAAGTGAGGCACCCAGCGTTCTAGGGTGTCGATGATATCGGCATTCGCCTCGCGATTGTGGATGATCACCGGCAGACCCAGCCGCGCTGCCAAGGCTAACTGCGCTTCGAAGGCGGCGGACTGCGCTGTGCGTGGGCTTTTGTTCCAGTGGTAATCGAGACCGATCTCACCGATGGCGACCACTTTCGCCCGACGCGCGAAATCTTCGACAGCCGCCAGATGTTCTGGCGAAAAGGCGGCTGTGCTGTTTGGATGGATCCCAACGGCCGCATAGACACCCGCAAAATGGGCGGATAATGCCGTCACGCGAGCGCAGGCGTCGAGATCGATGGCAGGGTTGATGATGCGTCGTACGCCCGCATCGGCTGCGCGCAGGACAACCTGCTCGCGATCGGCCTCAAAACTCTCAAAGTCGAGATGGCAGTGCGTGTCGATCACGTGGATAGCACGTACTAAAGACCGTGCTGACGTTTGAGCAGCGCCAGATCAGACTCGACCATCATTTCGATCATCTGCTCGAAGGTGACCGTTGGCTCCCAGCCGAGCACGCGACCCGCTTTACTCGCGTCACCGAGCAGGAGATCAACTTCTGCAGGGCGTATGAATGCCGGATCCTGCACGACATAGCGCTTCCAGTCGAGGCTGACCGTGGCGAACGCGACTTCCAGCAGTCGCTCGACTGTGTGCGTCTGGCCGGTTGCGATCACGTAATCATCGGGGGTGTCTTGCTGCACCATCATCCACATCGCGCGTACATAATCTCCCGCGAAACCCCAGTCACGCTGCGAGTCAAGATTGCCCATCCGCAGCTCGTGTGCAAGTCCGAGCTTGATCTTGGCAGCGTTATGCGTGACTTTGCGTGTGACAAATTCTAGGCCGCGGCGCGGGCTTTCATGGTTGAACAGGATGCCGCTGGTCGCATGCATGTTGTAGCTTTCGCGATAGTTAACCGTGATCCAGTGTCCATAGACCTTGGCGACCGCGTAGGGGCTGCGTGGGTAGAACGGTGTTGTCTCCTTTTGCGGTGTTTCGACGACCTTGCCGAACATCTCACTGCTCGATGCTTGGTAGAAGCGGATCTCGGGATCGATCAAACGGATCGCATCGAGCAGGCGCGTCACACCGAGGGCGACCGAGTCGCCTGTGAAGACGGGCTGAGTCCAGGACGTGCCGACGAAACTCTGCGCGGCCAGGTTGTAGACCTCCGTTGGGCGGATGTCGCGAATGGCGGCGGTCATGCTGGTTTCATCCAACAAGTCACCTGCGACGAGATGAAGGCGGTCTAAGATATGTTCGATGCGCCCCAAATTGGGTGAACTGGTGCGCCGGATCAAACCATAGACCTGGTAACCGTGCTGCAAAAGCAGCTCAGCAAGATACGAACCATCTTGTCCGGTGATGCCTGTGATCAAGGCACGCTTACTGCTCATCTTGATGATAGCTCCTGATGATTTGGCAGAATAAAACGATCAAGCAATGGTGATACGCTGGCGGCAGTCGTCGAGGACGTCGCGAAGCGATTGGTCAAACGCGATAGTGGGTTGCCAACCGGTCAGCTTGCGCAGACGGGACGCATCGCCCCAGAGAAGAGGAACACGCGCCGGTCGCATCCTAGCTGGGTCAGGCTCGACTTGGATCGTGACCGGGCTAGCAGCGAGCAGGAGCTCGAGGATATCCCTGATCTTGTGCACAATGCCGGACGCGATGTTATAGACTGCCCCCGGTACTCCGTGCTGCATCAGGAGGTACTTGGCGCGGACGACATCGCGCACATCAGTGAAATCGCGCCGTGCCTCCAAATTGCCAACTCGAATGATTGGCGGCTGCTGCCCGGCTTCGATGCGCGCAATCTGCATGGCAAAGTCGGGCGCTACGAATCCCTCACGCTGACCAGGGCCGATCTGATTGAAAGGTCGCACGCGAATGACGGGAAAGTCATAGACCTGGTGGTATTGAACACCGATCATCTCCTGCGCGATCTTGCTTACGCTGTAGGGACTGGTTGGTTGAAAAGGTGTGTCTTCAGTGGCAGGAGCATCGGGTCCGGCAGCCGAGCTGTAAACCTCTCCGCTGCTGACCACCATAATGCGCGGCCTGATCTGGCACTGGATGCATGCATCGAATAGATTGAGCTGAGAGCGGATATTGGTCTCATACGTATCCCACGGATCGCCGAATGAGGCACCAACTGCCGCCTGCGCAGCCAAGTGGTAAATCTGGTCAGGTTGGACATTCTCGATCAATCTGACGACAGCGCTGCGATCGCGAAGATCGACCGGATGCATGATGCGATGATCGCTGGCAGCATGATCAGGTCTGCTCGTGCCGTGTAGTTCTGCCAGTGGTACTACACGGCGCAGATATTCGGAAAGATGACTCCCGACAAAGCCATTAGCACCGGTCACCAAGATGCGCAATGTTCGCTCCAGTCGTGCAGTCCGGGTGGTGAGCAGGCAGGGATTATAGCCGAACTCCTCACCGACGCTAGTCTGTGGTGGGTGGGTAAGGCAGCGCGAAGATGTTGACCGTTTCTTCGCCCGGTACGTTCGCGGCGACGATTTCGTAGGCCTGCCGTTCAACCAATGGGACGGCAGGCATGAATGCGATCACGCCGTCAGTCGCAGAATCGACGATGTAAAAATCGTACCTGCCCGGTGCTAACTGCGCCGCCAGTGAGCTTGTATTCGGCAGCGCCGTGATGATCCGGCGAACGCCAAATGG
The DNA here is from genome assembly GCA_964438415.1 of uncultured Pleurocapsa sp. Taxonomy (GTDB): domain Bacteria; phylum Chloroflexota; class Anaerolineae; order Aggregatilineales; family Phototrophicaceae; genus Flexifilum. The sequence goes on along the minus strand of CAYTME010000004.1, from coordinate 4,009 downwards.
CACATTCACGGGAGCGCTGCCGACAGCAGCAGGTGTCACCTCAAAACCGATGTTCGCGGCGCTGCCCGCGTATGCGGCCACACCGAGGTCGAGATTGCTGTCTATTGGCTGACCCAACTGAACCAAACGAACGCGCGCTGTGCCGCTGGGAAACGTGACGTTCGAGTCCTCGATAACGGCGATGCGCAGCGAGTTGGGACTGCCGAAGGCGTAGACGCTGTACCGTCTGAAGGGTGCCAGGGTGATGAAACTGTCAGCGCTAGTCAGACCACTGCCGATGCGCACTGGATAGCTGCCAGCGGTGATCGGCTGCAGTGAGCTGGCTTGCCCCGGGTTAAGGCTTTGGACGACGATCGTATCGTCAATAGCGAAGGTGATCCGCGTGTCCGGCACGACATTGACCCAGCGCACATGGGCATTCGTGACCTGCGCTTGGCGGGGCTGGCGTTGGCCAACTGGAGTTGCAAAAAGTAGGGCGGGAGCGTCTGGACGACCAGTAATCGCATACAGGTAGCGTGTGCCAGCCTCCAGGCGCAGTGTGTCTTGGAAGAGCGTGGTCGGCACGTTGTTTTCATCCAGCCCCTGTTGCACGATCAGGAACTGTTCGCCGGCAGTGACAGTGAATGTGCGTGCGGTGTCGGCATAACGCAGTTCAATAGGCAGGGGAAGATCGCCTTCATCACCGACCAGCGTGAGGGCTGGCGCGTTCGGCTCAAGGTTGACGAAGGAGATCGCGGCTTGACCTTTCCATGAGCTCTTGACCTTCATCGAGCGGAGTACGCTGCTCAGTGTGGACGACGACCCTGCTGCTCTGAGCTGACCCGGTCGCCATAAAAGTGATCGTATCGCCGGTGGCGGGCGTAAGACTGTAGGCCAGCAGTGGTCTATCGGCAGCACCGCTGCCTGTCGGCATCACGGTGATCGTGGTGAGTCTGTTCGGGATGGAGATGAGGTCGCTGGCGGTACCAAAGACTTGTTCGGTCGCGACCAAGTCCTCGCCCACGTAGAAATCCATCGGGCCGAGGTCAGGCGCAAGCGCTTGCACGATGCGGAGCTGCGCCAAACCCGGAACCGTGGTCTCGTAACTGCTCACTTGAATGGCACCGCTATCGGGCGTGCCTGTGATGACGATCGTGTAGAGCTTCGCCTCGACGAAATCGATCGAGATCTCCGCGGCTGTCTGGCCGCTGGCGCTTACACGCAGGGTAGAGCTGCCGACGGGGATAGTCAGCGCTTCAGACTGCTGCCCGAAGGTGAGACCGGCCGCCACCTCAGTGCCAGACTCGAGCGCTGCAGCGACCGGCTCGGCATTAGGTGCGGCTGCGATCACCGCGATGCGGCTGTGACCCGGCTCGAGCGGTGACGTGTCGTCCGCCAGGAGCGTGAACTCCGGTGCGTCGGCGCGACCTGAGAGCAGCAGCGTGTAGCGCGAGCCGCCATCGAGTGTGAGGAGCGCTTGTCCCCACGAGGAAGCCATCGGGTCGCCGTTCGCCGGTATCAGCCGAAACAGATACGTTCCGGCGACGATCGGCGCGTCACCCGCAGTTTGACCAAAGCCCAAGTCGCTGGTCAGGCGCAGCATCTCCGCATAGACATCAATGCTGCCCAGTCCTTCGACGCTGTGGACGAAGCGCAGGGCTGACTGCTCAGCCTCGTCCGCAGCGCGCGTACGTGGGACGTAAGGCGCGGTGGGCGTCGGTGGCGGTACCGGGGTGTCGGTCGGCGTTTGCGTAGGAGGTTCTGGTGTCGGGGTGATGGTGGGAGCGCAGGACGCGATCGCGATCGCCATTATCAAACAACAAAAATGAGGCCAACGGCGCGGCATACACCAATCCTCCTGAGCCTACGCTCACGCATCTTCCACGATAGCATAAACGAAAAGTCCTGCGGCTTGAGACGCCGCAGGACAAATGTCATGCATGGAGTGCGCCGGGCTTATGCGCCCGGAGTCGCTGTCGGTGTTTCCGTTGCGGTGGAGAATGTGACGGGCACTGAAAGCAGTTCAACCGGCGCATCATTGAACGTGAAGCGCATGTATTGGCTGGCTGCCCACCCTGAGCGACCTTCGAATTCGATCTGCACCCAGGCAGCATCTTCGGTTCGTCCGCTAACGATCGCGCGGGTGCCGTTGGGCATGAGCGCCAGTGACTCCGCATTGGGATTGGGCGTCCGCCGCAAATGTAGGTTCGCACCTTCGTTGAGGATGATGGTGGCGACGACTACATTGCGCAGCGGGTTGACTGTCGGAGCGATCGGTGCCGCCACACCGCTCGTGAGGTCGCCTCGCTGAGTTTCGGGCAAGATCACCAGCCGCTCCAACTCCTCCAAACGGTCAAGACTGACGGAGCGTCCATTGAGCTGGTAAGTGAGGAACCGCGCGCTCACCCAGCCGCGTACGGTGCCGCCCTGAGGCTGCACATAGCGGACGAAAGCCCAATCGCGTGTCTCTAATACTCCGAGCAGTTCAAAGACCGTGCCATTCGGCACGAGCGCGAGCGACTCGCCGGAAGTGGTCGGGGTGCGCCGAATCTGAAGGTTGACGCCCGGATCCATGCCGCCGACTGTCGCTGTGATGACATCCTGCGGCAGAGGGGGCGGGGTGACGGCCGTGTTGCGCGCCTCACCGGGTTGGTTTTCCGGCACCGTCGGTAGATCGGCCAGCCGCTGGCGGCGCCCGCGAGCATCGCGGACATCGAGGAACTGTGCGTTGACCCAGGCGTTGATGGTGCCGCCATCGGGGGTGATGTAATCGACGTTGAGCCAAGTATCGCTCGGATTGAGGTCTGCGCCCTCTTCGAGCAGGGAGGCAGGGTCAACGTATTCTGTAGCTTCTGGAGCCGGCGTGGGCGTGGGCAGGAAGTCCGGGAAGAACGGCGCGCCCTGGCGGCCAATGACGAGCAGGATCGTGCCCGATGGCGCTAGGCCGAGCGACAGCGCATCGCGGCTTGGATACTGGCGAAGCTGCAAATTCGCACCTGGATCGAGCACAACACGGGCGGTGGGGCCGACACTAGCTGCCGTGGCTGTCGGGACGGGCGCGATCGGCTGAGCTTCGACCACCTGCGGTTCAGGGGTGCTCGCCACAGGTTCAACCACCTGGGGTTCCGGCGTCGGTGTGGCGGCAGGGGCTTGCGCAACTTGGGAGTCGATGTTCAGGGCAGTGCCTGGCGCGCTGCCGACCGTCTGCGCGACGCTGACGGGGGCGAGGAAGAACACTTCGGAGGCCGTTTCTCCCGCTGCGACGATTACGGTGTAATACACCCCGCCGTAGATGGTCATGAAGGGTAGCTGAACAGTTTCACCATCTGCAATGACCGCAGCAGTGCTGTCGATGACGGGCACTGCCACTGCCTCGCCTGAGGCGACCGGCTGTGAAGCTGTACCGGTTTGGATGCTGACGCTGCTCGCGCCGGAGATGCCGTTAATGACCGAGAGCACTGGCGTGGTCAGATCGAGAGCGGTGATATCGTCCTCGAAGATCGAAAGCGCGATGTTTTCACCGTCAAGCAGCGCGATCGCGGTGCTGCGCTCGCTGGCGTTCACGGTGATTGAGGTGCTGGCGACGATCTCACTCCCGCCGCTGGCGCGCAAGCTGATGGTGTGATTACCGGCGGGCAGCGCAATGAATTCGGTGCCGATGCCTACACCGAGCGAAGTGGCGATGGGAGTGTCGTTGACTAGTATGTCCACCGCCGGACCGCCGGGTACACCATGGACAAAACGAACGAAGCCATCCCCAGTGTTGGCCGCTGTCGCGGCGCGCAGCACGAGTGTCTGCGGATTATTGAGCGTGCCGAATGCGACGATCGTATTGAGCGTGCCGCCATCGAGCGAGAACGCCCGCGGCGTGAGGACAGCACTGTCCAGCCCCGCGCCGCTCGGCACGATGCCGAGCTGATACGTCTGGGCAGGGATGTCGAGCGTGCCGTAAGGCTGGTTGTAGCTCAGTCCGGCAACGACGGCGCGACCGTCCGCCAGGACGATGTCGACAGGCGGCGCATCGGCGATG
>CAYTME010000003.1:52758-69824 GCA_964438415.1 uncultured Pleurocapsa sp. | reverse complement strand
GGTGAAGCCGCGCCGCCCGCGCGCGATTTCGGCCAGCTCGTGGACAAACTCTGGCAGGCGCGCCTCAGGGTGAAGATCCGCAAAGCGGCGCAGGTACAGCGCCACGCTGTAAGCTGTCGCGATCTCACTCTCCAACGTGAACAGGTCACCACCGATGGTCAAGATCACCTGGTCGATCGGCAGATCGGCGGCCGCCTGCCAGCGGCGCACCCGGCTGCGAAACTCGTTCAGGTGTTCGTGCAGCGCTGGGTTTTCGCCTGACGGTGCCGTCTGCTCCAGCCAGTCGCTCAAACGCGGCCACAAAAAGTCTTCGACACGTTCAAGCTTGCGCAGCGCCGACGCGATCGCGTCGATGCCGCGCTCTACATCGGGATCGCCGCGCTCATCGCGCCGCCAGACGCGGTAAACACGAGCGAGCGACTCAGCGCTCTTCGGCTCCATCAAGTATTCCAGCACCATCGCCAGTGTGCCGACCACTGCCCGCGTCCCGGTCGTCGAGCGCAGGTTTTCGACATACGGGATGCCCTCTTTGCGCAGCGCCTGCACCATGTTGGCACCGCTGCTGTTGATCGGCAGCAGCACGGCCACCGTGCTGTTCGGATGCTCCCGCAGCCACTGTTTCAGTGAACGGATGATCGCCTGACGCTCCTCGTCCGGGGTGAACTTATGCCCGATCAGGCGCACGCCATCCGGGTCGTCGGGCGGGTTGCCCTGCGGATCGCCGGGCGGGGTCGGCTCGATCAGCGGCTCCGTTAGCGGCAGGCGCTCACGCACTGCTGGATTCGGATGCGCCAGAGACCAGCGGATGAGCTGATTGGCCAGCGCGATAATGCTCTGCGTGCTGCGGCCGGAATTTGGGAGCGTGCGCGCTTGCACGCCTCGCTCGCGCATGAACGCGCGCAGGTATTTCGGATGCGCGGTGGTGAACGTCTCGAAGATGGCTTGGTTCGGGTCGCCGACGCGCACCCAATTGCCGTCGCGGCCGGCGAGCAGGCGCAGGATATCCTCCTGCAGCTTGCTGCTGTCCTGCGCCTCATCTTCCAGGATGTACGGCCAGCGATAGCGCAGTCGTTCGAGCAGCGCCTCATCCATCTGCAGGACGCGCAGCGCCAGCCGGATCAGGTCCTGAAAATCGACCGCACCTCGGTAGCGCAGAGCGCGCTCGTACTGGTCGTAGATTTCGGCACAGATGGAGGCCAGCGGAAGCCCCCCACGCGCGGGCGCGAGCTTCGCGCGCACGTCGATCTCGGAGAGCTGCATATCCTTCGCCTGCCGGATGAAGGCCGAGGCGATATCCTGCAGCAGTGAAGGCCAATGATGAGTCCGCACATGACTGCTGGCGAAGTGCTCATCCGTCAAGTAGGGGTCGGGCGCATTCGGATTAGCGCGCGCCCAAGTCTCGACCGCCTCCTCCAACAGATCGCCAGCTTCTCGCTCGTCGATGACGGTGAAGTTATCGACCAGTCCGACCAGCCCCGGACGTTCGCGCACGATGTCGTTGGCGAGGCTGTGGAGCGTGCGCACGCGGTAGCCCAAGCCAGGCAGCAGGTTGAATTCCGTGCGCAGATAGCGGGCGAGCGCCTGGCCGAAATTGCCGACCGCCGATTTGACCAGCGTCACGACCAGAATCTCTTGGCCTTCCGCGAGATCAGCGGTGGCGACCAGGCGCGCCGCCAGATACGACAGTGTTGAGGTCTTGCCGCTGCCGGGCACGGCAGCCACGCCCATCTTGCCGCCGCGATATGCGAGCACATCCGCCTGTTTGGGACGCGGCCTAAACATGCCCCGCCTCCTCACGCGCCAGACGGCGCAGCATGTTCTGCGCGGCCATGAGCAGCGGCCCACGCGGCTCTGTCCCCTGCTCGCCGTAATCGCTGTAGCCCAGGTAGATACCTTTGCGGCAGCGGCGCGTCAGCCCGGTCACCAATGCGATCAGGGTTTCGCGGTTCGCATTGACATCGTCAGCATCCGTCCACTTGGCACCCTGCGGCCACTGCCGGCTGAGCACATAGGGATGGGTCAGCGGTTGGTTCAGCCGCTGCGCCCAGCCGCTGGCACCGATATTGAGCCAGACCTGATAATCGACCGGCTCGTTGCGCATCAAAAACGTGTAGGCCGGCGAGATCAGAACGGCATCCTGCTTTTCTGCCGCCCAGTCGCGCAGATACAGATTGGCGATCACACCGGCATCGACCATGCGCACGTACTCCGGCGCATGTGCCAGTTCCGGCTCAATCGAACCGACCGCGAGCCGGAATTGGCGAGCCGAGTCGATCAGATTGGCAGCCGCGCTGGCGGCATCGATCTGGCGGTGGAAGCCAAATGACGGCTGAGAAAGCACCTCGCCAAATAGGCGGCTGAAGAAGACATCCAGCGGCAGCGGCTCACCCCCCTCTCGATACGCATCCAGCCAACCGCGCAGCACCTCGTAGAGGGCGCCCAACTCAAATGTGATGCGCATTTGCGTGCCCGCCTCGCGGATGTGCTCGAAGGCGAGCAGACGCCCATCGCGGTAGAGTTCGTCGGTCAGCAGGCGCGCCCGCACGAGATCGAGATCGGCGATCGCCTGCGCCAGCGCGTAAGTGACATCGTACGCACTAAGCGCCAGCTTCCAATCGGGATGCGCCAGCTTCGCCAGCGTCAGCAGCGCACGCACAGCGGGTTCTTCGCGCAGCGCGCGCGATGGCCGATGTGTACGGCTCGTCACACCGCGCTCAGTCAGGCGTGTTTGCAGTGCGAAGCGCAGGGCATCGGGCACGAACGGAGCCAAGATGGCGATCTCGCGCGGCGCAACGCCCTGATCGTGTACGAGCGCAGCGACCTGCTCAACCGCCCAGTCGATCATCTCGGTATGATAGCGCGACGCAGCCGGATATCGAATGGCAGCACGCGGATCGCCGTCTTTGGGCATGACCACCGCTCCAGCACCCAGGTGCGGCAGGATCGCTGCCTGGAACGCCTCGATATCTGCCGACATCACACGCCCACGGTCGAGTTCGACGTGGTGCGCGCACTGCTCGCGCAAGGCATAGGCGTTGACCGGATCGGCACCTAGGAAACGCCGGTAGCCGCCGCCGCTGTCGTAGATGAGCACCGCCGACTCGCAGGCGGGCAGCCAATCGCGCAGCAGATCATGCGTCGCCGGTGTATCTTCCTCGAGGTTATCGACGATCAGATGTCGGTACTTCTTGGTCAGGTATGCGCGCACGGGTTTGAGCGGCCACAAGTGGTCGATGAAGAGGTTGACCTGGAGCGAGAAGTCGAGCATGTTGTGACGCAGGCAGATCTCACGGAATGTGCTGGCGGCTGCCTGCGCATCGTTGTAGATAAAAGCCTGCTCGACATCGCCCTCCCAGGCGGACTTGAGCCGCTCGCCGATCTCCTGATACGAAAAGCCGACCAGTGCGGCTTTGTTCAGGTTATCGACGATCTGTGTGTAGAGCCGAGAGCGGCTGATATGGACGCTGTTGAAATAGTCGTTTCGGTCGATGACCGGCCCAACCAGCCGCGTCATGTAATACTGCACCAGCTCTAGAGACAGAAAGTGCGGCGGCTTCCGGGGATGAGCGAAGCCAACACGATCGGCGACCAGCGGCCAGAATAGGCTGACAGTCTCGAAGGCCAGACTGCCCAGGGTTTCTAGGCGGACGGACGCTGCGGTCTTGACGCGCGCGCGGCGCAGTGCCGTGCGGTAGGGCAGCGCCAGCATCGCCTGCGGCACGATCACGAGAATCGAATCGGCGGGTACACCGGCCTTGACCAGGCTCTTGACTCGCTCGATGGCGGCCGTCGTCTTGCCTGTGCCCGACACGCCCTCGACGAACAGAGTCGAGTCGAAATGCTCGTTCGCGATCGCCTGCTGCTTTTTGATCAGGTGCATCAGCCGCGCTCTTCCAACGCCATCAAAGCGCGAAACCGGTCGTAGGCACCTGCCCAGTCGGCATGCAGCTCCGGTGCATAGCGATCGACCTGAACCGACGCGGCCACTACCTGCCTGCCCAAGTCGATCGATGCGAGGTGTCCAGCAGCGATCGCCTGCATCATCACATTGCCAAATGCAGTTGCCTCGACCGGCCCAGCGTACACGACACGTCTCGTCGCATCCGCCGTGTAGCGGCATAAAAGCCGATTCTGACTGCCGCCGCCGACCACGCGCAGGCTCTGCACCTGCCGCCGGCTGGCGCGCTCAAGCGCCTCGACTGCCCAGCGATACTTGAGCGCCAGGCTCTCCAGAAAGCAGCGCACGACGGCACCTTGACCATCGGGCAGCGGCTGGCCGGTACGCGCACAGTATGCGCGCAGAGCGGCGAGCATGTCGCTCGGACTCAGAAACTCCGGCGCATCCGGTTCGATGAGCACGGCAAAAGGCGGCGCTGCCTCCGCCAGCGTCACCAATGTCTGCCAGTCGAAATCCACCCCCTCGCGCGACCACTGACGGCGGGCCTCTTGCAGCAGCCACAAACCGGTGATGTTCTTGATGAACAGGTATTTGCCACCGACGCCGCCCTCGTTGGTGAAACCGAGGCGAAACGCCTCGTCGCTCAGAACCGGCTGATCGACCTCGATCCCCAAGATGCTCCATGTGCCGCTGCTGATGAAAGCGCTGTGGGCATCCATATCTGGCACGCCAGCGACCGCACAAGCGGTATCGTGACCGCCCGGCGCGACCACACGCACTGGCTGCGCAAAGCCGACCTCGCGCGCGACCGCTTCGCGCACGCTGCCGACGACCGTGCCCGGCTCGATGATCGGCGGCAGGAAGTGGGTCGGAATACCCAACCGCGCCAGCAAATCTCGATCCCAATCGCGCGCACGCCAGTTGAAGAACTGGGTCGTCGTCGCGATCGTGAATTCGGCGCAGCGCTCCCCGGTCAGCCAGAAATTGACCAGGTCAGGCGTCATCAGGTAGGTGTGGGCGATCTCAAGTCGTGGATCGTCCGCCTGTTTCATACTGTACAAATGATAAAGTGTGTTGATCTGCCAGAACATCAGCCCGGTGCGCTCGAAAATCTGGCGCAGCGGCACCTGGGCGAACACCAGCTCCGGCATTCCCTCGGTGCGGCGGTCGCGGTAGCAGTGTGGGTGATTGAGCAGCTCGCCTGCTGCATCGAGCAGACCAAAATCGATGCCCCAGCTTTCGACACCGATGCTGGTCAGGGAAAACTTGCTTTCGGCGGCACAGCGCGCCAGGCCGATCTTAATCTCGCTCCAGATGCGCAGCATATCCCAGTACAGTGAGTCCATCAGTTCAACTGGCGCGTTGTCGAACCGATGTACTTCTTCCAGCCAGAAACGTACGCCATTCCAACGGCACAAAAACAGACGCACATTCGAGCTACCCATATCGACCGCGACGAAATCAACCGGTGTGTTCAAAAGAAGACTCCTTTTTTCTTGAGCCGCGTAAGGCATTCACTCCTTTATGCCGCATCTCCTGTCAGTGCGCCACACGTGCGATGAAACCAGAGCGGGGAACGGGGACTTCGAGATGTTTCTGCAGTGCTCATCGCCCGCGGTCTTCAGCGGAGCGCGTCGCACAGGGAGATGGGAGGCAGAGCGAGCTGGCACACGTCGAAGCTGCACCTTGACTCCTAATGTCGGGTGCTGCCACGTTCCAAGCCGACCAGCAGCCGGCGCAAGTTGTTGTAATCTTCCAACACTCGACCTGCACCGCGCGCGACGCACGTCATGGCATCATCCGCAACCCATGTGCGGATATTGACCTCTTCGGTCAGCCGCTCTGCCAACCCACGGAGCTGACCGCCCCCGCCAGCCAAACAGATCCCGCTGTCCATGAGATCGCCCACCAGCTCCGGAGGCGTGTCATCGAGCGCATCCTTAACCGTATCGATGATGATGCCAACCGAACCCGAGATCGCCTCGCGCAGCTCGATCGAGCTGACTTCGACACTGGCTGGCAGGCCAGTCACCAGGTTGAGACCGCGTACCGTGTCGATCTCCTCGCGCGGCAGCGGATACGCCGAGCCGATCTTCTCCTTTAGACGCTGCGCCGTCGGTTCGCCAACGAGCAGGTTGTGCTTGGCGCGCATGTACTGCACGATATCCTCGTCCATCTCGTCACCAGCCACGCGGATCGAGCGGCTGATGACGATGCCGCCGAGCGAAAAAATGGCGACCTCTGTCGTGCCGCCGCCAATGTCGATGATCATGCTGCCGCGCGTTTCCTGTACAGGCAAACCAGCACCGATCGCCGCTGCGACAGGCTCTTCGATCAGGTAAACCTCTCGCGCACCAGCGTTGACCGCCGCGTTGTAGACCGCACGTTTCTCGACCTCGGTCACACCGCTCGGAATACCGATGACGACACGCGGACGCGGTATCGGCACCCAGGTCTGCTCGTGTGCCTTGGCGATCAAATGATTGAGCATGGCCTCGGTGACATCGATCTCGGCGATCACACCATCGCGCAGTGGACGTACGATCAAGATATCTTTGGGGTTCTTATTCCACATCTCCTTCGCGCGCGAGCCGACCTCGATCGGACGGCGAGTTTTTTTCTCCAGCGCGACGAAAGAAGGCTCGTTGATGACGATCCCTTTTCCACGCACGCTGACGAGCGTATTGGCTGTACCCAAGTCGATACCAATGTCGAGCGAGAAGAGACCGAAAAAGTAATCGAGTGGGCTTAGCACAGCCAGCTCCTCAGCGGACAGAACAGCGCCGAATTATAGCATAGTCAGCCCGATTCTCGATCACAAGATGTAAGCGCGACAAACGAGAGGGGCGTGCAGTGTGCACGCCCCTCAAGCCCCTCGCTTCTTGACTGCCTACGAACCGCTGTCCGGCACGGTCGGCAGGCCGTTATCGAATTCGGGGAAGCCAGCGACCGGCTCCGTCCACAGCTCACCCGCCAGATACGCCTCCAGGTTCTCCGGCGTCACCACCACCGACGGCGTCAGCAGGATCTGCGGCACTTCCTCCCCGTTGAAGATCGCGTTCATCGCGTCGATGACCGCCACCCCCATCCGGTACGGGTCGACTCCCAGTGTCGCGCTGAACTGCCCCCGCGAGAGCAGATCCAGCGTCGGCTGGTTGCCATCGATCCCCACCGCGAAGAAGTCCTCGTTGATCACCAGCCCCAACTGCTCCGCTGCCAGCGCCGCGCCGATCGCCATCTCATCGCTGTTCCCGTAGAACACGTCGATATCCGGGTTCGCCTGCAGCGCGATCGCCGCCACTTCCGAACCCCGCGTCCGCAGCCATTCCGCGCTCTGCTCGCCCACCACCTCCACGTTCGGACAGTGCTTCTCCAGCCCCGCCTTGAACCCTTCCGTTCGCCGGTGGCTGAAAATGCTGTCGATCCCCAGCAGGATGAACACCTTCCCCTGCGTCTCCGCCGGCGTCGAGTTGTACTTGCCCGCGATCAGCTCGCATGTGTACGCCGCCAACTGCTCCGCGCCGCCCCACTGGTCGTAGCCGATGTACGTGGCCACTTCGCCCTCTGCAAACGGCGTGATGAAGTTGTGCGCCAAGATCGGCACCCCGCGCTCGTTCGCGCTCCGCACCGCCGTGATCGCCGAGTCCGTCCCGATCGGGTTGATCGAGATCGCCTCTACCCCAAGCTCCAGAAGCTGCTCCACTGTTGTCACGAACGCCGCGAAATCGCCCTCGCTGGCCGGTGCCTGCACCTCCAGCCGCCACCCCAGCTCAGCCGCCCGCGCCGTCGCACCTTCCACCATCGCCACATGGAACGGACTCGTCAGTGCCGGCGGCACGAACCCCACGTAGCGAGCCTCTCCCTGTGCCCAAAGCGTCTGCACAGACAGCACGGCTAGGATGAGCAGGACAATCAACATCAATCTTCTGTGTTTCGACATTTCAAACAACCTCCATAGTCAAGATTTGAACTCACATATGGTTAAACCCAGCCGCAATCGGCCAGGATGCCACCAAAGCAGCACGGTACCGCGCTCACGCGCCGGCACTTCGGCGCATGCGCAGCCACGGGATGTCCCCCCGACGCAGCACATCCAGCGCGACCGCGATGACGATGATCACGCCGAGCACGATCTCTTTTGCGTTGGATGGCACACTCAGGTAGACCATTCCCGCCTCGACAATGCGAATGATGAAGACGCCGATCAAGGTTCCCCAGATACCGCCCTTGCCGCCTGTCAGGGCCGTGCCGCCAATGACGACCGCCGCTACAGACATAAGCGTCATGTTGGTGCCGTTCTGGTACGCGCCGGAAACGAGACGCCCCATCACGAGGATGCCGCCGATCGCGGCGAGCAGACCGCTGATGCCGTAGATCATGATCTTGACCCGATTGACGCTGATGCCGGACAGCCGCGCCGACACCTCGTTGCCGCCAATCGCGTAGGTGTAGCGGCCAAATCGTGTGTGCCGCAGTACAACCCACGAAATGAAATAGATGATGAGCGCGATGATCAGCGGCATCGGCACGCGAATGTCACCGATGCGGAATGTTTGCGTGATGAAACCGAGGAATTCGTCGCGCTGAATGTTGATGCCCGCGCCATTGGTGATCACGAGCGAAACGCCGAGCAAGATGCTGCGAAAACCGAGCGTGACGATCAGCGGATTCATGTTCAGTCCGGTGATCAAGAGACCCTGAAAGAGGCCGATCCCCAGCCCCGCGGCCAGCGCGATCAAAATGGCGAGAAACGAGGGGATCCCCTCCGCAATCTGGCCGCCAGCGATATTCGAACCGGCGATCAGGATGGCCGCGATCACGCCGGCGAAAGACACCATCGCCTCGACCGAGAGATCGATGCCTCCGGTGAGGATGACATAAGTTTGACCCGCGGCGACGACGCCGATCGCCGCCGCCTCCAGACCGATCAGCATCAGGCTGGTGGGCGAGCGAAAGGGCGGCGAGAGCACCCAGAGCGCCACGCCCAGCACGAGCAGCACCAGCAGCGGGCCAGTATTGGCGAGAAAACGTCCCAGACCGGACAGCATTGTGTCCTGGCGAACCGTCGCAGCGGCGGCAGTCTGTTCCATAAGGCTACCCCTGACTCTGCACCGGGGCTGCGCTGCGGCGCGTGCCGGTTGCATATTCCATCACTGTTTCTTGCGTGGCTTCGGCGCGGTCGAGGAAGCCGGTCACGCGACCCTCATGTACAACCATGATCCGGTCGCTCATGCCCAGCACCTCTGGCAGCTCCGAGCTGACCATGATGACCGCGCCGCCCTGGGCGACGAAACGATTGATCAGCCGGTAGATTTCGACTTTGGCACCCACGTCGATACCGCGCGTCGGCTCGTCGAAGAGCAGGACGCGCGGCTGTGTCGCCATCCATTTGCTCAACACGACTTTCTGCTGATTGCCACCGGACAGATTGGACACGAGCTGATCGAGGTTGGCGATCTTGATGTCGATACTGCGAACGTATTCGTTCGCCAGCTCGCGCTCCCTCTTTTGGTCGATCAGCGGTCCTCGCGTCAAGCGTGCGAGCACCGCCAGTGAGATGTTCTCACGGCAGCTCAACGCCAGCACCAAGCCCTGCTGTTTGCGATCTTCCGGCATAAGCACGATGCCATGTTTGATTGCATCACGCGGGCTGTTGATCTTGACCAGCTTGTCATCGACGTAAATACGCCCGCCGTCGATCGGATCGGCCCCGAAGATGGCGCGCAGCAGCTCTGTGCGGCCCGCGCCGACCAGCCCGGCGATGCCGAGCACCTCACCCGCGTACACGCTGAAACTGATGTCATGCAAACGGCCAGCTTGGCTCAAGCCCTCGACACGCAGCAGCTCCTGTCGGCGCTCAGCCTGCACTTTCGGGAACTGCTCATCGAGCGTGCGCCCGACCATCAGCCGGATCAGCGTGTCCATATCCAGCTCAGCGGTCGGGCATGTGGCGATATGTTGGCCGTCGCGCAAAACCGTGATCCGGTCGCAGAGCGCGAACGCTTCGTCCAGATGGTGCGAAATGTAGACCACCGCGACATTCTGCTCACGCAGTTGGCGGATGATCTCAAACAAGTATTCGATCTCGCGCAAGCTGAGCGCGGCCGTTGGTTCATCCATGATGATCAGATCGGCACGATGGTGCAGTGCCTTGGCGACTTCCACCATCTGTGCCTGCCCCACGCCAAGCGTGTTCAGCATGACGCGTGGGTCGATATCGAGATGCAGACGGCGCAGCAGCGTGCGCGCCTCCTCGTGCATCCTGGGCCAGTCGATCAGCGGACCGCGCGTGATTTCGCTGCCGAGAAATATGTTCTCTGTAACCGAAAGCAGGGGGATCTGATTCAGCTCTTGATGAATGGTGGTGATGCCGGCCAACTGAGCCTGCTTGGGTGAATGAAAAGCGACGCGCTGGCCTTTGTAGATGATCTCGCCCGCGTCAGCTTGATAAACGCCGGCCAGGATCTTCATCAGCGTGCTTTTGCCAGCCCCGTTTTCGCCGACCAACGCGTGAATCTCGCCGGGCCGCACATCAAAATCGACGTTGTTGAGCGCGACCACGCCAGGAAAACGCTTGGAGATGCCGCGCATCTCCAGCACGAGACTGGACGCTGGGGTAGGGGATTGTGCCGGCATCACCATCGTTGTGCACCTTTGTCTCAGCGGCCGGACAAGCGGCGTGCTTCGGCCACGTGTAGCAGCAGATCGCGTTCGACATCGGCGTCCGTGTGCGGCAGCGGCACTGCCGGGAACAGACACCAGTCTTCGACATGTTCGATGGATGCACCTGGCTCGATACGCGTCAGCGGCCCCAGCGTTTCGATTTCGAGCATGGCGCGGTTGGTGAACGTCTCGAAGTTACAGCCGAGATCGGGATAGGCTGCACCCGCCCGCCGGTCGAACAATTTGACGAACAAGCTGTTCGTGTTGGCGTACGCTGCCCAGCCATCCGGGACATCCGCGCCGATCTTTTGCGGCGGCGCATCGGCCTGGTGCAGCAGGATGTATTTCTGGCCCCACGTCCAGCGTGGGTCGGCCATGTTGGTATATGACCAGAGCACAATGTGGCTGCCTGGCAGCAGATCGCGAGGATGCTCCCCGCGCGGCGGCAGGGGGATGACCGCCGTGCCCCCCGGTGCCATGACCGAGAGCGCCCAGGGCGCGCATTCGACCGGCCACATGCCGTGGTTGGTCAGCCGGTGGATCAGCCGGACGTGCGGGCCGGTATCGCTCAGATACAGGTCGATCGTCTTGCCGATGCCGGTTGTTGGCTCCGGCGGCTGGCTGATGCGTACCAGCCCTCCCACCCGCTCGACCGTGACCGGCGAATTGTCAGGGTAGTAGGTGCGCGTTGGATGTTCGGGCGCGTGCCACAGGCGGTGACCACCGTAATTGCGCCAGCTTTCACCGCCCGTCTTTCCCAAAGCTTCCGGGTCTTCCCAAAAGGCATTGGCACCGCCGGGAAAGCCGAGGCGAATGATGCGCGGTCCAACATCACCCGTGATGACCAGTTCGAGCGCGCCGTTGCTCACCTGATGGCAGGTATTCCATCCGCCATACGGCATCGTCTTGAGTTCGAGCATAGTCGACCTCCCTTTAACGGTGATAATAGGTCGGCCAGCGCAGATACTTGTTGAATGCCTCATCGAGCGCCGCCGCCACGTGCGCTTGATTGATGCTGACGTGATGCTCGTAGCCATTCTCACAGATGTGAGCGAGCAGCTCTTGAAAACGCGGCACATGCACCACGCCGTAGCCACCAAAAGTGTGGACCGGGTCTGACGTGAAGTGGCCTTCACCCACATACGCACGAATCTTGCCAGCGAAATCGTCGGTCGTGATGCGTAGGTAGGTAAACGGCTGCTCACGAATACGTCCGTAGATGGTGCCGTAAGTGCTGTCTTTGCCCACGCTGCCCGCAATGATCTCCTGGTAATCCATGACCGGGATATCATCGATGAACACATCTTTGGGCAGGTTCGAACAGTGGAACACGACACCCTTGTCCGGGTCGTCTCCGTAGTTATTGTTCCAATCGACCAGCGCCGACGGCCTACCGCTGGCGAGCTGAAGCGCCAGCATCGCCAGCGCGCCGACGATATCGGTCTCACAAGCAGACGGATTCAAGCTGTTGCTGCTCATGCTCATCAGCGTGCAAGGGACGATGCCGAAGTATTCTTCCATGCTCGTCCAGCACTGGATCGCCGTCGCGTCGAGCGCATTGTCGGCCATCCAACCATCGAGCACGACGCCGAATTTCGCCATCTTGTAAAGCGAGCTTTCCGGTACACCCTGCGTGCGCGCGTAGGCCCGGATCGAAGCCAGCTTGGCCTGCACCCTGTCGTCATCGTCGGTCAAACGCTCGATGCGCCCAAAGACCTCGCTCAGGTCGAGTGTTTCAACGCTGATGCCGGCCTGATCGAGCAGCTTTTCACTGAAGCGAACGGTCTTGAACGCCTCCGGCCGCGCCCCCATCATGCCCATGCGCGCAGTGCGCATCCCGCGGACCACGCGGCAGACGGCGGCGAACCGTTCGAGATCGGCGCGGAACGCAGCTCCCGTCGGATCCATCGTGTGCTGACTCGTGAGCGTGAAGCGAATGCCATACTGGTGCAGGTTATTGCAGGCGCTCATCTTGCCGCAAAAGCTGTCACGGCGGTTGGCGATATCCATGCGCGCTGCATCATCTGGAAAGGCATGAATGAGCACAGGGACATCGAGATCGGCAAAGCGCAGCGTATTGGCGACCGCACGCTCGTCACCAAAGTTTGGCAGCGTCACCAAAACGCCATCGATCTCATCGCGGTGCTGGCGGAACAAGTCAGCGCACAGCCGCGCTTCGGCCAGCGACTCGATGCTGCCGACTTTGGTATCGCTCTCCGGCGTGATGATCGCCCTGATCTCAGCCTGCTCCAAGACTTCGAGCATGGTGCGCCGGCCGCTCAGCGCCAGATGATCGGGGAAAAAGCCGCGATTGCCGACGATGACCGCCAGCGTAACCGGACGCGCATTCAGCCGCGATGCCGGGGTTGTCTGGGGCTGAGCGAGAACCATAGTATGCACTCCTTGAAGCAGTATGTTCCCAAAGACCTATTCACCGTTATCATCCGCACGGATGACCTCTCTCGTTCGTAGGCCAGGACCAGCGCGGCTCTCTCATATTTAATTCTGGCGGCACCAAACTCCAAGACGACTATCGCTGCCCGTAGACGTGCGTGTAGCGATGATGGAGTTTGTCAATTTCGGACTGCGGTATGGGGATCGGTGTGCCGAGTTGGAGTGCCATCCAGACCGTGGCCGCATTGTCCTCCGTCATCACCGCCGCCTTGAGCGCCGCCTCCGCCGACGGACCGACAGCGAACACGCCGTGGTTTTGCAGCAGGCAGGACGGGCTGTGGCTGTCTTTGAGAGTCTCGACCACGATTTGGCCGATCTCTTCCCCGCCGATGAGGCAGAAACCGCCGCACGGAATATCGCCGCCGAACTCATCACCCATCGCGGTCGTCACGCATGGGATCGGACGTCCCAAAACCGCGAAGGCAGTCGCATAACGCGAGTGCGTGTGCACGACACCGTACACTGTTGGCATGTGGCGGTAGATGTAGCAGTGGGACGCCGTATCCGACGACGGGCTGAAGCTGCCCTCCACTACACGGCCATCGATATCGACAACGACCATGTTCTCCGGCGTCAAGTCCTCGAACTTGACCCCACTCGGTTTGATCACGATCAGGTTGGTCTCCGGATCGCGCGCGCTCAGATTGCCGCTCGTCCAGGCGACGAGCTGATGGCGCGGCAGCTCGGCATTTAAGCGGCACACCTCAGCGCGCAGGGATTCGAGTCTCATGGGTGCGCTCCTGTTCGCACTTCGTGGCGCAGGCGCTTGAGCCGTTTCATGATATCGTTCGCGCCGCGACCAAAATGGTCGTACAGTGTCTTGTACTCGGCGTAGAGCCGGTCGTAAGTCGATTTATGCGCTGCAATCGGCGTGACGACGGTCTCCTTCAATTTGCCCATCTTCTCGGCGGCGGCCTGGATGGTCGGGTAGATCCCCGCAGCGACTGCGGCGTGCATGGCCGAACCGAGCGCCGGTGCCTGGCTAGACCCCGACAGCTTGAACGAACGTCCTGTCACATCGGCATAGATCTGGCGCAGGAGTGCGTTCTTCTCCGGCAGTCCACCAGCGGCGACCAGCTCGTTGACGGCGATGCCTCGCGCCTCGAACGCTTCGATGATCTCGCGCGTGCCGAAGGCGGTCGCCTCGATCAGGGCGCGGTAGATATCAGGCGCTCGTGTGGCCAGGGTCATGCCGATCAGCAGGCCGGTGAGGTCGGCATCGACCAGCGTCGAACGGTTGCCATTCCACCAATCGAGCGCGATCAGACCGTGCTCGCCCGGCTGCTGTTTCGCCGCTTCCTGTTCAAGATACTCATGTAGGCTCAGCCCGGCAGCACGCGCAGCTTCGTGGTACTCCGGTGGCACGGCGTGATCGACGAACCAGGCGAAGATATCACCAACGCCGCTCTGTCCTGCCTCATAGCCGTACAGGCCAGGGATGACCCCGCCCATGACGACGCCGCACATCCCATCGACATCTTGAAGCTGCGTGCCGGACATGATATGACAGGTGGACGTGCCCATGATCATGACCATGACGCCCGGCTCAACCGCTTTTACTGCGGGGGCCGTCACATGCGCATCGACATTGGCGACCGCGACCGCGATCCCCGGCTGCAAGCCCATCATCTGCGCCATCTGCGGCGTCAAGCTGCCGGCACGCGCCCCAAGCTCATGGAAGACTCGTCCGACTTTTTTATCGACCACGTCAGCGAATTCTGGATGGAGCGCGGCGAAATATTCGCGCGGTGGAAAGTCACCGTCCTGTACCATCGCTTTATAGCCGGCGGTGCAGGTGTTGCGCGTCTCAACGCCTGTGAGCTGCCAAACCACCCAATCCGCCGACTCGACGAAGCGATCCATCGCGTAGTAGACGTGCGGTGCTTCGTCGAGGATTTGAAGCAGCTTGCTAAAGAACCACTCCGACGAAATCTTGCCGCCGTAGCGCTGGAGCCAGGTCTGCCCCATCCGCCGCGCCGTTTCATTGATCCGATCGGCCTGCGGCTGCGATGCGTGATGCTTCCACAGCTTGACGTAAGCGTGAGGCTCGTCTCGAAATTCGTCTAGAAAGCATAGGGGCGTGCCGTCCGATTTGACGGGCAGCGGCGAGCTGGCCGTGAAATCGATGCCGATACCGATCACATCACTGGGCTGAACACCGCTGATGCGCAGCACCTCTGGCACTGTGACCGCAAAAACATCCAGGTAATCTTGCGGATGTTGGAGTGCCCAGTCGGGCGGCAGAGGACTGCTGCTGCCGGGGAGGTGGCTGTCGATGACGCCATGCTTGTAATCATGGACAGCGGTCGCGATCTCATCACCGCTGCGCACATCCACTAAGACTGCGCGCCCCGACAGTGTGCCAAAATCAAGACCAATCGCATACATGAATAATTACTCCAAAGCACATTTCGAGGTACCGCTGCACATCGATAGAAGCCATGTGAACGGTCACAATAAGTGAAGCATGGTTCGCATCGATTGTCAACCAGATGGTGCATGTTGCACAATCGAAGCTCGGCCGCTGCTCTGCCGCGTGATCAACGTGGGGTAGATCACGCGCTGGCGTACCGGGCTTGTCGGGTCATTGATGCGTTCAACCAGATACTCGACACTGAGGCTGCCGAGCGCCTCGAAATCCTGGCGCACGGTTGTCAGCGGTGGCTCGTAGCACATCGCCTCCGGCACGTCGTCGAAGCCGACAACCGAGATGGCCTCTGGAATGCGTATGCCGCGCTCATGAAGCGCGCGCATCGCTCCCAGCGCCATTTGATCGTTGCCGACCGCCAGCGCAGTGAACTGTGCACCGCTCTCGATCAACGCATGTGTTGCGTAATAACCGCCCGAAGCCGTCCAATCGGCCTCAATGCTTGGGCCAGGTGTCAACCCAGCCTCGGCCAGTGTCGCCTGCCAGCTCTGCAGACGTGCACGCGCGCCAAACCACGTCAGTGGGCCGCTGATGGCGCACTGCTGCCGATGACCGAGTTCGATCAAATGCTGCGTGGCCAGTCGGCTGCCATAGGCCTGATCGATAACGACCGATGGGGTTTGCTGTCCCAGTTCAGTGTCGATGGTCACAAATGGGATACCGCTGCAAAGATCAGCCAGCTCATCATGACTGACGCCTACAACAGGGGTGATTAAGATGATGCCATCGACCAACCTTCGGCTGAGATTGTCGATCGCAGCGCGGATGGCCTCGACCGTCATCTCGCTGATATTGGAGAGCATCAGGTTATAGCCGAGCTTGCGACCAGCACGCTCGACATGGGCAACCATCTGGGCGGGTCCGTAGTGTGTCGAGCCGAAGGTGATCACTTCCAGGATGTGTGAACGGCGGGTGACGAGGCTGCGTGCCGCGAAATTGGGCTGGTAGTTGAGCTGACGGATCACCTGCAGCACCCGCGCGCGAGTCGCCTCAGAGACATGTGGGTCTTCATTGACGACACGCGACACCGTTTGATACGAGACTCCCGCCTGAAGCGCCACATCACGGAGGGTGGCCCGGCGAGCATTGGAAAGCGGATTGGCCATAATTGCCCCGAAGCTCCGAACAGATATTCTCCCTCCAATCTTAAGTCTCCTAACCGCCTTGCGCCATATTCAAGAAATGGCCCGATCATCGGCGTCATCGTCACTGAAGAGCCGCGGCAGTGCATGGCGAAGCTGAAGCACGATCGCGTCAGCGTAGCGGCGCGCCCCCGCCGGATTGGGATGTCCGACCGACGCTTTTGGGCACGCCAGTCGCTCCAGCAGCCCAATGCGGTCGACGTTCGCCTCACACGCACGCGCTCGTGCCGCCGCCAGCGCGTCCTGAGCCGAGAGGTCGGCATCGACAGCGAACAGCAGCGTGTCCGGCGCGGCGATGGCGTGATCGTCTTCAAAACGTGGGTCGGCAAAGCACAGTCGGCTCGAAAGTTCTGGCATGACGGTGACCAATTCCTGTATGGCGCGCCGCATCGCCGCATGGGAACCATCGCGGAAGCGGCGCGAGCGGGCCTCGATCGCATCCGTACCGATCACATCGAGCAGCAGATCGCCGATCAACCCC
>CAYTME010000003.1:48782-52748 GCA_964438415.1 uncultured Pleurocapsa sp. | reverse complement strand
TTCACATCGAGGCCGAGCGTATCGAGTGCGGCGCGTGCCAAACTGCGCTCAGAGCTGCGGCTGAAAAACGGATAACTGCCGGTCAGCACGATCACGGCGTTGGGGAAACGCGAGCACAGCAGCTCGAGCAGTATCTTGGTGCGGCGGTAGAAGGCATCTTCGATCTTATCGTCCAGGCTGCCGTCGAGCGGGTTGATCAGCGTGGCGATGTGGACATCGTTGATCCCCCCACCTGCGATGATGAGATCGATGTCCGGCCTGCGCTCGCGCCGGCCTAGGGCCAGGCGCACCTGTTGAAAGATCGTCGGGTACTGGCGCGGCACTTCGCCCGCGCATTCTCCCTCGATGACAGGCGCCGGCGTGTCATCCTCCGGCGTGCCCAAGATCGCACCCGAATGTGCCAACATCTTCGTCCGTACCGTGTACGCCGGACGCCGCCGCCTCAGCTCGGCGGCGACGTGCGCGTGGATTTTTTCATGGGGACGCAGGCCCTGCCCCCACAGGATGCTGTCACCGATGACCAACATTCGAAAAATGTCGCCCGAGCCGACAACACGTGATTTTTGACTCATAGTGATGCTGCCAATCGTCAAGCCGACGTTCACCAGTATAATAACGTGCTGGAGGAAATGAAGTCATGAGCCAGCTTTTAGGCACACGGCGCAGCGGGCGTTTCAACCGCGGTGCGCTGCTCGCGCTATCCGTGATCATTTGTAGCGCGCTGTTCGTATTCAGCCTGGTCGGCCTGCTCACACCTGTCGAAGGTCTCGCGGCCATCCCGCTGAACGCCCTGAGCGGTGTTCTCAACCGGGCTGCACTGGCACTGACCAACGGCGTGAGCGATTTCACACAGCTCCAGAGTCTGCGCCAGCGCAACGCTGATCTCGAATCGGCGCTGGCGCGCATTCAGCCCGCGCTGGTTGAAGCGCTCGAAATCCAGAGCGACTATCAGCGGCTGGCCGATCTGTTCAACTATGCCAGCCGCCGCACCGATCAGCAGCTCCTCGCCGCCGACGTCATCGGCAGCGACGCCAACAACCTGCTGCGGTCGAGCACGATCATCATCA
Organism: uncultured Pleurocapsa sp.; assembly: GCA_964438415.1. Classification (GTDB taxonomy): domain Bacteria; phylum Chloroflexota; class Anaerolineae; order Aggregatilineales; family Phototrophicaceae; genus Flexifilum. The sequence goes on along the minus strand of CAYTME010000003.1, from coordinate 51,681 downwards.
ACAAAGGCGCGCGCAGCGGTGTCAGCGTCGGCATGCCCGTCGTCAGCGGTCAGGGCTTGATCGGACGGGTGATCGCAGTTAGCGCCGATGCAGCACAGGTGCTGCTCATCACGTCTCCCATTAGCAATGTCAGCGCACGCATTCAGACATCGCGCGTCGCGGGCAGCGTCGTCGGCGATGTCGATGGCACGCTGGAGATGCGCTTCATCCCGCTGGGTGCCCCAGTTCAGGCAGGCGATATCGCCATCACATCGGGGTTAGGCGGCAACTTCCCCGCCGATATCCCGATCGGACAAGTGACGAGTGTCCGCCAAGAGGAGCTGTATCAGGTCGCGCAGTTGGGCAGTCTCGTCGATTTCGATGTGCTGGAGTTGGTGCTGGTCGTGACCAATTTCCGCCCCGTCGATATCTCGGTGTTTGAAGACGCCCCAAGTGGACGGCCGTGATCGGGAATGCGACCAGTCATCGGCATCGGGCTGGCGCTGCTGGCCGCAGTTTTTCAGGCCACCTTCAATCCCCAGCTCAGGTTGTTCGGAGGCGAACCCAATTTCGTCCTTCTCCTGACGCTGGTTTGGGCCGCGCGCACGCCGCTGACCGAAACGCTGCTGCTCGCATTTGCAGGCGGCATCGGACTCGATCTCATGTCAGCAGGGCCGCTCGGACTGACGACACTCGCACTGCTGCCCGCGATCTTCGTCATCGACATCGTGCGTGAGCAGCTTATCAGCTTCAACTTCGTCCTGCTGGCCGGGATAACCGCGGCCAGCAGCTTCGTGTATGCGCTGATCATGGTTTTCGGGATGGCGATTGCGGGTCTGGCGCTGCCACCGATCGCGTTGTTGAGCTACACGATTGTGCCGACCATTCTCTACAACCTGGCTGCGCTCACACCGGTTTACATGGTCGTACGATGGCTTACCCGCGAACCGAAGCCCCGAGGGTAGTGCGCCACGCCCCTGGGAAAACGCTGCGATTTGGACTACACTGGCACAGAATGACGCTAACGGAGGTTGAACACAACGCTTCATGCGCCGTCTCGAACCGTTCCAAGGCTGGCGGCTGACCTTGTTCCAAGGTATCATCCTAGCGGTCTTCATCGTTTTCGGGCTGCGGCTGGTTCAGTGGCAGTTCATTCAGGCAGAACAATTCATCATCGCCGCTGAGGATAACCGCCTCGACGAGCTGCCGATCGCCGCGCCGCGCGGCATCATCGTCGATCGGTTTAATCAACCGCTGGCGGTCAATGTCCCTGCCTACAATGTCAGCATCATCCCGGCCGAGCTGCCCGCCGATGAGACCGAGGTGCTGCGCATCTACAATACGATCTCGGCGCTAACGGGCGTCGCGCCGACGCAGGCCATCGCGCTGGCCTCTGGCCGCAATCCTGAACTGAGCATCGCTCGCGTGGTCGAGCTTGGTCAAGGCATCGCGCCCTATCGCCCCGTAACGGTCGCTACCGACATCGGCCAGACCGCCGCGCTGCAAATCCTCGAACAGAGCATCAACCTGCCGGGCGTCAATATCGATGTCGTCTCCGTGCGAGAGTACCCGACCGGTGCGCTGACGGCCCATATCATCGGCTACACCGGTCCGATCCCGGCAGAAGATGAGCTGGAGCTGCGTGCCCTCGGCTATAATCCTGCGTTCGACCGCATCGGCTACGCGGGACTTGAAGCCGCAATGGAAGACCTGCTGGCCGGCCAGCGTGGACGCGAGGTGCGCGAGGTCGACGTCGCTGGACTGCCGCTGGATACAGTGCTGCGTCAAGAGCCGCAGCCAGGCCTCAACCTCCGCTTGACCGTCGATACCGAGCTGCAGACGGCAGCCGAACAAGCGGTGCGCAACCGCATCTCGTTCATGAATGCCGAGGCTGGGCGCATCATCAGCGAACGAGGCGTCGTCATCGCGCTCAACCCGCAGTCGGGTGAGGTGCTGGCGATGGTGAGCTACCCCAGCTACGACAACTCGCGTTTCGCGCGCGGCATCGACGTGCCATATTACCTCGACCTGGAAAGCGACCCACTGCGCCCACTGTTCAATCAGGCCACTCAGTCGCTCTATCCGCCCGGCTCGACTTGGAAAGTTATCACGGCGCTGGGTGTGCTCGGTGAAAACGTGATCAACCCCGCCACGTTCATCACCGATCCCGGCGATCTGCTGCTGGAGAACCGATACGCCCCCAATGACCCGGCACAGCGCCAGCGCTTCGTTTGCTGGCTGCGTACCGGACACGGCAATGTCGATCTGCTGCGCGGCATCGCACAAAGCTGCAACGTCTACTTCTATCAGGTCGGAGGTGGCAACGCGCAGTGGTCACCGCAGGTGCTGCGTCCTGGCGGACTGGGACCGACGCAGCTCTGGCGCTACGCCATGTCGGTCGGTATCGCCTCGCCGCTCGGCATCGAACTGCCCTTCCCCGCGCGCGGCCTGATCTATGACACCGAATGGAAGCGGCGCAATATCGGGGAGAACTGGTCGACAGGAGACACCTATAACGCTGCCGTCGGTCAGGGTTATATCCAGACGACGCCGCTGCACATGGCGTCGGCCGTCGCCGCGATCGCCAATGGTGGCACGCTCTACCAACCGACACTGATACGCGAGATCTACGACAGCAATGGCAATGTCGTCCGGCCGTTCCAGCCGCGCGTGCTGCGCAATGTCTCCATCGATGGACTAGCCCCAAATGAATTGATCACGCTGCTGCCGCTCGAAGACATGATCATGAAAGGACCAAACAGTCTGCTGTGTACCTGCGAGCCGAACAGCGACTACTACAATCCCGTGCGCTGCAATCCGCTGACGTATCGCAGCCAGGTCGATATCGACCCAGATCCAGATATCACCACCCTGCGCGATTACCGCGTCTCGGTTCCCGATGGCTATGCGTTCCGCGACA
>CAYTME010000003.1:47606-48746 GCA_964438415.1 uncultured Pleurocapsa sp. | reverse complement strand
CGCGCTTCCGACCTGCCTTCAGCACGAGCGAAAACATCGCGATCGTACAGGCCGGCATGCGCCAAGCGGTGACCGTCGGCACTGCGGAGCGCGCGAACCTGCCCTACGTCAATGTGGCGGGCAAAACGGGCACCGCAGAGTACTGCGACAACATCGCCAACTCACTCGGCTTGTGCGAACCGGGCAACTGGCCATCGCACGCCTGGTTCGCGGCCTACGCACCTTATGAGAATCCGGAGGTGCTTATCATCGGGTTTGTCTACAACGGAGACGAAGGTTCCGCCAACGCCCTGCCGATGGTGATGGAGACGATGGAAGCCTACTTCCGCATTCGCAACGCGCGCACGAGCGCAGCACCCTGAGCCAGCGGTCGAAAGCAGTCCACAACCGAACCTGCCATAGACGCTTCAAGCGTTATCCGCAAAAGATCGTGAATGATGGGGATGTTTCGACCAACGGCTTAGCCCGTCAGCGGCAGCGTCACCCAGAAAGTACTGCCTTCGCCTAACCGGCTTTCAAGGCCGATATTGCCGCCGTGCGCTTCGATGAGTTTCTTAGCGATAGCAAGGCCGAGACCCGTGCCTTCGATATCGCGCGTCTCTTGGCGGCGCACGCGGTAGAAGCGGTCGAAAATGCGCGCCTGATCTTCGGGCGCAATGCCGATGCCGTTGTCACGGATGGCGATGCGCAGCCGGTTATCCTGGGCCTCAGCCCAGATGCGCACGGTGCTCTTGGGCGGGCTGTACTTGATCGCGTTGCCGATCAGGTTGGTGAAGACCTGCGCCAGCCGTGAAGGTTCGCCCTGCACAGTCGGCAGGTCGGGCGAGATTTCATTGATGAGCTGAGTCTCCCGTGCCTCTGCATTGGGGCTAACGGAAGCCACGCTTTCAGCGATGATCGAGCTGATCGAAGTGGGCACCATCTCCAGCGCAACGCCGCTTTCGATCTTGGCTAGGTCGAGCAGATCGTCGATCAACTGGCGCATATTCTGGATCGAGCGCAGGATCATGTTGGCGAAGTTCACCCCAACGGGGTCGAGCTTGTTCTGCATCAGCAGCAGCTCGACATAGCCGTTCATCACGCCTAACGGTTGCTTCAGGTCGTGAGAAACTGTCTGTACAAGCTCAGTCTTGAGCTGAT
>CAYTME010000003.1:46230-47559 GCA_964438415.1 uncultured Pleurocapsa sp. | reverse complement strand
TGATCCAGCCGATCCCAGCATGGGACGACAAATTGACATAGAACGTCCGACCGTCGCTGACTTTCAGTTCTTCGACGCTCGCGCCACCGTGAGTGCGAGCGCGTTCGAAGAGCTTGAGGAAGTCGCTGCCCGCGAACACCTCGCCAAATGCTTGGCCAACGTAGTCGCGTCCGTGTTCGAGCGCGAGCACCGCCAATGCTGACTGGTTGATCAGCGCGATCCGCTCATCCGCGCCGACGACGATCCCGCTGAGGATGCGCGAGAGCTTCTCGCGTTCACGTTTAGTCTCGGTGTACAGGCGTGCGTTATCCAGCGCGACACCGGCCCGCGAGGCCAGCTTTTCGACGAACTCGATGTGATCGTCGGTGAAGGCGTTCAACCGGCGGCTCTCGACGCTGATCACGCCGACGACACGGTCTTCGCGCATGACCGGAACCGACACATGGGAATTCACACTGGACGAAAAGGTGGTGTAATCGTGGTCGAGCGAGACATCCGGCACAACTTCAGGACGCCCTGAACGCGCTACTCGGTGCGCAATGCCGCCACCCCACGATGCACGCAGAAGCTGAAGCTGTTCCGGCGGCAGTTCGTAGCCGTAGTCGACGAAGCCATACAGGACATCTTCTTCCTGGTTGTAGAGGCTGATCGAAGCGTAGTGTGCATTGGTGAAACGCAGCGCCCAGTCGAGCGTGAGCATAAAGACCGGCTCCAGCTCGATCGTGTCGCTCAGGTCGCGATCAATGCGGCGCAGGATTTGCAGCTCACGCATCTTGGCCGCCAGCTCATCGACCGTACGGCTGTGCGTTTGAGCATTGAATAGGGCGATAGCTGCCGTCGGCGCGACTGCACGCATCAGCGCGCGCGCCCGCCCATTCGGCAGCTTTCCCGTTTGCGGATCGAATAGGAAAACGACGCCAACCAGGCGACCATCCAGCATGAGCGGCAGGCTGAACAGACCGACGCCAGCGGCATCTGCCAGATCGCGCAGCGCCAGGCTGACAGGCTTGGGCGCGCTTTCGACGATGGCGCTTTCGCCGCGCAGCCAATCGCTCATGGGCGGCGTCTCGCGGTCGAGCGCGACCGTCCAGGCATCACGCGTGCCTGGCAGCTCCCCAGCACCATACCAACCGGCAAAGACAAGTCGCTCGTCAGACACGACGAGCACCGCCGCGTGCGAGACATCACCATACTCGGCAAATGCCTGACAGAGCGACTGCGACAGTCGCCCAAGATGAAGCTGCGCACCCAAGCGCAGGGTGAGCGCGTGGGCAGCATTCACTTCACCTGACTTCTGTTCGAGTTTCGCCCCGGTCTCCATAGACTGTT
>CAYTME010000003.1:34169-46203 GCA_964438415.1 uncultured Pleurocapsa sp. | reverse complement strand
TGAAGCCGAGTTGTAAGGCTTGCAGGTTTTGGATGCAATAATATGCGTTTGATTGTAGCATAGAGTGCAGTTTGTATGCCTTGACAGTGGACCATAGGCGTCAAGGGTTGAGCCGCGCAATTGTGTGTATGATGTTGACGAAGCGTACGTACCGCCTGGCGCCGGCGGCACGGCGCAGGTGGAGGCAGCTCATGGACTTTTCCGATATCAGCGCACGCATGCGCAGGCAGCGCGAGGCCGATGCCGCTCTCCCGGCGACGATCGACTTCGATGAAGCTTACCGCGTGCGGGCGCGGATGGTGGGTGTACTGCTGCACGATGCGCGTCTGAAGGCGCGCCGCAGTCTCGAAGATTGTGCACACGTGCTGCATGTCACCCCCGATAGGGTCGAGGCGTGGGAGTATGGTGACGACTCGGCCAGCCTACCGCAGCTTGAGATCCTCGCGCTGTTTCTCGGTGTGCCGGTCAGTCATTTCTGGAGCAGTACAACGCTGCAAACCGCGGAGATCGACCAGCCCAACAGCCAGCGCGAGTACCTGCTGCTGCGTGACCGGATGATCGGTGCTCTGCTGCGGCAGGCGCGCGAACAAGCCGGTATCGACATCGAGACGCTGGCAGAGCGTGCTGGGCTGCCGAGCGAGCAGATCGTGCAGTACGAACTAGGGGAAAGCCCGCTGCCTCTGCCTGAACTGACGGTGCTCGCGGGTGAAGTCAACAAAAACGTGAGCTTCTTCCTGGAGAGCGGCAGCCACATCGGTGAATGGCTGGCACTGCGAGAAGCACTCGGACGGCTGGCGGAAATGTCGCAGGAAATGCGCGATTTCATCCTGAAACCGTCCAATCGAGGCTTCATCGAAATCGCTATGCTGTTCAGCCAGATGCCGACCGAGCAGCTCCGCGAACTCGGCGCGAGTTTGCTGGACATCACGCTGTAGAAGATGCGCAAGAGGCGCCGGCGACAATGAGGTGAGGAACTGATGACAACGGGAAACGAGTATCAAGAACAGGGTGTCCGGCTGTTCAAACAGAAAGAATACGAGGAGGCGGCGCGCGCTTTCCAGCGTGCCGCCGAGGCCTACGAGGCGGAGGGGCGTCTCGATTTGGTCGGCGAGATGCAGGTCAATCTCGGCCTTGTCCATCGGGCGCTGGGCGAACACCAGCAGGCGCTCGATCTCATGCAGCTCGCACTCGCACAGTTTCAAGAGACTGGAGACGCGCTCCGCGCGGCCAAAGTCTTGGGCAACCTGGGCGGTGTTTACGTCGCGCTTGGAGACCGAGACCAGGCCTACACCTGCTACCGCCATGCTGCGGACGCCTTTCAAGAGCTGGGTGAGACGCAGCTTTACGGCGAAACGCTGCTCGCACTCGGCGACCTTCAGGTGCGCGAAGGCAAGCTGATGGCAGGCGCATCAACCTATGAAGTCGGCCTCGAACAGCTTCCCGAACTGACGGCCACCCAGCGCATCCTTAAAGGACTGATCGGTATTCGCAACCGATTCACCGGCGGCGCGTGATCGACCCGACAGCAGTGGCAGCGCGCGCTGTGTCCAGCATCTCGCCCAGCAGCGCACCGTCTGCAGTGCACACACCAGCGAGCCGGCAGCGCAGCACAGCGCTGGTGCTGTTCGTGCTGCTGGCCAGTGTTTACATGCTCGTTTACAGCGGCAGGATCGAAAGCGGCGACAGCGGCGTGCTTTTCAACGCTGTCGCCAGCTTTTTTCGTTTTGGCGACTTCCAGCTCGATCTACTCATGAGCGAGCGGCTGCCTGAAACGTTCCGCCCTGATGGGCCGCTGCTCGTTTCGGCGAACGCAGAGCCGCTCCAAGTGCTCCTAGCGCAGCCCTTGTACGCGCTCGCCCACGCAGTCCCCGGATTGGGACTGGTGCACACTGTATGGGTCTTCAATGTCATCGTCAGCGCGCTGGCGGGCTGCGCGATCTATGCCTATGCGCAGTTCTTGGGGTACGACGCTCGAACAGCTCTGATCGGCGTGCTCGCGTTCGGCTTGGGCACGATCATCGTCCCATACAGCAAGTCATTCTTTCGCGAGCCGCTGACGCTGACGATGGTGCTGCTCGTCGGATTGACCGCCGAGCACACACGCCGCAGCAGGTACCGCCCCCTCTGGATCGCGCTGCTTGCGGCAACCGCAGGTCTCATGCTGCTGACGCGAGCGCCAACCTTGTTCGCTCTGCCCGCTTTGGCAGCGATCGCGCTGCCCAGCCCACGCCACATCGACCGGCGTGCTCTAACCGCGGTCTTGCTGCTGATCGCTTTCATCCTCGTTCTGCTCATCATCACCAATCTCCTCGGCGACTCGTTCTTCGGCGGGCGCTACGACATCCTGCGCCGCCTCAATAGTCAAACGACTTATCTCATCACCGCTCTGCACAGCTATCTCTTCAGCGTCGGTGGCAGTGTGTGGGCCAGTTCACCGGTGGCGCTGCTCGCGCTGCCCGGAGCCTGGCTCCTAGTGCGCCGCCGCCAGCCGCGCTATGCCATCGCTGCCGCCCTTGTCCTGCTGGGATTCGCCTTCGGCTATGCGGCGCTGAGCGGGCCGCACTGGTTTGGTGGGCTGTCGTGGCCGCCGCGCGGGGTGATGCCCGCCGTGCCGTTCCTCATCCTGGCCGGCCTGCCAGTCATCGAACGCGCCGCGCGCGCGCGGCTTTTCGGCTGGCGGCTGATCGTGATCGCCCTATGCGCTGCGGGCTTGTGGGCGCAGTTCGTCGCCGTATCCTTACGCTGGGGTGACTATTCTGAGGTGCTGCCACCCGAGGCCAACCGCTTCCTCGAATGGGACGGCGGACTCAATACCATCCAGTATGCGCGTTGGGCAGCAGTGCCGCGCCTGTGGGGATCGATCCCGTTCGATTTCGGTTGGGTACGTGCCGATCTGCCCTGGTGGCCTTGGCTGTTTGCGCTGCTCGCACTGGTATCCGGCTGGCTCCTCATCCGGCGCAGAACTTCGGGTGTGGGTGCGTTGTTGATACTGCTTTTTTGGTTCGGCAGCGTCGGGTTCGCGCTGCGAGCGCTGCATGACACCGATCCCGAATACCGCGCCGGAGACGCAGAGCTGCGCGCCATGATCGACGTGATCGAAGCCGAAACCGAAAGCGAGGATGTGGTCGTGCTGAGTAACCCCGGCTACGTCCGCTTCATGCTCAACTACGGCAAGCTGCATGACGCCGCCCGCCTGATCGCACTCCCCGAACATCCTGGCGACCAGCCCAGTCCAGATCAAGCGCCGCGCATCCGCGCCGACAACCCCGATCTGCTGCTCAAGATGCAGACTATTCCGCTGCTCTACCGGCTGGCGATTACACACGATCGCCTGTGGCTGCTGGAGAACTTCGGCCCGGCACTGCCCTGGGCGACTCGTCCGGTCGAGCATTTCCTCGCAGCGCATTACTACCCGCTCGGCGTGCGAGAGACTGGTCCGCAGGCGCGCCTGATCGAATTTGACACAACGCCTGCGCCCGATCCATTCAGCGCGCGCAGCCCGCAAAACATCGATAATCTCGTTTTCGGCGGACAGATCGCCCTACTCGGTTGGGAGCTGCCGCTGGGAACCTCGTATTCAGCCGGAGATGCGCTGCCGATCTCGCTGGTGTGGACCGCCAGCACCCCGCCCGACACCGATTACACGATCGTCCTCTTCCTGCGCAGTGCGAGCGGCGCCCCCGTCGCGCAGATCGACTCGGGGCCGCGCTGGGGCTTCGCACCGACCAGCCAATGGCTGCCGGATGCGCCTATCTGGGATCACCGAGCAGTGCGGCTGCCCATCGATCTCGCGCCTGGTGAGTATCAGCTTTGGCTCAAGATCTATCGCTTCGACGAGAATTGGCAGCCGGTCGATCTGCCGGTCACAAGCGGCCGCTCACTCGATGACGTGATCGGCGTGCTGCCCATCACGATCGAGACTGAACTCGCACAGCCGTAAACACTGTGCGCGCTGCGGCTTAAGTCCGTCGATAATCGCGACCGAAGTGCCCAGATGCTCAGCCGCCGCGCACGAGCGCGATCTTGTCTGCGTGGCTCATGAATGGGTCGCGCAGCAGCTCGCCTTTGAACTCGATGGCGCGGAAAGCCGCCAGCAGCGTCAAGACCAACGCCAATGCTGCCGCGCCGCGAGCAAGCTGCGGACGCCACAGAGGTGGCACCGCCGTCCATGCTTGCGCCAGCACCGCCCCGCCGAGCGCGCACAGCGGAGGCAGAAACAGGAGCAGGAACCGCGGATCGTAGCTGGCGAACGCCCACCAGACGGCTAGAAATGGCAGAGACCACCACAAGAGAAGCGCGTGCACTGCACCACCGGGGCGCAGTGCGCGCGCAGCCGCCCAGAGGATCCCAGCGGTCACGACCCAGCCCTGAATACTAAAGTTCTGCGGCTGGCTGATGAAGGGGATCAGGTTGGCGACCGTGCGCTGGGCCTGATCCGTCCAGGCGGTATCCGGCATGATGAAACCTGCGCCGATTAGATTGCGCACGTACCAGGGCGCGGCCACCAATGCGCACACGGCCAGCGACGCGAGCGCAGTGACGAACGACACGCGTCCGCGCACCCATGCCCACACAAGCCAGATCGCCAGCAGCGGCACCCCCGTGAGCGCAGCGTTCTTCGTCCATGCCGCCAAACCCAAACTGACGCCCGCCAGCAGCGAGTCAACCGCCGCGCCGCGATCCCACAGTCGGGCGCAAAAGAGCGCGGTCAGACCATAAAAGAAAGCCATCGGCAGATCGACATAGCCAGATGACGCCCAGCCGACGAAAGAGGGCATCGTCGCCAACAGCAGCGCCGCCCCCCAGCCTGCCAGCGGTCCGGACAGCCGCCGTCCCAGTAGATACGCCACCGGCAGACAGCCGATCGCCAGCAGCGCCGGGATCGTACGCGCCAGATACTCATTCTCCCAGCCGGAGACGATGTAGGTGAAAGCATAAGCGAGCGGCAGCGCCATTGGGTATGCACGGTAGAGACTGTCCGCGCCCGTTAGCGGCACTAGCGTTCGCGTCCCCGCCATCTCCTGCGCGAACGGCACATAAATGCCCAGCGCATCGTCACGTGAAAATGGCCAGTAGGCCGCGTTGAACAGCACCGCCAGCGACACAAGTCCCACGAGAACCGCAGCGATGACATACCGCGATCTGCCGTGTCCATGCTGACGAATGGCGACCGTCCCTCGGTTTAACAGCCATCCTCCTATTCCGACTATGAGCACATAGGGGAGGCCAACGCTGAGGATACTGAACCCAATGCGGAGCAGACCCAGCACCAGCATGATCAACGTGAGGAGACCGACAGCGAGCGATAGCGTCAGCGCGGCGTCTAAGGCGCATCCATCATCGATCGGACTGCGCAGCAGCAGGCCGCGTGCCAGAGGGTACGCAGATGCGAACAAAAGCGCGATCAACGCCCAAGCGATAAGCGTTTGTATCATGATGACGGATTGTAACGTATCCGCGCAAGGCGCACCGTCATCAAACGACGCGATACAGCAGCGGTTTGCCCAACACACCCGCGATCAGGTTTTCGGCAGCGATCAGTGCCATCTGCTCGCGCGTCCGCAGCGTGGCGCTGCCGATGTGCGGCACCACGATGACGTTGGTCAGCGAAAGCAGTGGGTCGTCATCCCGCATCGGCTCCGGATCGGTGACATCGAGCGCCGCCCCACCCAACGTCCCCTCTGTCAGTGCGCTGTAGAGCGCAGCCTGATCGACCAACCCACCGCGTGCTGTGTTGATCAAGATCGCGCCGAATTTCATGATCGAAAGCGTTTCGGCATTGATCAGATGATAGGTGGCATTCGTCAGCGGCGCGTGGAGCGACACAAAATCCGACGCCGCAAGCAGGTCCTCCATACTGGCGGCAGTCGCACCGGCGGCCTCCGCATCCTCGTCGGTGAGCGACGGGCTGTACGCTAAGATGCGCATGTCGAAAGCCCGCGCCCGGCGTGCGACCGCGCGACCGATACGCCCAAAACCGACGATGCCGAGCACAGCGCCGCTCAGATCGCGCCCGACCATCAAATCCGGATGCCAAGTGCGCCATTCTCCGGCGCGCACGTATTCGATGCCCTCGACCAGCCGCCGCGCGGCCGCCAGCAGCAGTGCCAACGTGAGATCCGCGGTGGCATCGGTCAGCACACCGGGTGTGTTGCCGACAGCAACACCGCGAGCACGCGCCGCCGCCAGGTCGATGTTGTTATAACCGACCGCCATATTGCTCACAACTTTGAGAGATGGCCCAGCGGCATCCAAGATCGCCGCGTCGATGCGGTCGGTCACCATGGATAAGATGCCATCGACCTGCGCCACGCGATCGGCCAAAATGGGTGCAGGTGGCGGCATCTCACCTTCCCAAACATCGACTTCGCAGACCTGCTCAATTCGCTCCAGCGCACTGATGCTGATGCGACGTGTGACGAAAACACGCGGCGACATGGATACCCCTTGACGAACGGCAGCCGGTGTACGTCCTCATCATAACGGGTGAGGTTTGGCCTCGTCGGTTAAGGAGAGCGAACTAGTATGCAAATTGTAATGTCCAGGTCATCAGCGCAGGGTTAACCGCCTTCGGTTGGCTCCAGCTTCAACGCCGCAGAATTGATGCAGTAGCGCAGACCTGTCTTATCGCGCGGACCGTCTTCGAACACGTGGCCGAGATGCGAACCGCAGCGGCTGCACAACACCTCGACCCGCCGCATCCCGTAACTCAAGTCTTGGCGCAGCTCGACATGACCCTGCTCGATCACATCCCAAAAGCTCGGCCAACCAGAACCAGAGTCGAACTTCGTGCTGGATGAAAACAACGCCTGTCCACAAGCGGCACACTGATATGTACCGTCGATCTTGGTGTGGACATATTCCCCGGTGAACGGGCGTTCAGTGCCATGCTCGCGCAGGATGCGGTACTGTTCGGGCGTGAGCTGCGCCCGCCACTCGGCTTCGGACTTGACGATCTTATCGCTCATGATGCCATACCCCTGGTTTAGCTGAGTCTATCTATACAGCGTACCCGATCCAGATTACGATCGGATGAGCGGGCATGAACAGATCTTCGACATCCATGACTCACGACAGATCCAGCTTACAGTCTCACCATGTTTGGGCGCTGGCAACCTGGTTCGCGGTCGCCATCATGTACGTGACGACGCTGCCGCAGATCCATCTGCGCGATGACGAAGAGCTTTCGTACCGCTTCACTCAGCCTGGGTTGATCGAGACATTCGAATACGTCACCTACCAAGACATTCACCCGCCAGCCTGGCATATCCTCTTTTGGAGCTGGCGGCGTATCGTCGGGGACAGTGAATTCGCTGGGCGGCTGCAGTCCGCGCTCTTCAGCCTGATCGCTGTGGCGTTCGCATATCGCTGCGGGCGCGAATGGTTCGGCGGCGTCAGATACGGCGCGATCGCGATGCTCGTTTGCGGGATAAGCGCATATCACGTCTACTACGCGCTCGAAATCCGCCCCTACGGCCTCGCTATGCTGGTCGCGGCGCTCGCCATGTGGTTGTTCGGACGCTGGATGCAGACTGGACGCCGGCGTTGGGCGGTCGGCTGGGGTGCGGCGGTCGGCGTGATGGGCTACGTCCATTACATACTCGCCTTCCTTCCCCTCGTTCAAGTTATCTATTTCATGACAGCGGCGCGACCGAGCCCACGATATCTGGCTGGGCTGCTTTGGGCGGCGGCAGTGGGCGCATTGGTCTTCGCCCCCTGGCTGCCTCAATTCATCTATCAGGTGTCGCTGCTGCGCCAAGTGACCCAAGCACAGCAGATCTACGGCAGCGGCATCGGCACCTTTTCGACCGCCGTCAGGACGACGCCCGAGTCGATAGGACAATTGATCAACCTGATGACCAACGGTCATCCAGCGATCTACGCGGTCGTAATCGGGGCCGGCATCGTCTGGGAGCTGCGCCGGCGGGCGCGTCAGCGGCTCTATTTCTTGACCCTGATGTGGGGCATCGGCGTTCCCGCACTGGTTCTGACCGCCAACCTGTGGTTTGGCGTCTACTCACCGCGCTACATCGCCCATGTGACGCTCGGCGTGGCGCTGACAATCGCAGTCGGTCTGACAGCGTTCAGTAACTTGCGTCCGCTACGGCAGCGCACGCCAGCGAGCAAAGCATTTGCCCGAGTCGGATGGTTCTTCCTCGTCATCTTTTTCGGCTTGAACGCTCTCAGCTTTTCGCGGTATCTGCCCATGCGTGTCCCTCACCGCGATATCTTCCGAGCGATGGTAGCGCATGTCCATCCCGACGATCGGGTGTACTTTCTCGGCACCTCGGTCGACGACCCGGTCGCGCGCTGGCAGATGCGGCAGTATCTCCCGCTGGCGATCTACGATCAGCCGCTCACGAGACTGAATGAACCGCTGCCACGTCGAGTCTGGTTCATCACCGATGAATGGCTGCGCGATGATGTTCAATCCGCATTTCGCGCGCTCGAAATGACCCATCCGCTCCAATTCGTCGCAGGAGATTGTGTGCGCACTTGGTGCTACCTCGCACAGTTGATGGAGGCACCGCCGAGCAGTGAGCCGCGGCGCTTTGGCCAGCACATGGCCTTTTACGGTGTCGATATCGACCGGCAGGATCGCGCAGCCATCGAGGCGCGCTTGTGGTGGAAAGTCGATGCGCGGATATCGCTCGACTACTCTATCGGTCTCCATTTGTTGAATGAGGCGGGCGATCTCGTCGCCCAGAAGGACGGCCCAATCGACCATTACGCAGCGGAGACGGTGCCGACTTCACATATGGAGCCAGGACGCATCTACATCGATCATCGCACCATGATGCTCCCACTTGACCTACCGAGCGGCACTTACCGTCTGAGTCTGGTGGTCTACCAGCCGTGGGATGGGCAGCGATTGCAAACCGACGACGGTTCGGATCGCGTCATCGCAGCAGAAATCGTACTCGATTGACATGACGATGACCGAGCGTAGCGCGCGTCTTCGGCATGACAAATGCGGTGGAACACATGCGAGGAGCGAAGGGCAAAAATGCGCGGTCAAAGGTTTACATCGCGTCCCGACGTGTTACTATAGCATCATAGACCCCGAACTCGCAGGAAACTCCTATGACGGCTGAGTTTGTCGCCCACAGCGCCATCAAATCGGATCGCCGCTCGCCGCTGCGCTTCATCCTGTCGCATATTCGCCGTCACCCAATCTTCGGCGTGCTCATGATCTTCGGCGCATTCAGCAATGCCGCGCTTGCTGCTGCTGTGCCCTATTTCATCGGGTTGGCCTTCAACGCCATGCAAGAAGGCCGCGAAGATCGCCTAATCGTGGCAGCGAACATGGGCTTTGCGATCATCGCGTCCCAACTCCTGCGTGCATCACTTCAGCTCATGCGCAACCTGTCGGCGGAGGTCTTCGCCCAGCGTATCGAGCGTGACGTCCGCGATGAGCTGTACGCCAGCCTGCTCGGCAAGAGTATGGATTTCCACGACTTGACCCCAGTCGGCGAGATCATGGCGCGCGTCACCAACGACGTGCGCGAACTCAACTTGATGATGAATCCGGGTTTCAACCTGATCATCGGCTCCGGATTCTTCCTGATCACGCCAGTGCTTGGCACCTTCGCGCTGCACCCGCTGCTGGCTGTGCCGCCCACCCTGTTCTTGATCGCCTATATTTGGGTGCAGGCCGATTATGTGCGCCGTCTGGCACCCATCGGTGAGCGGCAGCGCATCGTCTTCGGCACCATGAATGCGGCAGCCGCCGAAACGCTCGATGGCATCCAAGTCGTCAAGGGTGCCGCCCAGGAAGCGCGTGAGAAAGCCGAATTCGCCGAGCTGGCCGAGGACGTTCGCCAGACGGTCGAAGCTTACGGTCGGCTTGAGGGACGGTATCTGGCCACCCTGCTCTTGGGACTGGTCTTCGCCGGAACGGTCGCGGTCAGCGCGCTGCTTTACCGTGCGGGCGAAATTCCGATCGGCAGTGTGGTCGCCGCATTGGGGCAGATCTTCCTTTTCGGATTCCCGGTCTTCAGCTCGATCACATCGTTTTCACAAGTTGCCCTCGGCTATGCCAGCGCAGGACGCATCTTGTCCATCATCAACACACAAACCGATCTCGACCAGAACGAACGCGGATACCAGGGCGATCTCCAGGGAGAGATCGTTTTCGAGCACGTCGATTTCGGTTATACCGGCACGGGCAGCCAAGTACTGCATGATGTCTCGTTCCGTGTGCGTCCTGGCCAAACCGTCGCCATCGTCGGCCAAACCGGCAGCGGCAAGAGCACCATCACCAAACTGATCAACCGCACCTATGATGTGGATGCAGGCCGTGTGCTGGTTGACGGGCGCGATGTACGCGACTGGAGCTTAGAAGCACTGCGCTCGCAGATCAGCATCATCGAGCAGGATATCTTTCTTTTCAGCCGTTCGATCGCGGACAATATCGCCTTCGGCCAGCCGGACGCTGAACGCGCGGCCATCATCGAAGCTGCGACCAAAGCTCAAGCCCACGGCTTCATCATGAGCTTTCCCGACGGATACGACACCATCGTCGGGCAGCGCGGCGTCACACTCAGCGGGGGCCAGCGTCAACGCATCGCCATCGCGCGCGCATTCTTGACGAACCCGCCGGTGCTCATCTTGGATGACAGCACAAGCGCCATCGACAGCGCGACTGAAGACCACATCCAGCAGGCGATCTGGACTGCATCGCGCGGGCGGACAACCCTGCTCATTACCCACCGGCTGTCACAGATTCGCTGGGCAGATCACATCGTCGTGCTGCGAAATGGGCGTGTCGCGGCGCAGGGCACACACGACGAGCTGCTGAAAACGTCCGAGTCTTACCGCCGCATCTTCGCTCGGTACGAGCTTACCGACGGTCAGCCCGCGCCAGCAGGCCGGCACGGTGGTGATTGATTTCCACAAGATAAAGATATAATCATGGTATGACGACTCCATCTCGCACCCAGCCCACACGCCCTACGAACTCACCACCGCGCAAGTTGAGCGCACAGCCTGCCAGCATGCAGGTGATGTTTGCGGCGATCATCGCGCTTGTTTTGATCCTCGGCATCAACTTCAGCAGCCGAATCACGGCCAGCCAGCCGCTTCAGCAAACCTATGACGAAGTACGCAGAGAGGTTGCCAGACTGCAAGAAGAACAGGCTCGGCTGATCGCGGAGCGCGACTATGTGCGCAGTGACGTCTATGTCGAACGTTGGGCGCGTGACGAGGGCAAGATGGTGCGCCCCGGCGAGGTGCTCGTCATCCCGGTCCCGTCGTCGACCGAAGCGCAGAACGTCGAAGACGATGCCCCCTTCATTGCCATCGAGACCTCCCCACCGCAGGAGCAGCCCTGGGCCGTTTGGTGGGCTTTGTTTTTCGATGGGCCGCCGCCGGAGTTCTGACAGCAGGCACACATTCCACCGCACCCCTCACACAATCCAAACAACTCGAACTAATTCCTAACTCGATCCAGACCCAGTACGTGCGCACGATGGTGACAATCATGCGATAATACATGCAATGATAGTTTTTTGGCGTAACTTATGGCGCGTTTGTAGTCAGCCACAGGGTCACGAGCGCCTCTGCGCCGAAGGGGTGAAGGAGTGAATCGTATGGCTGTGTTCAAAACAACCAGGCTCCTCGAACGTTACGACGAGAAGACGCGGGCACTGCGAGGCAGTCATTGGTTCCTGCGCCGGCGCGCGCTCGAAGCGGCAGCCCGGCGTCTCGCAAACGCATTGTGTGCCGCCTACCCGACAGCCTCTGCGCCTGAGCGCATCGCCCTCGTACTGGGCTTCAACCACAAGCCAGCAATGCTCGGTCACATGTTCTTTCACGCTGCCGCGTGCATAGATCGCGCTGAGGCCGCTTTCAAATCGGGCAAAGATCGGCAGGCACTGGACGCGCTCAAGATGGGCATTGTCGCCGATACGCTGCTGGATGGGCGGATCGAGGAACGCCACCTGCTGCCGATACAAGATCGCATGATCGCGCTGGCAGCTCACATGGAATTCGATCTAGCGTTGTTCAGCCGAGCGATCGATGTGCCGCTGGC
>CAYTME010000003.1:26220-34082 GCA_964438415.1 uncultured Pleurocapsa sp. | reverse complement strand
TCCCGCGTTGGAGTACGACGACGAATTCATGGCGCTGGCGGTCGAAGTGACCGGCAAAACGCCGGCTGGAGCCACCATCATGCTCAGTGACGCCATACTGCGAAAGCAGTTCCTCGATACGATGCACCACCGCGCCAGCAGACGCACCAGTGACGGGGGACGCCTGAGCGAGCAGATCGCCCAACGGACAAGCAAAGCGGCTCAGCGGCAGCGCAAGGCACAGAGCTGAATACAAAGACGGACGACCGCGTGAGGTCGTCCGTCTTGTTTCTGGGTACAGCGTCGCGCTACGCGATGTGACGCGGCCAGTCCAACCGCGCCACATGCACGACACTACGGCTGACCGATGAAGATATCGGTGATGTAAGCGCCATCGCGGTTGGCAGAACCCGCGTTCATGCGGAAGCGGAACATGACCCGCGACTTGGCCGCAGCAGACAGCGCGTTGAACGTACCATTGCTGTTCAGCCGGAAGTTGACTCGGTTCCAATCGGCAGGGAATGAGATGGTGTTCCCGAACGAAGTCAGCGAAGTCCACGTGAAGCCACCATCTGTCGAAAACTCGACGCTGACGATGTGATTGTTCTGCAGATCGCCGACCCAGTAGAACTGTAGATACGGATCTGGCATCCCGCTCAGGTTGAAGTAGCCATTGCTGATCATCGACGTATTGCTGGGACGAACAGCGTTGACCGTTGTGAAGCCGCCGCCGACATTGGGCGTATTCGGGCTGTCGCTGAACGAGTAGCGCTCACGCGCGATGTTGACGTACAAGTGGCCAGGATTGTTCCACTCACTCGGGCCACCTTGGAAGTAATCGACGCCAATGATGCGCACGATCGGCGTGGCACTCGTCACACTCAGGAAGTCGGTTCTGAGCACCGTCCGCTCCATCCAACTGCTGTTCTCGTAGAAGACGCGGAAATTGGCGCCTTCCGTCGTACCGCTGCCGTTATTGATCCACATGCGCGCCCCGTCGTCATGTGAGATCTGCACAACGTAATTGCCCGGCTCTAAAGTGACCCGACGCATGTAGCGCGCACCCACAGACTGCATGTAGGGGTTGCACGGCCCTGAGACGACGACCGGGCACTCCGGCGGCGTCGAGGTCTCGTTGAGGAACTTCATGATCAGCGGCGTCGTCTCGGTCGGCAGGTTGGCCGCCACGCCGGCCGCCGACAGCGGCGGCACCGTCGTCGCACCAGTACCTGGGATCGGCCACAGACGATTGAGCGATGTGATCATACCATTGTACCAACAGCCCTCGGCCGGGAGTTGATGAGTCTCGCAGTTCACCCAATGCCCGGTCCACAGCGTTCCACCCAGATCGAATGAGCCGGGATCACCGCGGAAACGATCGGCCGCCAGACCCCACAAACCTTCCATGACCCAGTTGTTGGTGCTTTCAGCACTGTCGAAGAACTGGTTGCCCACCATCGGGATCGCCGCCGTCTGACCGCCACCGAGGTAGTTGTAGGCGAAGCGCACGTTATCGATGTACCAACCGAAATCGTTACCGCTGTCGTTCATCGAGTTGACGACCCAACGGACTTTGATACGCTTGCCGACGTAGGTATTGAGAAGCACGAGCTGCCGCTGCCAGCCGAGACGACGCGTGTTTTCGTTCAACTCGGTATACGGCCGCGGCGCGATCGTCTGCCAGGCGCTCCAGCCAGGCATCAGACCGTGGCGCGATGCGGTTTGCGTCGAGTCCTCAACCGAGATCTGGACGCGGAACTGATCGCCGCCGGTGCCGATGCCAAAACGCTGCCAATAGTAGAGCGCCGGGTTCTCTGCTGCCGTCACACCGCGCAGATCGATGACCGGGCGCAGCTCAAGATAGCTGGCGGTATTGTTCGCGTAGTTAGCATCCGGCAGATCGTGAAGCGAGAACGCGCCGCTGCGCGCCAGCGGGTTTGTGCCGGTACCCGCACTCTGAAGCCGCCAATCGGCGACACCCACCCACCAGCGAGCATCAAGCGGCAGACTCGGGTTGGGGAAGACCGACTCGATGAAGTCCTCGTAAAGGTCACCGTCGCCTGCACCCAATCCCGCGGTAGCCGCCACGCTGCCAGGCACCGGAGTCGCGCCCCACAAACGGTGAGTGATCTCCGGCAGTTCGCGGATTTGCAGCCAATCGAGACTGATGCCATCGCCTGCGGTAGCACCCGCCACCAAGCGAATGCGGATGCGGAAATCATCATCCGTCTCATTCGCGTTTGTGCGGATCGTATTCCAATTCAGACCAGTGGCCGTTTCCAGCGCGCGGATCAGATCGATCTCGACCCGTTCCCACGAGAACTGTTGGCGGCGCGTCAGGCTCAGATCGAAGCCATCGCTCGTGCGCGGGTTAGTGCTCGGCGCAGCATAGAACCAGATCTCGCGCCAATCTGTCGGCGTCATCGGGTTGCCATCGTCGAGTGACGAGGTCGTGATATCGATGGCGAAGCGCACGCCGGCCTGCACATCGCGCTTGTGCCAGAACATCAGCACCGGGCGCGTGATGTTCTGGCGAACTGCCACACTGGCGGGCGCAGCCTCGCCGATGGTTCCCGGATTGTTGACGTTAAGATCGGTGTCATAGAGCAGATCGATTGTCCGCCGCATCTCCATCCAGGTCGTTTCGTTGGGCAGGTAGTTGCCCACAGGTGTATCCGCGTAGAAGCGGCCGGTCGGGTTCCCGTTCTCGAAAACGCCATCGCCGAAAGCGGTCGCCCAACTGCCGATACGCGTCCAGTTGCGCTCGGTGAAGTCGAGGTCTTCTGCGCCGTCGACGAAGGGATAGCCGGTGAAATTGTTGACACCACCGCGCTCGATCTTGATGTCGTCGATCCACCAGCCATCGGCGACCGCGCCGCCCTCAGGGACATACAGCGCAAGCCGCAGGCGGAACGGCTGAGTATTGTAGTTCGGGATCAGCTCCAGCGGAATCTCAACCGGCTGGATCACCGGACGCGCAAGTGTGCTCGTCCCGGTGTTATTCGCGAGCAGGCCCGCCGGATTCGGAACACCGCCGGTATCACCGATGGTGATCCAGTTATCCGGCGTCGTATCGCGCGGGTCGCGGGTATACTCAACACGGAGCTGGGTGCCAGGCGCGATTTCGTAGGCATGCCACATGCTGAAGATGATGCTGCCGCTGTCGCCCTCGTGATCGGTTGCAGGAGCAATGCTCAAATCAACCGGATGCAGCAGCTCGACGTAGTGGATGCGCGGGCCGCCCTGTGAATGGCGGTCGTAGTTGGTACCCGCGGGCGAGCTGTCCTCAAAGGCCATCCCACCGTGAGTGCGCGTCGTCGTCAGCGCCCAACGACCCGAAGTGATAAAATGCTGCCTTTGGTCGTTGGCATTATCGAGCCGCCAGACATTGCCGACGGTGTAGACCGACTCCGGCACATCCTCGACGCGGATATCATCCAAGTACCAGCGTGCTGGATTGAGCGCGCCGCCAGCGCCTGTTGAGTCAAGCACGAAGCGGAAGGTGACTTCGCTCGTCGTCAGCGCGGGTGTGAGATTAGCGAGGCTGACTTCGCTGCGCGTCCACGCGTAGTTGCGGACGTTGGTACCGCCGGTGCGCACAGCGATCGGGCGCCAGTTATGACTGGTGCGATCGGCAGAATACTCGCTGATCTCGATCCGTGCAACCGCCCCCGCCGGCAGATCCCAGACATCCCAGAAACTCAGGATCGGGCGCGCCGCGCCGATCATGTCGACGCGACCGCGCAGCTCCAGGTAGCAAACCTGATTGCTCGGCCACGCATCGCTGGCCGGATTCTCGTCGAACATCGAATTGAGGGAGTTCGTATCACCCCCCGCTTTCAGACCCCACGAGCACTCACCGCCTGCACCGACGACGTCGTCGGGATTGACACCGCCAACCCCGCCGATATCGAGCCGGATGCGCGCATTGCCGCTGTTTTCGACGTAGTGGACGAGCAGCCAGTAGGAGCCTTCGGCGAAGGTGGCTGTCGCAGTGCCATCGGTGACATTGTTCAAGAGCTGAGTACAGCCCGCTGGGTTGGCAGTCGCCGCCTCATCTGGACAATGCCACACACTGGCGCGGTCATCGGCAGAAACAGAGAACCGCAGCGGTCTGCCCGCCAACTGCGCGCTGATGTCGATGCGCCGGATCCAGCGCACCGAGAAATTATCGGTCGCCGTCCAGCCGCCGATGGCGAGCGGAGGCCCAGAACCCCAATCGAAGGCGAGGGAAAGTGGATTCGCGCCAGGGATGATGCCGTTGCGCGCGATCGTGGGCGTGCCAGAGAACGTCGTATTCTGATAGTAGTAACCGACCCATTCATCGCCACCGACGTAGACGCTCGAATCCGTGCGCCAATTGACCAGTGCATCGGCCGGATCGTAAAACGGCAGCGTGAATCGATTGTCTGCCGGGGTCGCTGACGGCCCCAGTGTGCTCGATGGCCGCGGCGTGATCGAAGGCACCGGCGTATTGGTGTTGATCGGATTCGGGTTCTCAGTCGGCGCGATCGTCGGCGGGCGCAGCTCCGGCGTGGCAAAGGGCGTTTCCCCCTGTGGGTTTTGCGCTACCCAGGTCACGGTTTGCCAGAAGTTATTCGGATTGCCGTACTGGTTCAAATTGGCCAGCTCGGCCCCACAAGGAGACTGACCGGCGACGTTGCAGATCACGTTGCTGAAAACGCCGGCAATCGCTGGGCCGGTCGCTGCCAGAGCAATCGCCATCGCAATTGCGAGCAGCGCCAGGATGAGCGCGTACTCGATGAGCGCTTGCCCGCGCCTAAAGCGCAGGTCGATAGTTTTGCGGAGTAAGGGCATCATCAGCTTCTCACCTCGTTCAATCCCTGGCCTGCAGAGATACCAATGGCAGCGCCATGGATATGCCAATGGCGCTGTTTCGCGCATTTTCTATGTTACCTAACTCTCTCTTTCGGCGGACTGCGGAATTGTCGGCGAGTTGTTCAAATGCGTATACAATTGCGCTTGTGACGTGAAACACAAACTCGGAAAACAGTGTCGTTTTTGTCTCTAGATTTCGTCAGGAGCTGCCAGCATGGTTGCAAGAATTATCGACGGAGCCCCGGTCGCAGATCGAATGCGCGCGCAGGTGGCCGAAGAAGTGAAACGGTTTCAACAGACTTATGACCGCGTCCCTGGCTTGGGGGTCGTGCTGGTGGGCGATAACCCCGCATCACACCAATACGTGCGCATGAAGCGCCGTGCCTGCGAACAAGTCGGCATGCAGTCATTCGCCCACATCCTGCCACAGGAAGCGACGCAAGCCGATGTCGAAGCTGCCGTCAAGATGCTCAACGACGACCCACGCGTGCATGGCATCTTAGTTCAGCTTCCGCTACCACCCCACATCGATGAGCAGCGGGTGCTTCGGCTCGTCAGTCTAGAGAAAGACGCAGATGGTCTGCATCCCGAAAACATCGGCCTGCTAGCGATGAAAGGACGCGAACCGCTGTTCACACCGGCTACGCCAACCGGCTGTATGGTGCTGCTGGCCGAAGCCGGTGCGCAGATCGCTGGAGCTAATGCCGTCGTCATCGGGCGCAGCAATATCGTCGGGATGCCCGCAGCGCTCATGCTGATGAAAGCCGACGCGACTGTCACTATTTGCCACAGTCGGACGAAAAACATGGCGGAGATCGTGCGGCAAGCGGATATCATCATCGCGGCTATCGGCAAACCGCACTTTGTGCCGGGCGACTGGCTCAAGCCAGGGTCGATCGTCATCGATGTCGGCACCAACAAGATCGATGACCCAATGGCGGAGAAAGGCTATCGCTTCGTTGGCGATGTCGATTTCGCCTCAGCGTCCCAGGTCGCTGGTGCGATCAGCAAAGTACCTGGCGGCGTCGGCCCGATGACGATCACGATGCTGATCGTCAACACGATGAAAGCTGCCTGGCGCAGCGTCGGGGTGTGAAGGCGGCTTTTTTCTCATCGTCAGGGGCGAGAGGAACTGGTACACTTGCGCTGACTTGATGCATAGATAGGTAGAGACAAACGGCGAGGTCAGCAGCGTGAGTGGATTACCGGGTATCTTGTTCACATTGGTCGGTCCGGCGGGCGCTGGCAAGAATACCGTCATGAAAGAAGCGCTCGCCCGCGTGCCCGGCACGCGCCAGTTCCCAACCGTCACCACCCGCCCTCAGCGCGCGGGCGAAACGGAGGGACGCGAGCACTACTTCGTCGATCATGCTGAGTTTGCTCGGATGGAGCGGGCTGGCGAACTGCTCGAAAGCCAAGACAACCACGGCCAATGGTATGGGATGCCGCTGCGTCCGCTCGAAATCGGGTTGGCAGAGGGCGCGGTCTTCCTGGCCGATATCGACATGCGCGGCGCGGTCTCCGCACGCCAGGCGTTCCCAGAGAACGTGGTGATGGTCTTCATTCAACCACCGTCGCTGTCGGCTCTGGTCGAACGGATGCGCGAGCGCGGCACCGAAACCGAGGCGCAGATCAGCAAGCGGCTGCTGCGCGCACCGCTGGAGCTGGAATTCGCACGTCAGTGCGACTATCTGATCGTCAACGATACGCTCGACCAAGCAGCGCATCTGCTCGTATCCATCATCGAGGCCGAGCTTAGCCGTCGTGCAGCTCGCCACTTGGCCGACGCTGCACCGCGTCCGCGCCGTTTCAGCGCGCGCACGATCATCGCGCGCGGCGGTGATGTGTTGGTCAGTGCTGATGACGGCCGCATCCCAGAATGCGACTTCACGCTCGACACCGCGCCCCATTTGGCCGCGCTGTCCGCTGCGAGAACGGCGACCGGGATCGAGGCAGATGATGCACAGCTCACAACCCGCGACACTGCACAAGACGATGTCATTCCGCCGGTCTATGTCGCCGACAACAGTGATGAGCAAGCCGATCAATTCGCGTTCTATTACATCATTGTACCCGACACAGTGTGGTCGGCTGCGCCCGGCTGGGTCTGGCTCCCGGCCGCGAGTGTCGAACTGCCGCAGCAGGTTCGCTCCGTGTTGATGCCCGCCTCGACCATCTGACGCATATGACACTGCTGGAGTCCCACCGTGCGCGGGGTGCACAGCTCGCCCCCGATGGCATTCCGCTGCACTACGGCGATCTACCTGCCGAGTATCATGCCGCGCTGACGCAGGCCGTGATCATGGACCGCTCGCATGAAGGCCGCTTGGTCTTGACAGGGCGCGACCGGCTGGCGCTGCCACACCGCATCTCGACCAACGATTTGGAGGCGCTGCCTGTCGGCGCGGGACGACCGACGATTTTCACCAACCCAAATGCGCGCATCCTCGATCGAGCTGTCGTCTTCAACCTCGGCGAGCGGGCGCTCGCACTGACAGAACCCGGGCGTGGCCAAACGCTGCTGGCCTATCTACAGCGCAATACCTTCTTCAACGACGAGCTGTACGTCCACGACTTGGCCAGCGAGACACACGCTTTCGCGCTGCATGGCCCCGCCTCCGATAGGATCATAGCGCGCGTGCACGAAGCGCTCGGCAGCCTGTCAATGCTGCACGCCGCCGTGGTCGATCTCGACGGTATCACGGTGATCGCCGCGCGCGTGCCGCCCGTGAGTGTGAGCGCTTGGGTCGTGATCGCGCCGCAGTCGAACAGCCCAGATGTGTTCGAGGGACTGCTGACCGCCGGTAGCCCCGACGGTCTGCGCCCCGCAGGTTCGCTAACGTACAACACGCTGCGTATTCGCGCTGGTCGCCCTGGCATCGGACGGGAACTGAGCACGGATTTCATCCCACTCGAAGTCGGTCTTTGGGATGAGGTGAGCTTCACCAAAGGCTGTTACACGGGGCAGGAAATCATCGCACGCATGGAGAGCAGGCAGCGGCTCGCACGGACGATCGTGCGCCTGCGTCTGACTGACGCCGTCA
>CAYTME010000003.1:19713-26201 GCA_964438415.1 uncultured Pleurocapsa sp. | reverse complement strand
GTCAGCGCACCAGCGGAATTGACGCTGGGGGAGCGCAGCGCAGGCCGACTGACCAGCAGCGTGACGACACCGGACGGTGAGCACCTCGGTATTGGGGTCGTGCGTTTAGTGCATGCGCGCTCTGGCACTCAGTTCGATGTCGGCGATGCGCAGGCCTACGTCATCGACCGGGCAGGGACGCAGCCGCCCTCCCTGCGCGATGAGGTGGATGCCGGCTGAACGATGCTACGCGGTCGCCATGCGCACTCGCGATGCTGGCATCTCCTGCCGCTGGCGCATAGATTGAAGCTTGTCGCTCAACCGGGTGATGCCGCGCCGCTCGACGGTTTCACGCTTGTTGGTTAGGGCACGCCAGCGTAGATCACGGTCACGCAGGGTCGCCAGCGCCGCATAGCCGATCTTGCCGGTTGCCAACTCCGCAGCGTTCACAAAACCGCCGTCGTTTTCAAGTTCCGGATGCCGGTAGAGCAGCCGAGTCAGCATATCATATGCATCTTCAAACTGGTTGCGCCGGAGCGCGACGTAGACGAACTGCAGCAACTCTGCGACCGGTACATCGAATGCCACCGCAATGGACTGTAGATCCAAGCCCAGTGCCTGCGCCAGCGCGATCATCCGATCTTGTATTGGTCGCAAATAGCGCTCATCGATGCGGCCGTCGAGGATGGTATCCGCCGCGATGCCCAAACGAAGCTGTGCTTTCGCGCGGCGCATCTTGCGCGCTGTATAGGCTGTTTCAGCATCGTCGATGCAGCGCTGGGCGTAGGTAAACAGATGCCCCAGCAGAGCGGCTTTGCGCCCAATCGTCCGCACGATCACGATCCGCGCCTGCACATCGCCGTTCAGATAGGCGTTGCAGACCTGCGCCGCCAGCCCATTGACCACCCGCGAGAGCGCCTGCTGGCGCTGCTCGGAGACGGCATGGAGCAGCGCATGAGTTTTCAAATCGTAACGATTCAGTGTATCCAGAATGCGCGGCGCTGTCATGGCGGTCTTCCCCTCACCTGATTCCCCCGTACTTATGTCCCATATGTTGGGATGGTGAGCTTACGAGAACACAACACGACCATGACCTTCGTACCAAGCAAGCTTGTTAGGATGAACGAATTTCGTATATTCGACTGAAAGGTGGTTAGAAAAACGTAAATCCTCGCACAGCGTGTGATGTGTATTTCAGTGTGCCTCGTCTATGATGCTGTCTCCGTCCACCATGCTATAATCCTCCAGAAAGTGAGTTGAAGACAAAATAACGGACACTATCAGGATCAGCACATGAACATTCTCATCGGTTATGCTAGCGCGCACGGTTCGACAGCAGAAATCGCGCACTTCATGGGCCGCCTGCTGCGCTCGTACGGGGTCGATGTCACGGTTTCCTCCGTCGAGGACGTCCAGTCGGTTGATTCTTATGACGTAGTCATTCTCGGTTCGGCCATTCATGGCGGGATGTGGCTTCAGCCCATGTCGCTTTTCTTCGAACGCTGCGGCGCTGCGCTCGCCAGCAAGCCAACCTACTTGTTCATCACCACCATTCGTGTCTTGGAACCCGAGGGGCGTCAGCACTGTCTGCAGTATTACCTGCATCGTCCGACGCTCGAACAAGCTGGCATCGCACTCGACCGCGTCGAGGTTTTCTCTGGCAAACTCGATGTGGACTCAATCAACTGGGACGAGCGGTGGCTGCTCGCTTCCAGTTACGACGGCACCGAAGCTTCGAAACATAACCGTCACGATTACCGTGACTGGCAGGCGATCGCCGCTTGGACACACGGCATCGCGAAGGCCTTGCAGATCGAACCCCAGTTTGACAAATGAGAGGCGAGAGACAAAGCGAGCGCGTGATGAGCTGCGCGCCCGCTTTGTCTTTAGCCGCACAGCAGCGGCAGCTAGTCCCTGCAGTCACATCCGCCGTGAGGCGAGGGTTCACCGGCGCCCAGCAAAGTGGTAGCAGCACGCAAACGGGTCTATACTCTGCGCAGTTCTGCGTTCAAGCAAAAATGTTAAGGGGTCGCGGTGAATATCCTGAACTTAGGCTTGTGGCGTGCTGAGACGTGGCGACGCCTCGTTGTCTCATTTTTCGGTTTCATCGGTGCTTCGTGGTTGCTGCTCGAAGTCATCACCTATTTCTTCCCCACACTACGCGAGCTTTTAGAGCCGGCAGTTGGATTCACGCTGCTGCTGATCCTAGCCACCATCTGGGTACTCTGGCGCAGCCGTCCGCGCAGGCAGCTCGAGCACACGATCTCGGGCACCAACTACAAGATACGAGTAAAAGTCGGCGATCTATTCGAGGAAGTCGAAACCAACCCTGACAGGGTTTGCCTTGTCGTCGGTACCAACGACTATTTCGACACCAAGCTGGACGAAATCATCAGCCGGAAAGCCATCGATGGGCAGTTCATCGAACGATATTTCCGAGGCGACAGTTCGCAGCTCGATGAAGAGATCGACAAGCAGCTGCGAGCGATGCACATTCGCGGTGAAACGCGCCCGAAGCCATGTGGCAAGGAGCTGCGCTACCCGCTTGGCACTGTGATTCCGATCCAACAGGATCACAAGCTGTTTCTCTTCACAGCATTTTTCCACATGAACGACAAATGCGTCGCTGAGTCCAACGCACATGAGCTGTGGGGCAGCCTGATGACTCTTTGGGAAGCGGTCAAGCGGCACGGCAAGAGTCGCGAGGTCATCGTGCCGATCATCGGTTCCGGGTTGGGTCGTGTCAATCTGACGCGGCTGGTGTTAGCTCAGCTTGTGCTGTTATCTTTCGTGGCGGCATCCCGCCAGGAAAAAGTCACCGAGACGATGACGCTCATCATTTACCGCGGGGACATCGACAAGATCAGCACTGAAGACCTGGATGAATTCGTGCGCTCGATCTGCCAGTGACACGGCCTCACGCGCTCGGCTTGCGCAGCGACCAGATCCCGGTGCATTCCGGCACGATCGGGCTGCGGCTGGCTGCGACCGCATCCGCCAGCGCATCGCCGAAGAAGAAGCGCAGCAGCACCGCAGCCTCTGCAGCCGACTCAAACTGGTAATCCGTGCGCACCCAGCGGTAGTCGAAGCCTCGTTCACCTTCCAACCAGGCATAGTAGGCGGCCAGCGGCGCGTTCGGAGGTGCGGGCGTGCGCTGGTTCGTCCCCATTGTCTCGATGACGATGGCGGTGCCGCCGGGCCGCAGAACACGCAGCATTTCATCGAGCGCTGCGCCGATCTCGATCTGCCAGCGGTCAGCGGCCCATTCGGTCTGGTGACCGAACGTCCAGCCCGCGAGGCTGAGATCGGCGCTGGCATCCGGCGCTGGCAGTGTGCGGTTATCAGCCACATCGA
This sequence comes from uncultured Pleurocapsa sp., assembly GCA_964438415.1. Classification (GTDB taxonomy): domain Bacteria; phylum Chloroflexota; class Anaerolineae; order Aggregatilineales; family Phototrophicaceae; genus Flexifilum. The sequence continues at coordinate 22,868 of CAYTME010000003.1, read as the reverse complement.
GCGTCCAATTGGTGAAGCCTGTCTGCTCCAAGCGCCGGCGCGCCACGTCCAGCATGTGTGCCGAGGCATCGAAAGCGCGCACAAAACCCACCAGCGGTACGAGTTGGCGAGTGATGCGGCCCGTGCCCGCACCCAGCTCGATGACCTCTAGACCATTGAGCGGGCAGATGTGCTGAATCGCCTCGATTAAGCTGCCGCGGAAATCCTCACGCTCGACCAGATGATCGTACTCCTCAGCGTACGCGGCGTAAATCTCCTCGAATGTGGGCATCCTCACACCTATACGAAACCTGGACGACAATCCCCCTCAGGACTCAGAGCTGAGGGGGATGCAAGTGGCTCTTCCGACCTTACGCCTTGGCGCGGAAGCGTTCGAGCACCTCGATGAATTTGGTCTGGTCGATCTCCGGGTGCTTATCCATCAGCGCCTTGAAACGCTCCATGTACTCCACCAGCGCATCGACCGTGTACGCTTCGAAACGCATCGTGATCGCGGGCTGTGTGTTGCTAGCGCGCACAAGACCCCACCCATGTTCGAAGCTGGCGCGGGCACCGTCGAGGGCGAACACCTCGTAATGCTGCGACAGCGCGTCGCGTATCTCATCGATGATAGCGAACTTGACGTTGTCTGGTGTCGAGAGGATGATCTCCGGGGTGGCGGGCAGCGTCGGAATCTCGGCGAAGATGTCGGCGACGCTCTTATCGGTTGCCGAAAAGATCTCCAGCGCGCGCAGCACGATCAGCGGTGCGTCGTCGAAGCCGTAGTAGTTCTCGCCCGTGAACAGATGGCCGCTGATCTCCCCGCCCAGCGGCGAGCCGATCTCGTGCATCTTGAGTTTCATCAAGCTGTGACCCGTCTTCCACATGACTGGCACCCCGCCGTGCTGCTTGATGAAATCTGGCAGCGCCTGTGATACCTTGACATCGAACACGATCGGTGCGCCCGGCATCCGCTTAAGCAGATCGCGCGCAAGCACCGCCAGCAGCCGGTCGGCGGTGATGTGGTGGCCGTGGTTGTCGATGAAGCCGCAGCGGTCGCTGTCCCCATCGAAAGCCAAACCGAGATCGGCACCGGTCTCGACGACACGCTTCTCCAGCTCGACCGTCATCTCCGGGTCTTCCGGGTTGGGCAGATGGTTCGGGTAGGTGCCATCACTCTCACAGTACATGCAGTCCACTTCCATGCCGAGCGCGCGCAGCACGGGCGGGAAATAAGTGCCCGACAGACCGTTGCCCGCGTCCAAGACGATCTTGAGCGGACGCCCCATGTGCACAAGGCTTTGAATACGCGCCATGTGCTTGTGGATCATGTCGAAGTCGGAATCGACGGGCGCGCTGCCGCTCGCGAATGCGTCGGTTTGGATGATCTTGAGCAAATCTTGGATCTGCTGATCGGCCAGCGCCAGCGGACCGTACGCCATCTTAATGCCGTTGTAGCGTGTGTCGAGATGGCTGCCGGTGATCATGACGCCCGCCCCCACGCCCTCAAAGCTGGCCGAGGCGAAGTAGGTTGTTGGCGTCAGCACTTCGCCGATATCGGTCACCGGCAAACCAGCCGAGACGATGCCTTCGCGCATGGCCGCCGCCAAGCCGACCGACGACGGTCGGTTATCGCGACCGACGAAGACTCGCTGTGTGCCGAACTGCTGCGGCAGATAGGTGCCCAACGCCCGCCCGACCAGGCGAGCCACCTCCGACGTCAACTGCGGATTCTCGCCCGCCACAGTGCCGCGGATGTCGTATTTGCGGAAGATCGAAGTGATGATTTCTGCCATTCTGGTTCACTGCTCCACTCACATCGTCCGATAGAATGCGGTGCAATTGAACCGCAAAGACGCTTCAGAAGCAAAGGCGAATTCTTCAGCCAGCGTTCCAAACGAGTCCTCAAACGCATCCACCGTTCCCTATCTGCGTGGATGTTCGCTCAGGTTGCAGAACCCGTATTCATTTTGAGCGACGACTTTAAGGCGTTCAGCTGATAGGGGCTTTCGTCGACTTGCTCGGCTGTTCGAGATCCGCTCCGATCGAGGGCAGACGACGCTGCGGCAGCACCATCGTCCGTCAAACCTCAGGCGAGGTACAGGTCAAGTGAGCACACCTTCGGCAAGGCGACCGGAACTGTGGAAGTATTCGGGCGCAGCGTTGCGGTACAGATCGCGGCACGCTTCCCGCAGAGACGGCCCCTGCCCTCCGACCTGAATGCTGGTTGCGTGGGCGATCAAACGCATCTTGACGCGCTCGGCGGGGGTCTCGACCGCTTGATACAGGATGACAAGCGCCCAATCGCCCTTGAAGACGGTGTGGGTGATCTCAAGCAGCAGGTCGAGCGTCCGCTGCGTATCGTCATCGAGCCAGCGGTCGTCGGCATAATTGACCGGTTTGCGCGTGTCCTCATAACCGGACTGGTACACGTGGAACTCAGCTTCAAGCGCAGGCCACAGGTCGCGCAGCGCCGCCGCCAGCGTAGGCATATCTTCGACCGCGGCGCGCGTGTGACCGAACTGTACGCCCACGCGCCAGCGCACGTCCGCCCCGTTCGGGATCGCCATCATCGACAAGGTGGCATCCGGGCTGAAGACGGCGCTGATGTATCCAATTGTGGCCAACCAAGCCAGCAAACCCGTCTCGGGACGGCGCGGCATACGCGGCAGTTGTACGGTTTTACTGCTCATGAGCAGTCCGATCCTCGCGATAGACGCACCAGGCAAGGAAACGATCGATATCGTATTGGATCATTTGGCTGCCCATGCCGGAAAGAAACGCATCGAAACCATGCCGAGACCACGGCACGCGCACGGTGACGGATGGCGTGCCAACCGATGACAGCTTGTTGTGCAGCAGCTCGGCATGAGCCGGCATAACTAGGTCGTCGCGGTAGCCCTGCACAAATAGGGTGGGTGGCAGGCCGCCGCGGGCGTGTTCGACCGGACTGGCTTCGACATACGCTTCGGGCTGCTCGGCAGGCGTGCCGTTCATCAGCCAGCTCACCTCGCTGTCCTCCAGCGGCGGCCACATCCGCAGATCGGTCGGCGCGTAAAGGGCGACTACCCCTGCCAGCGGCCAGCGCGTTTGGCCATCCCCATGACGCGCCCCGCTGCGGCGGTAGGCGGCTAAGAGCGCCAGATGTCCGCCCGCCGATCGTCCGAGCAGTGCCA
>CAYTME010000003.1:7415-19703 GCA_964438415.1 uncultured Pleurocapsa sp. | reverse complement strand
GATAAGCAGACGCATAGTGCTGCACCCAGTCGATCGCGTTGCAAACGTCCTCCAGCATGTGCGGCCAACGGCATTCGTTGGAGAGCCGGTATTGAATATCGAAAACGACGTAGCCAAGGCTCGCCAAGTAGCGATGATGTGGAACGAAAACCTCGCCTTTATCGCCGAAGCGCCATGCGCCGCCATGAATCGTGATGATCGCCGGATAGCGATCACCGCAAGCTGGGTGAATACGTGGACGGTAAACATCGAGCATGAGCGGACGCTGGGGCGTACTGGCGTAGACGACGTTGCGATCGACGGTGACGCGCCCATTGGTGAACTGGCGCATCCCCAGCGATGCCTCCAGCGACCAGCGCCGCTGGCTGATCCGCGCTCGCATGATCGGCGGTAAGGTGCGCTCGTAATGCTCACCGAGAGCGCGGCGCATTTCCCGGTCGCTCATCTGAGCGGCGCGCCGCATCTGCGCGAAAGGTATCATCGAGATGCCGAGTCCGAACGCCCCAAGGGCGATGCCCCAGCTCGACTTTCGCCGGCCCGCCGCACCCAAGCCAACCGCGCCCACACCGAGCAGCCCGGGGATCCACGCGAACTCACCGAGCAGCATTTGCACAACCCAAAGCACACTGCGATACGACATGGTCGGCAGTGCAAACAAGAGTCCCATCGTGGCGGACAAGAGACCCATCAGGGTCGATAAAAACGCGCGCATATTCCTGAGTATACGACCGAAGTCTTGGGTGGAGCAAGCACCCAACACGCCGGTCTCTCAGTTGGGTTGGATGGGAAAAAAGCTGATCGAAAACAGCCACAAGGCGAGGAGGAGTGCCACACATAGCACGGCGAGGATGATGAGATAACGGTGCTCACGCATGAGGCACAGCCTTTAAACGGAATTGGGCGAGGCTGCGCGCCTCGCCCCACACGATGAGCTGACCCGGATCAACCACCACCAACGGCCAGCAGCGGCGCGATCACGAGCGCCACGACCGCCACCAGCTTGAGCAGAATGTTCAGCGACGGCCCCGACGTATCCTTGAATGGATCGCCAATCGTATCACCCACGACGGCAGCCTTGTGCGCTTCGCTCTTCTTGCCGCCCAAGTGACCGCGTTCGATATACTTCTTCGCGTTGTCCCACGCGCCACCAGCATTCGACATCATCACCGCCAGCATGAAGCCGCTCAAGAGCGATCCCAAGAGCACTCCAACCAACGTCTCGATGCCGACAAAATCGGCCAGATCGAGGCCTGGACCGGCGAAGCTGCGCCCGATAACCGCCAAGATCGCGATCACTACCGGGACAGCGACGGCGATCAGACCCGGAAGCATCATCTCACGGATTGCGCCTTCGGTGCTGATGCCGACACAACGCTCGTAGTCGGGGTCCGCCTTGCCCTCCATCAGGCCTGGGATTTCCTTGAACTGCCGGCGCACTTCTAGCACGACCGCCTGCGCCGCACGACCGACAGCCAGCATTGTCAGCGCGCTGAAAATGAACGGCAGCATCGCGCCGATCAGCAGCCCTGTGGGAAGCTGCGGGCTGAGGATATTGATGTTCGGGTTCATACCCGTCGCAGTGACGAACGCCGAGACCAGCGCCAGCGCGGTCATAGCGGCACTGCCGATGGCGAACCCCTTGCCCGTCGCAGCAGTCGTATTGCCCAGGCTGTCCAAAGCGTCCGTGCGTTCGCGCACGTGACCTTCTAAACCGCTCATCTCCGCGATACCGCCAGCATTGTCTGCAACCGGGCCGTAGGCGTCGGTCGCCAGCGTGATGCCGAGGGTCGAGAGCATCCCGACTGCGGCCATCGCCACACCATACAGCCCGGCAAAACCGATCGCGATGACGGTTGCGAACACGACGATCAACACCGGAGCGACGGTGCTCTGCATACCGATGGCGATGCCCTGAATGACGACGATCGCCGGACCGCCCGCCGAGCTTTCCGCAATGCGGCGCGTTGGTGCGTACGTGTCCGACGTGAAGTACTCGGTCATGTAGCCGATCAAGACGCCAGCCAGCAGCCCGCTCAACGTCGCAATGATCACGCCCCAACCGAGATTGAGCGCGAGACCGAGGACAATGATCGCAACTGCCGAAAGGCCAGCCGCCGAGTAAACGCCCGTCCGCAAGCTGCCGAGCAGATTTTCCTGCGTAGCGTCTTCTTTGGTGCGCACGAGAAACGTGCACACGATCGCGATCACGAGGCCGACGGCAGCCACGAGCAGCGGGTACGCCTCCGCTGCCTTGAGCTGTTCCGGCGAAACTCCCAGCACCGAGGCAATCGCCTCTGGCGCGTTGACCGCTGCCACCTGCGCCAGCGCTGCGATCGTGATCGCAGCGATGATCGATCCCGCGTAGCTCTCAAACAGATCCGACCCCATACCGGCCACGTCGCCGACGTTATCGCCCACATTGTCAGCGATTACCGCCGGATTGCGCGGATCATCTTCCGGGATACCCGCCTCAGTCTTACCGACCAGATCGGCACCGACATCGGCAGCTTTGGTGAAGATGCCTCCGCCGACACGGGCGAAGATCGCTATCGTCGTGCCGCCGAAGCCGAAGCCGACCAGCGCGCTTGCCGCCTGCGCTGGGTCGGGCAGAAGGCTGGTGAGCAGGACGAACAGCAGCGCGATACCGAGCAGTGCCAGCCCGACGACGGTCATGCCCATGACCGAGCCGCTGGCAAACGCGACCCGCAGCCCGCTGTTCAGGCTGCGCTGCGCTGCCGCCGTCGTGCGCAGGTTCGAACGCACCGCAATGCTCATGCCGACATAGCCGGCGATACCTGAGGCTAGCGCCCCACTCACGTAGGCGAGCGCCGTCAGCGGCGACATGCCCGAATTCGGGACGGCGCTGAGCAGCAGCAGCAGCACCGTGACGACAACGACCACAATCGCGACGTAGCGATACTCACGACTGAGAAAAGCCTGCGCGCCACGCTGGATAGCAGCCGCGATGAAGCGCATCCGATCGGTGCCAGTATCCTGCCGCATGATCCAACTGGCAGTGTAGCCGGCGAAGGCCAGCCCAATGATCGCGGCAATCAGGGCGACCCAGGCCGAGTTATCGGTAAAAAAGTCCATCTTGCTCCTCTTTTGCCTGGAAGTTTGTAAAGCCTGCACAACGCAAAAAGATACCGCATTCAAAAGTTTCGCTATATTAACGCGAGATATGAAATTATCTCTGAGCAATAACTGCCCATGAAAGCTGCGCGATTGTATGCAAATCCTGTAATGCTGAGAAGGGTAAAGCGAATCATTCTTTACGCTCGAAAGGTAAATTAGTGACATAGATTTGTGCGCTCTTTATGATTACGGTGGGAGAATCGACTCAATGCGCGAATCCGCAGTGTGAAGGGCCACCATCAGGAGTCAAACATCATGCCAGGCGAACTCTCTAGCAGCGACGCCGTTATCCTGAGCGCGGCACGCACACCGCAGGGAAGATTCCTGGGCGTGCTAGCCGAATTCAGCGCAGCTGAGCTTGGACGGAGCGCGGCCAAAGCCGCCCTCGAACGCAGCGGCATTGCAGCTGAAGACCTGGCCGAGGTGATCATCGGCAATGTCGTCGCTGCAGGAACGGGTCAGGCGCTGCCGCGCCAGATCAGCATCGGCGCGGGTATACCAGAGCATGTGGGCGGTTTCACGGTTAACAAAGTCTGCGGCAGCAGTCTGAAAGCGGTCATGCTCGCAGCCAGCAGCATCCGAGCGGGTGACGGCGAAGCGTACCTAGCCGGCGGAAGCGAGAGCATGAGCCGAGCACCATTCCTGATCGACCAGCATCGCCAAGGACACAAGTACGGCCACACGACCATGCGCGACTCGCTGCAAAGCGACGGTCTTTGGTGCAGTCTGTGCGATTGGAGCATGGGCAATGCAGCCGAGTTCATCGCGCGTCAGCTCGAAATCTCACGCGAGGCGATGGATCAATTTGCTTTTGAGAGCCACATGAAAGCGGCCGCCGCTGCACAGCAGGGGGCATTTCAAGCCGAGATGACTCCACTGACGGTTCAATCCCGCAAGAGCACGATGATCGTTGACACAGATGAGTCGATCCGCCCCGACACGACGCCGGATGCGCTTGCGCGGCTGCCCGCCGCCTTTGAGGCCAACGGACGCGTAACCGCAGGCAACGCCCCAGGCATGAACGATGGTGCGGCAGCGTTGATCGTCACCAGTCTGCGCTATGCTGAACGGCACGGCAAACATCCGCTGGCCCGGATCGCTGCCTATGCTCAAGCGGCGGTGGAGCCTGCGTGGCTCTTCTACGCCCCCGTCAAAGCGATCCCGATCGCCCTAGAGCGCGCTGGTTGGAAGATGGACGATGTCGATCTGTTCGAGATCAATGAGGCGTTCGCCGCTCAAGTGCTCGCCGATGTCAAGGGGCTGGCGCGCGAAGGCTATGCACTGCCGATGGAGAAGCTCAATGTCAACGGCGGCGCGATCGCGCTCGGCCATCCGCTCGGTGCGTCTGGCGCGCGCGTGCTAACGACGTTGATCCACGCGCTGCATGCACGAGGTCTCAAACGTGGATTAGCCGCGCTGTGTTTGGGCGGAGCGGAAGCCGTGGCCATGTGCGTCGAGGTGATGTGAGCCGTGAGGCTGGATCATGTCGTCATCGCCGTTCGCCACCTTGAAACCGCTGTGCGCGATTTCGGCGCGCTCGGCTTCACTATCACACCTGGCGGCGTCCATGCCAACGCCGCCACACACAATGCGCTCATCTGTTTGCATGACGGCACTTACATCGAGCTGCTCGCGCCGACCGGCATGTCCGCACGACCCGCTGCTGTCGATTTCAGCCCAATGCTTGCTCAGGGGGAGGGGTTGGCAGGCTGCGCGCTGCTGTGCGAAGACATCGAAGCTGCTGCGCGGTCGCTGCGAGCAGGCGGTGCCGCAGTCGGACCGATCATCGATGGCGGGCGGGTGCGCCCGGACGGATTATTGCTGGCATGGAAGCTAGCTTTGGTGGACGGAGGATTTGCACCGTTTCTGATCCAGGATGTGACGCCGCGCAGCCTGCGCGTGCCGGGCGGTGACGAAGCTGTCCGGCACCCCAATGGCGCGCTCGGCATCGCTTCGGTGCCGGAGCGGCGGGATGGGGTATGGTCACCGCTGCAGCTGCTGGTCAGTGTACCTGCGCCCGCCTTCGACCCGGCGCTGACGCACGGTGTATCCTTCATCCTGGAGTATCAGCGCGAGTGGTAGATCGTGATGCGAAAATCCCCCGCTCTGTCCTCCGCCGTGATGGCGGCTGCTTGGGTCAAAATTGACCGCACTGATTGATCCCAGCTCGGCTGATCGATCAGCAGCATGCGCGCATGCCCCGCCAGCAGCGCAGCGATCTCCAGCTCGACATCGGCATCTGTACGAGGCAGCACTTCGAACGCGCCCTCGTAGTAATACTGGAATGCCGGGTCGATGCCGCCCGATGGTTCCGCAGCAACGATCAGGACGACCGTACACTCATCGACTTCGGCGTCGAGGTAGGCTCCTAGTGCGCGCCAATCTGCGCCCTTGCGGTAATCCCTGCCAAAGTAAGTCATCAAGGCGTCGGCGCTTAAAAACAGCGAGAGCACCAACAGCAGCCCGCCAAACGTCATTGCGAGCGGCCGCAGCAGCGGCAGCCGAGCCGATTTCAGACTGAGCGGCCAGAACGCGCTCGTGAGCACAAGTATCAGCGCAGGCGTGACGGCGATCAGGTAGCGCGGGCGGAAGATATCCAAGCGCAGGCCAACGGCAAACAGCAGCGCCGACGGCACGAGCATAAGCAGCAGCGCGAGCAGTGCCGCGCGCTGGCGCATCGTCAGCCACCAGAGTGCGGCGCAGGCGATCACAAGGCCGGTGATCAATACGCCAGGCAGCGCGGCGGCAGCACCGCTCAATCCTTCGCCGTACAACAGCTCAGGCACAAACACGCTGGCCAGCAGCCCAAAGTCGCTGCGACCTGCTGTTCCGCCGTAGCTGCTGCCCGCAAGCTGCACGATCTGGTAGGTCCAGGGGATGAGAAGAAAGTCGATCACGATGAAGGCAGCCACCCACTGCGCCCAGGTCGCCCCTGCGATGCGTTCGCGTATCGTCTCCAGGGATGAGCGCCCGACGCGCACCCGAAGCTGCCGCAGGGATGTGAACAGCGTGATCTGCCGCTGACTGCGCACAGCGGTCGGCACGCGTCGATCGGCACCTTCGTGAGCGCAGAACAGCACATACAGCCCGTGCACGACCAGTATGAACGCTTCTAGGAAGAATACATAGAGCGCGATGACCTCGACGAGCACGTAGAGCACCCAGTCGCGCCGCCGTCCGCTGTCGACAGCACGCACGAGCAGCCAAAGTGCGCACACGCTCAAGCCTGCCCAGATCGCATAGTTCCGCACATCCTGGCTGTGCCAGATCAGATTGGGATTGATCGCCCAGATGCAAGCGGCAAGGAGCGCCACCGCCTGCGCACCCCAACTGCGTTGTGCCCCGCGTTTGCGCGCCAGGCGCAGGGTCAGCGCGTACATACTTGCCGCACCGATCAGGTTCACCAGCGCGGGCAGCATCCGCATGGCGAACTCTGTGTCACCGACGAGAGTCTTCCATGCCCAAAACGTGAAGAATGTCCCCAGCGGGTGCGGCTCGACCTGCGCCAAGCCGCTCAGCACCTCACTCGGCGGCGCGGCCCAGTACCGCACAGCGAAGGCCTCATCACCGCGCAGCGGCAGCCGCTCCAGATCGTGAATACGCAAAAAGAAGGCGAAAAGCAAAACGATGTAAAGGGTTAGGCGCGTGGGCACGATGACACATCCGCACGCGGCTGCAGCGCCGCTGTCCTGGTCACCTCAGTAGACCCAGGGGATGAGCTTCTTGACGCGGGTCTTGTACTCAGCGTAGCCAGCATAGCGCGCGCTCAACATGCCTTCCTCATGCGCCGCCTTGCGGTCGAAAAACACCGCCAATAGCAGCGTCAACGCAACGGCCAGCCAGCTCCACTGCACGATGCTGTAGCCGAGCGACGCTAGGATCACGCCCGTGTAGATCGGATGGCGCGCCAGCGCGTAGACCCCATTCTGCACCAGCGATCCACCATCGACCGGTCGCGGGAAGATGCTTAGATTCCCGCCGAGCTGCAGGATGGCGAGCAGCGCGATACCCAATCCAAACCCGCCCACGACCAAACCGAGCGGAACGGCGAGCAGCGTCGGCGGTATGCCATCGTCGAACATCGGCGCGAGAAAGATGCCCCCCAACAGAACGATCTGCACCAACACCCAGGCAACACCCAGCGGCTGTGATTTGTAACGGCGCATGTCACGCTCCTGCCTCCACTCCCGGTCATTCTATCGCTTTAGATGATGAAACACCGAGAAGGTAACGGCCGTGAACGCCTGGATCCAAATGGCAGATCGCCGAAGATCTGAAAGTTACCGGTTTTCCCATCATCACGAGCCGCCAGCCAACTGACGCTTGAGCACCTGGCTGTCGAACAACTGGCGCGCGTTCTCAACATATTCAAGCGATTGATGGCGGAAGTAGGTATTGTACAGCTCGGCATAGTGCCCACCAGAACGCATCAGCGCTTCATGGCTGCCCTCCTCGATGATGCGTCCTTCGCGCAGCACGATGATGCGGTCGGCGCTGCGCACGGTGCTCAGACGATGCGCGATCAAGATCGAGGTTGAGCACTTCAGGATCAGTTCAATTGCCTCCTGAATCTGCGCTTCTGTAAAGGGATCGACGCTGGCCGTCGCCTCATCGAGCACGAAGACAGCCGGTTTCTGCGCAAGCACGCGCAGCAGGCTGACCAACTGGCGCTGCCCCATGCTCAAGCGCGCACCACGCTCGCCGACATCGGTGTGCAAACCATCTGGCATCGTCTCCAACCATTCACCCCCGCCCACGCTGTGCGCGATCTGCTCGACCTCAGCATCGCTCAGCGTCGGGTTGGCGTAGCGGATATTCTCCATGACTGTGCCGCTGAACAGAAACGGCTGCTGCGGCACGATACCGAGCTGAGCGCGGTAGCTGCCGATATCAAAACTGCGGATATCACGCCCATCGACGCGGATCGAGCCGTCCTGGAATTCGTAGAAACGCGCGATCAGCTTAGCGATCGTGCTCTTACCCGCACCGGTATGGCCGACAAAAGCGACGCTCTCACCTGGCTGAATGCTCAAATTGAAGTCATCAAGGATCGGCTGACCGGGACGATACTCGAAGCGCACGCGCTCAAACGCGATCTCACCGCGCAGCGTCCCGGCGGGCTGTGAGTCGACTTGGTTGACGACGTTTTCAGCATCGACGAGCGCGAAGATGCGCTCGATGGCCGTCAAGCCCTGCTGGATCTGTCCCCAAAACGCCGCAATGTTGATGAACGGGAACCAGAAACGATCGACCCCTTGCACGAACAGGAACCACGTCCCAAGGACGATAGCACCCTCTTCGACCGCCAGCGCGCCGAAGTAGACGATCGACGCGATGGCGAAACCGAGCAGCGCGTTCATGACCGGAAACACGACTGCAAAGACGCCGCCGCGGCGCAAATTGACCTTGTACGACTGCTGATTGATGGCCGTGAACTCGTCGTAGATCATGGCTTCGCGACGGAAGTTCTTGGCGACGCCTATACCCGTCACACTTTCCTGGATATTGTCGTTGACCAGTGCCATCGCGCGCGACCCCTGGCGTGTGACGATGCGCGCGAAATGCCGAAAGATGAGCGACGTGCCGATGATGACTGGAGCCATGAGGAGCAGGATCAGCGTCAGCCGCCACTCCAGCAGCGCGATCGCGACCAAGATGATGAGGAATTCCGCGAGCTGATTGACGATATCGCTCGCCAGCACGAGCACTTGGCTCAGCTCTTGCGTATCGCTCGTGATGCGGCTGACCACCTTGCCCGATTTCTCATCATCGTAGAAAGCCAGATCGCGCTCAAGGGCGGCGCTGAAGGCATCCTGTCGGAGCTTGCTGATGACCGGCGCGACGATGCGCGCGAGCAGCACGCGGCGCCACCAGAAGAGGGCAAAATCGAGCACAGCGACGGCGAAGATTGCGGCCAGAATGATGAACAGGATCGTATCGGGCTGGTTCTCTTCGAGCACTCGGATCGCCTGCGAGGTGAGGAGCGAGTAGGAAGCACCCATCAGCGAAAAGGCGAGCGTCAGCACCGCGACCAGCACGACGCGGCGGCGGTACGGTTGGAAGTAGCTGGCCAGGCGTCGCAGGAGATACCGATCATCGTACTGCCGGTCATAACGATCTGCCGCGAGTCCGCCCCAGAAGCCCATAAGATCGTTCCTCTAGTTGTGCCGATCCACCTGTATCACTGTATGCGCAAAGTGCGGCAGATGGGAATGAGTCCAATCGATAGCAAACAAAAAGCCCAGGTGGAAAACCTGAGCTAGTGCCGAAGGTGGGAGTCGAACCCACACTCCCTTTCGAGAACTACGCCCTGAACGTAGCGCGTCTGCCAATTCCGCCACTTCGGCGTGTGGTATCACACATACTAGCAAGATTCGCCCGATCGTCAAGGGTCAGCTTGAGCGACTTGACACACTATCTATGCTTCACGCATGATCGGGCTTGTGAACGAGAAAGAGTCGGTATGGCCCTGCTGCTGCGCTTCTTCAACCCCGATCTCGGTGTGCGCCTAGGCGTGCGCATGAACGATACCATTCACGATATCACCGATGTTTATCCGTCGCTGACCGAATGGCTGCGCCAGAGCCGTGGGAAACCCCAAACGGCCATCGACGAGCTGCTGCTGGTCGCGCGGCGCAGCCGGCGGGTATTCGCCGCTGCCGTCATCGATGCGCCGCCGCTGCCCAATCTGCCGGCTCTTCTGCCGCCGGTCGATGCGCAGGATGTGTGGGCATCGCGTGTCACCTGCGCGCAGAACAGCAGTACTCGAACGGATCTGCCCGTGGAACTTCCCGACTCGGATGCACATATCCTTCGAGCCGAGCGGCCCGTGATATTCTTCAAGGCGCAGGCGCGCCATGTGGCCGGGCCATACGGCCTGATCGGTGTGCGCAGCGATTCGACCTCTTGTGTGCCAGAGCCGGGTTTGGCGCTGCTGCTGAACCCTGCGCTAGAGGTGGTCGGCTGCGGTATCGGCATCGACATGACCGCACGCGATATCGAAGCGGAGAGTCCCCTTTATCTTCCGCAAGCCAAGATCTTCCCGGCGGCCTGCGCACTGGGGCCGGGTTTCTTGCTTGGCGGACAGCGCAGCCTTCCCCATGTCGTCATCCAACTCTCGATCGAGCGCGGTGGCAGCAGCGTCTACGAAGCCAGTGCCAACACCGGGAGCATCCGGCAAGATTTCCCCATCCTGGCTGCGCATCTGGAGCGCTGCGGGAACTTCGATGAGGGCGTCATTCTGCTCACAACCGCACGCATCTTGTCACCATACGACTTCACCGTGCAGAGCGGCGACATGGTGCAGGTGACGATCAACAGCATCGGCAGGCTGACAATGACGGCGGCGCTGGTATAATGCGCAGCAATGTGACCAATGGACAAAACCGATTGTGAAACGTCATCTTTCTCTGATCGTGCTCATCACCGCGCTCACGCTCGGCACCCGCCCGACCCAAGCACAGCACAATTGGCTCGAGTCGATGTCGCTGGAGCACAAAGTTGCGCAGATGTTCATGGTGACACTGCACGGCGGCACGCTGACGGAAGTCGGTGCCGCTTTCTTGCGTGAGTGGCAGCCAGGTGCGGTCGTCTTGTTCGCCGCCAACCTGGATGACCCAGCGCAGGTCACACGGCTCACCAACGGATTCCAGCGCACGATCACCGATGCGGGCGGCCCGCCCCTGCTGATCGCTGTCGATCAAGAGGGCGGAGTCGTCGCTCGGCTGACGAACGGTTTCACTGTCTTCCCAGCGCCAGTGCTGACATCGGCTGCCGGCCCGGAGATGGCGCGGCGAGTGGGCGGTATCACAGCCAACGAGCTGCGAGCCGTGGGCATCAACATGAACCTTGCGCCGGTCGCGGATCTCGAAACCTTCCGCGAAAACCCGATCATCTACCGGCGAACATGGGGTCGGGATCCCATGCTCGCCGCCGAAGCGATCGCAGGATACATCTTCGGTATGCAGACTCAGGGTGTATTGGCGACGGTCAAGCATTTCCCTGGGCACGGAGAAACGCGCCAGGACTCACACGCAGTGCTGCAAACACTCGATCTCACGCGCGAGCGATTGGACGCGGTCGAGCTGGTGCCGTTCCGCATGGCCATCGATCAGGCGGTCGCCGCGATCATGGTCGCGCACATCCACTACGCCGCGCTTCAACCGGATGCCGTGCTGCCCGCATCGCTCGACCCCGCCGTGATCACCGGTCTGCTGCGCGAAGAATTGGGCTACAACGGCCTGATCATGACCGACGCGATCGACATGAACGCTGTCGATATGCAGTTCGAGTTCCGTGAGGCCGCCGTGCGCGCCATCGCTGCGGGGGTCGATTTGGTCACGTTCGGGCCGAGCTTCGGCCTACAAACACAGATCCAGGCTATTCAAGCCGTTGTCGATGCGGTGCGCAGCGGCCGCATCCCCGAGTCGCGCATCGATGAGGGTGCAGGTCATGTGCTGGCGGCCAAGGCACGTTTCAATCTGCTCGATTGGCAGCCGCTCGATCCCGCGCTCGCCGCTGATCGGGTCAATGCCCCAGCAGGCGCAGCCACGATTGAGGAGCTGTTCCGCACAGGCGTTACACTGGCTTGGGATCGCGGCGAGCGCGTGCCGGTGCGCGCCGACCAATCGGTGGCAATGGTGTTTTTGGCAACACGCTATCAGATCGTCGATGAATGCGGCCGCTACCGCGACGACATCCGCTTGGTCGGCGTCGGCGACTCACCGTCGGATGATGAGATCGGCTGGGCGGTCGAGGCCGCACGCGCCGTCGACTCAGTGATCGTGTGGACTCAGGACGCCTTCAACAACCCGCGCCAGCAGGCGCTCGTCAATGCGCTGCCGCCGGAAAAGACGACAGCGGTCGCGCTCTGGTCACCCTACGATGGGGAGACCTACCCCAACGTCGCCGCCTACATGACGACCTACAGCCCGGCGCGCCCGGCAGTCCCTGCCGCCTGTGCGATCCTGTTCGGCGCGCAGCCCGCCCTTGGCCGCTGGGTGATGGGGTTTGGGGTATGATGACTAATCGAGAACATGCGCCGTACAATTTATGCCCTTATGACCATCGCTCATCCGCCACAGGCCAAAATCCTTCTGCCAGCAGATGCGATCAGCACCTTCTGCAGCAATTGGCAGATCAAACGGTTGTCAT
>CAYTME010000003.1:0-7377 GCA_964438415.1 uncultured Pleurocapsa sp. | reverse complement strand
TTGACGATGACAGCGATGTGGATGTGCTGGTTGACTTCGACGAAGGCGTTTGTATCCGCTTCATCGATTTAATCGTCATGGAGGATGAGTCTGCCGCTATTCTGGGGCATCGCGTCGATCTGGGAACACGGCGGTCGGTGGAAGAAGACATCAATTACATCCGCAGACACACCATTTTGACCACAGCCCAGGATATCTATGCCGAGCGATGATGCCCGACTGCTGGAGATGTTGAATACAGCACGCAAGATCCGCGCTTTTGCGGCTGATTTGAGCATAGGAGATTTTCGCGCGCCTGCACTACATCAAAGCGCCGTGAAGCGCCGTGGTGCGTGAACCTCAAGTGCTCGGCGAGCCAGCACGCGCCGTCAGCGACGACACCAAACACAGGTTTCAAGATGTACCCTGGACCATGACTGCAGGACTGCGCAACAGGATCGTCCATGAGTGCTTCCGCCTCGATCTCGACATCACTCGGCGCGTCGCTGTCGATGAAATGCTTGGTTTAATCGCGATTCTCGAACCGTTTACGCCCCCGTCTGAAGAGCTATCATCTGCGGGCGCAGCCCAACCCGGAGGAGTCCCCCATGTTCGCCACCATCGCCGCCAGCGTGCGCGACCTGCCGCGCGCGCTGACGCTGCCCGCGCTGCTTTCCGGTCTGCTGGTGATCGTCATCGGCTCGGCGTCGTCCCTGGTGATCGTGCTGCAAGCGGCCAATGCCGGACGGCTTGATGCATCTCAGATCTCCTCATGGGTACTAGCGATCATGCTCGGCTGCGCAGCATCGAGTCTGATCATGAGCCTGTGGTTTCGCCAGCCGGTCATCGCCGCCTGGTCCACGCCGGGCGCCGTTCTTTTGGCCAACAGCCTGGGCGATTACGCCTATGCTGAAGCGATCGGCGCTTACCTGCTGGCGGCGGCAGCGATCACGATCATCGGCATATCGGGTCTGTTCGGCTGGCTGATGGCGCGTGTGCCAGCACCAGTCGTGCTGGGGATGCTGGCGGGCATCCTGATCCGCTTCGGCGTCGGCATGTTCAACGCCATCCCGGCCAGCCCTGTGCTGGTGCTGGCGATGATCGCCATCTACTTTGTGCTGCGCCGCTATGAGTTCCGCGCGCCGACAGTCGCCGCGCTGGCAGTCGGCACCGCCATCGCGCTGATCAGCGGCGGCGTTCAAGCCGAGTCGATCGCGCTGGCGCTGGCGACGCCCGTCTGGACACCGCCCGTTTTCACTCCGCAAGCGGCTTTGGGGCTGGCGCTGCCGCTTGCTGTGCTCGCGCTAACATCCCAGAACGCACCCGGCCAAGCTGTCCTCAAAGCCGCAGGCTACGCACTGCCGATCAACGGTGCGCTGCTCGTCACCGGACTCGCTTCACTGATCGGTGCGCCGTTCGGTGGGCACGGCGTTACGCTGGCAGCCATCACGGCGGCGCTCGTCACCGGAGCCGAGGCGCACCCCGATCACGACCTGCGCTATGGCGCTGGGGTGGCGACTGCCCTTTGGTACACCGTCGTCGGGGTGTTCGGCGCGACGCTGGTCAGCCTGTTTACTGCGCTGCCTGCCCCGCTGATCGCCACTGTCGCGGGGCTGGGACTCGTCGGCGCGATCGGCAGCTCCTTGTCTGGAGCGATGAGCGATCCGTACAGCCGCGAAGCCGGGCTGATCGCGCTGCTCTGCACTGCGGCGGACTTTCGACTGCTGGAGATCGGCGCGCCATTCTGGGGTCTGGTCTTCGGCGTGACGGTGAGCTGGCTGCTGAGGCGCAGAACGCAGTGATGCCGCCCTTCCTGCGCGTAAATGACGTTCATCACGCGCACTGATTTCACGCCTGCCGTACAATCCACGGTCGAGACAGCGGCATTCACCCCAGAGAACTGCACCATGACCACACCCAACCTACCCAACCTAGATGCCCTCCTACCTGCCGAGATCGCCCGCCGCGCCTGCGAGGTCGGCGTCAAGAAGGTGGCGCTCAGCGCTGTCGATACGCTGATGCTGGCGGTGCTGGCGGGCGGTTTTGTCGCGCTCGGCGCGTGGTTCGCCACCGTTTCGGTCGCGGGAACGGGCAATACACTGCCCTACGGCGTCGGGCGCGTGCTTTTTGGGCTGGTCTTCTGCCTGGGGCTGATCCTGATCGTGCTGGCTGGTGCCGAGCTGTTCACGGGCAACACCTTGATCACGATGGCCTGGGCAAGCAGGAAGGTCAGCACGCGCGCTCTGCTGCGCAACTGGGTGCTCGTCTACATCGGCAATCTGATCGGCTCGCTGATCACCGCCGGGTTGGTCTACCTGTCTGGTGCCTATACATTCGGCGGCGGCGCGGTTGGCCAAACAGCGCTCGGCATCGCCATCCACAAAGTCGGGTTGGGCTTCGTCCAAGCGGCGGCTCTCGGCATTTTGTGCAATGCGCTTGTGTGCATCGCTGTTTGGCTCACAATCGGCGGGCACACGACGACCGACAAGATACTCGCCATCTTGTTCCCGATCACCGCTTTCGCGGCTGCCGGATTCGAGCACTCGGTCGCCAACATGTACTTCATCCCGATTGCCCTGCTGATCAAGACTTTCGATCCGGCCTTCGTCTTGCAAACAGGCCTCGACCTGAGCAGCGTGACACTGGCCAGCTTTGCGGCCAATCTGCTGCCTGTCACGATCGGCAATATCATCGGCGGGGTCGTCATGGTCGCTGGCATCTACGGTTTCATCTACCTGCGCCAGAAGTCATGAGCGGGGCCTCACCCGGCAAGCCCCGCAGTCACCTTCTGTCGGCTATTCGAGCGGACGCGCGGCCAGCTCGCCTTCACCCAATGGCGCAGGGGCGTCGACACTCGACTTAAGTGCGATCCGGCGTCCTTTTTCCGCCGACTCGACGAAAGCGAGCATCGCATCGAGGATGTGATACGCCAGCGTCCCGCTCGCCCGGTGTGGACGCTGCTCCGTAACGGCGCGTGCCAGATCCGCCACCCCGATGCCTCGCCCGACCGTACCATCAAACATGAGCGGCACTTCGCGCCAGGCGCGCGTTTCCGCTTGGTAGACCTCGATTACACCATCGAATGCGTTCGGATCAGGCACGCGCAGGCTGCCCTCCGTGCCGTAGATTTCGATGATCGGTTGGCCGTGTGCCCAGATATCGAACGTTGTCGTCAGCGTCGCCAGGGCGCCGGACTCGAATTGGACGACACCGGTCACATGAGTCGGCACTTCGACCGGGATCGTCTGGCCGCGGATACCTTCGTGTCCTGCGCAGCGCGTCGGATAGCTAGCACGCGCCATCCCCGCGACCGAGATAATACCGCCCATGAGTGTGACCAGCGCGGTCAGATAATACGGCCCCATATCGAGCATCGGCCCCGCGCCGCGCTGAAAGAAAATCGACGGATTCGGATGCCACAGGTCTGGCCCGCGATACCCCATGAACCCGGTCGCCGCGATCGGCTCGCCAATCCAGTCCTCATCGATCAGCTTGCGGCAGGTCTGAATGCCGCCACCAAGGAACGTATCGGGCGCGCAGCCGACACGAACGCCCTTCTTGTCCGCTGCTCGCAGGATTTTGCGCGCTTCCTGACGGGTAGTCGCCAGCGGCTTCTCGCTGTAGACGTGCTTGCCCGCCTTAATGATCGCTAGGCTCACCTGTGCGTGCGCCTGCGGTACTGTGAGATTGATCACGATATCGATCGATCGGTCAGCCAGCAGCTCCTCAATCGTCAGGGCGCGCAGGTCGTACGTGCGCGCAAACCCAAGCGCGCGCTCGTGATCGAGATCGGCGCAGGCGATCAGATCGAGATGCTCGAACCGGCGGCAGCCGCTGACGTAAGCTGGAGCGATATTGCCCGTACCGATGATTCCAACTCTAGTTTTAGCGACCATGTCCGAGTCCTTGCGCGGTGAGGTAGTCATAGCTGTCCTCGATGGCGATCATCATATCGGTGGCACAGCGATCTAGTTCAACGATCAGCCAATCGACGGCACCTGCCGATGCCGCGATGACAGCGGGGAAATCCAACTTGCCGGATCCGACTGCGACCATCGGCGCTTCGGGATCGTCCGCTGCGCCGTCCTTGATATGCAGCAGCGGTGCGCGCGCGCCCAGATCGCGCACGACTTGCGCCGGATCTTGCCCACCGGTTTTCACCCAGTAGGTATCGATCTCAAAAAAGATGTCCGACGCGAGGTGAGCGCGCAAGTGATCGAGCGCCGTCCTGCCGTCGATCAAGTTCAGCTCCCACCAATGATTGTGGTAACCGAGGCTGCGTCCATGCCGCTGCGCAACATCGCTGGCAGCGTTTAGGCGGTCGGCAGCCCGCTTGATCGAGTCGAGATCCGCAAACATCTCCGGCGGCATCCAGGGGACGACGATGCGTTCCACGCCGAGCGCATCCGCTGCATCGAGTGTGGTGCGTTCATCGGCATCGAGCGGCGGCGCGAGATGTGCGCTCGGAATTTGCAATCCATGAGCACGACAGAGCGCGGCGACTTGAGCAGCATCCAGCCCGCCGTATGGCTCGACGCCGACATAGCCGATCTCGACCAACCGTGCCAAGGTCGGCTCTAGACCATACTGCAAAGCGTCGCGCAGTGAATACAATTGAACAGCAATGGGGACAGACATATCGATGTCTCTTTCCGATGGTTTGCGCGACTTCCGAGTATACCGCACGAGCTAATCCAAGGGGTTGTGGTGTCCGCCACCACGCATCAACGGCGGCCGCAGGGCTGCCAATGCGCCGTTGTCAAAGTCGGCATTCATCGCTATCTTGTGTGCAGAATGACCGACAAGCTTTGAGAAGATCAATCCATGTGGCACAGTTATTATAATGTCAACCATCTAGACCAAGCACTGGCGCTGCTAGCTGAACACCGAGAACGTGTGCGCATTATCGCCGGCGGCACCGATATCATCCTGGAGCTGGAGCGCGGCGCGCGTCCAGGGGTCGACGTTCTGATCGACATCTCACGCGTGCCGGGGTTGGATGCGATCCGGCTCTATGGAGACGAAATCCGAGTGGGCGCGCTCACCACGCACAATCAAGTCGTCGCCAGCGAGCTGATCAAGACGCGCGCGCTGCCGCTGGCGCAGGCCTGCTGGGAGGTAGGAGCACCCCAAATCCGCAACCGTGCGACCGTCGCGGGCAATCTGATCACCGCCTCTCCCGCCAACGACACGATCACACCGCTGATGGCGCTTGACGCCTCGGTCACGCTGTCGTCGCTCGATGGCGAGCGCGACGTGCCCCTGTCCGCTTTCTACACGGGACTGCGCCGGACGGTCATGCGCCCCGACGAGATGCTGACGAGCATCCGCTTCCCAAGCCTGCAGCACCATGAACGCGGCATCTTCCTCAAGCTGGGGCTGCGCCGTGCGCAAGCGATCTCGGTCGTCAACGCTGCGGTCGTGCTCGGTTTTGATGGCGAGCGCGTGATCTCGGCGCGTATTGCGCTCGGCAGCGTCGCGCCGACCATCATCCGCACGCCGACCGCTGAAGCATTCCTGCTCGAAAAATCGCTGAACCCAGCCGTCATTGCGGAAGCGGCACGTTTAGCGGCTGCCACGCCCAGCCCGATCGACGATGTGCGCGGCACAGCCGCCTATCGAGTCGAGATGGTGCGCGTGTTGGTAGCACGAGCGCTGCGCGCGCTGGCGAGCGGCGCGCAGAATGCCAGCTACCCGCACGATCCGGCCATGCTCTGGGGCGCTCGGCGCGGCCATGCGGAGCTGAGTTCGGCTGCGGAGCACCAACCTGGCACGCCGATCGAGACGACCATCAATGGCGAGCGCCGCGTGATCGCGACCGGGCAAGAAAAAACGCTGCTGCGCTTCTTGCGCGAGGACTGCGGTCTGCCAGGGACGAAAGAAGGCTGCGCCGAAGGTGAGTGCGGCGCATGCACCGTCTTCCTGGATGGCGCGGCGGTGATGTCGTGCATGGTCGCGGCACCGCGCGCACACGGCGCGGAGATCGTCACCGTGGAGGGGCTGGCACGAGACGAGACGCTGCATCCGATTCAAACCGCTTTTATCGATCAGGGTGCGGTGCAGTGCGGTTACTGCACACCAGGTTTTCTGATGGCAGGCGCGAAACTGCTCGAAGAACACCCACAACCGACTGAGGCGCAAATCCAGCAAAGCATTACGGGTAATTTATGCCGATGTACAGGCTATTATAAGATCATCGAGGCATTCAAGCAGGCGGCTGAGACGCGCTCCTGACGGGCCAAAGCGGCGAGGACAGCGGCACACCCCTGCAGCAGGAGGATTGAGTCATGACGCAAGTGCGGATGCAAGAGAAAAAGCAGAGTCGCGCGCTGTGGCCAGTGATGGGTCTGATCATGGGTCTCGCCCTGCTGGCGCTGGCAGCAGTCTTGGTTGAGCCGGTCATGACCGCGCTGCCAGACAATGTCGAGCAGCAGCTTCGCAATATGCCGCTGTTAATCAGGCCTGAACTGCTTAACCTGGGGATCAGCATCAATCAAGGTCAGGCGGCGGTTGGTGCAGCCATCTTTGTCGTATTGCTCAGCATCGTGGCGATCATCGTCGCCGTCGCCGCGCCAAAGCGCAAGATTCACGTCCGCGAGAGCGAGATGCTCAAGGCACGCAACGCGTCCATTACCGAGGCGAAAGCGCGGGCAAAACTCGCGCAGAAGATCGCGCGCGAGAACCGCCAGCAGGTGCGTGAAGCGTCGAAGCGCAATATGAAAGAGCGAGATCGGGGTTAGGCTGTGATGCAGCGAACGCCTGATCCAGGCCTAAGGTGAAGAATCGGTGTCTGAGTTCAACTCTCCCAACTCCTCTATCGGACGCAGCATCGGGCGGATCGATGCGCGCGGCAAAGTGACCGGAGAAACGCCCTACCCCGGCGACATCGACATGCCAGGGCAGGTTTGGATGAAGCTGCGCTACAGCGACCGCCCACACGCGCGAGTACTCCGAGTCGATACTGCACCCGCGCTGCAAATCTCCGGCGTGATCGCCGTATTCACGGCGGCGGATGTGCCCTGCAATGAGTACGGACTCGTGATCAAAGATCAACCGGTCATCTGCGGTCCCGGCAGCACGATCCCCGGCGCAGACATCGTGCGCTGCTACATGGATGTCGTCGCCGTCGTCGTCGCCGAAACTGAAGCGATCGCGGTGCAAGCGGCGCAAGCGGTCGAGATCGAGTATGAAGATCTGCCTGCTGTGTTCGATGCGCGCGCCGCTTTGCAGCCTGATGCTCCGCGCCTGCACGAGCGCTACGAGAACAACGCCATCTGTCACTATCGCATCCGCAAGGGGGATATGGAGGCAGGCTGGGCACAGGCCGAGGTGATCGTCGAAGGCGAATTCAGCACCGGCTACCAGGAACATGCTTACTTGCAGCCGGAGGCAGGCCTC
>CAYTME010000002.1:83804-97039 GCA_964438415.1 uncultured Pleurocapsa sp. | reverse complement strand
CGGTCACGGTGCCGGAGGAGTGCAGCTCGACCCGCAGGCCGTAGCCAGGGAAAGGATCGCACAACAGCGAGCGATCGGCAGTCCCACGCCCGGGGTCTGCGTGGCGGGGTGCGGATATTCTTCTGCCTGAAGCCAGCGTGACGGCGACCGAAAACGCGATCATGGCGGCAGTGTTGGCAAAAGGCAGCAGCGTCATTCGCAATGCGGCAAGTGAACCTCACGTTCAAGACTTGTGCCGGATGCTAATCGATCTGGGTGCGCAGATAGATGGCGTCGGTTCTAACCGCCTGGTCATCCAAGGTGTGGACAAGTTGCATGGGGGTGAGGCGCGTATCGGCACCGACTTTATGGAGGTCGGCAGCTTTATCGGTGCGGCAGCGATGACGGGCGGGTCGATCACGATCAAGAATGCCGATCCTCAGCATCTCGACATGGTGGCCTTGGTCTATGAGCGTCTCGGAGTCGTGTGGGAGGTCACGGGTGAGGATATCATCGTGCCAGCTGGTCAATCGATGTCGATCGTGCCCGATCTAGGAAACCGGATCCCGATCGTCAAGGCCCAGCCTTGGCCAGCGTTTCCCCCCGATCTGATGAGCATCGTCCTCGTGATGGCGACGCAGTGCGCGGGTGCGCTGCTTCTACACGATTGGATGTACGAGAGCCGCTTCTTCTTCACCGACAAGTTGATCCAAATGGGCGCACGGATCACCTTGTGCGATCCGCATCGCGTTCTGGTGCAGGGGCCGACTGTACTGCGAGGCGTGGCCAATATCAGCAGTCCGGACATTCGAGCCGGCATGGCGCTGGTGCTCGCGGCGCTAGCAGCCAAAGGCGAGACACGCATCTCTAACGTTCACCAGATCGACAAAGGCTATGAGCGAGTCGAACACAAACTGCGCGCGCTAGGAGCGCGGATCGAGCGTGTCGATGTGGATGTCGAAACGCATGCTGATGCCGGCTTGCACATCCCGAATTGAGGTGTGGACGGCTACCGGCGCACACGCGCATCACCAACCCGCTTTGTGATGCCCTGGGTGTCGAGGAACTCCAGCAGTCCGATGGCGTATTTCCGCGTGGTCCCGAAAGCGTCTCGCAGCATGGCTGCTGTCACGGCTCCATGTTGGTCGATCAGCGCTAGTGTCTCACTTACCATGGCGTCGAACACCGTGCGCTCAATAATGATCTCTGGCTGAACGCGCACAAGGTCACCCAGTTCAACGAGTGCAGCCAGCACATCGTTGCCGACGATTTGCGCGGCTTCGCTGTACGATGGTGGGGTGTTCGGGACGGTACTCATGATAGCAAACAGGCGATCGATGCGCTGCTGTTGGGCATGATCGAAGCGTATGTGGTGCGAGCTTAAGCGCACAGATTGGCCGTCGGCAGCGAAATCGTTGGAAAGAGCGAGCAGGGTCGAGAATGTCGCTTGTTTGACCCCAAGTCGGCTGCGCGCTTCTTCACGCGGCATGCCAAGTCGAAGCGGATTGCTGCGGTGGTATGCATTCAGTTCGCGGGTCAGAAGTGAGAGGGCGGCACTCACCTGCTCACTGCTCCAAAATGTGTCGCCAGGGAACTCGACGACCAGCCTCTGCGTCAGCGCCTCATCGAGGGCACGGCTGAATTCATCGGCACTCAAGCTGGAAGCTTGTGCAAGCGCGGCTCGCTTGACAGGCTCGCTGCCGGATGCCAATTGTGCGATGCGTTCGGACGGCGTGCCAGACAACCGAGTGCTGAGCTGTTCAATTACCTCTGGACGAAACCTCTTCCAGCGCTGTACGGGTGCCGCATCGACGATGACACCCCCACCGATCGTCTCGGCGGGCGACGAACGGCGCAGGATAAATCGGTCCCCGCGCAGTGTTGAGAGTGGTGAGGCAAGGCGAAGCTGAAGCCAGCCGGTCATGCCCGGCAAGATGCTGTCGGAGTCGAGCAGGCGTACGTGGGCAGTTGTCTCCGCTGAGCCGACGAATACCTTGACTTCTGCATTGTGGAGGAGAGGATGTGAAGCGTCTGCTAGGTGGTGGTAATGGACATCGATCATGTCGGATACCTGCTGATGCCCAGGATAAGAAAGAACTTGACCGCGTGCCAATTGGTCTTTCGCCACTCCGGACAAATTGACAGCGACACGGCTTCCGGGATGCACGATGTCGGTTGGCTCTTTGTATTGCTGCAGTGCGCGCACACGCGTCCGCAGACTGCCGGGTTGAATTTCGACCTCGTCGCCAGTCCGAAGGCTGCCTCCGGTGAGTGTTCCGGTGACGACAGTTCCGAACCCGCTCATCGTAAACACGCGGTCGATCGGAAGCCGGGGGGAATGGCGATCCGGCCGCGCTGGTAGGGCTGCAATAAGCTGATATAGATGGGCGAGCAAGTTGTCGATGCCCTGACCTGTGTGCGCCGATACGGGTATGAGCGGTGCATCCTGAAGAGCGCTGCCTTGAAGCGTGTCGCGGATTTCTGTCTGCACGAGTGACAGCCACTCCGCGTCGCTAACCATGTCTAACTTGGTGAGAACGATAAGACCGCGTTCGATACCAAGGAGGTTCAGGATGGCGAGATGTTCTCGCGTTTGTGGCATGACCCCTTCGTCAGCGGCGATAACGAGCAGGACTGCATCGATACCGCCAATGCCCGCCAACATGTTCTCGATGAAATCTCGATGGCCGGGGACATCGATGAAACCGATCGTGTCGCCATCGGGCAGCGCCAGCCAGGCAAAGCCGAGATCGATGGTCATCTCCCTGGCTTTCTCTTCAGCGAGTCGGTCGGGGTCGATGCCAGTCAAGCGGCGAATAAGCGTCGATTTGCCGTGATCGACATGGCCAGCGGTACCGATGACTCGCATAAGAATTATGTTCTCGTCACCTGCCGGTGCATTCTACGTGCTGCTGCCATTTTCGGCGCCAGCGCTGCGCGGCGGAGGCAGATTGGCTGCCGAGTCGTATTCAAGCAGCAGCGCCTGATAACGCTCTCGGTAGAGCTGCGCGCGCTCGCGTTCGAGGCCCCACAACCGGTTGATGCTGTCGGCGAGCGGGGAAATGCTGGCTTCAAGATCGGTCAACCTGAGTACGAAGCGCTCGAATTCTTTGTCATGTAGCCGCCAGACTTCGTCGTTGGAGAGGGTGAACTGTTTCCAGCGTTTCTGATCGGCTTCCGTCCACTCTGTCCATTCATCCCGAAAGCGGTTTTCGCTCAACCGCTGCATTTCGGCCACTTCGTTGATGCGGCGTTCCAACCGATCGCCGATACGTTCAAAATCCTCGACGATGCGTTTCATCTCTCGGTAAGCTTCCGCCCACGTCTCGAATCGTTCCAAATTGCGCTGCATCATGCTGTCCTGCTCGCCGAAGCGCCGCACCAAATCGGCGATCTGGGTGTCCCGCTGCTGCAAGATGAGTGTTTGCTGATCTAGGAATGCTTGCATTTGATCACGTCGTTCGCGGTCACTATTCTGCACGTCTTGAACACGCCGTTCATTGCGCAGCGCCAAATCCTCGAGCAGCGTGAGCTTCGGTCGCACCTGATCGAGCGCTTTGCGCAGTTCCGGCAGCTCAGACTCCACGTCAGAAAGTCTGCGCGTATCCTGACGCCGCTGCTCTTCCAGCATGGCCAGGCGGCGCTCTGGGTCTTCGATACGTTTTGCTAGGTCATCGAAGCGCTGCTGGAGGTCAGCGACTGCGCTGACCACACGGTCGCGTTCAACGGTCATCGCAGGCAGCTCAGTGGCTTGGCGTTCGTATCGGCTCAGCTTCTCGCTCAGCTCACGGATCGAACGCGCCAGCGGCTCACGCGCGAGTTCTGCGCGGCGTTCGAGTTCGCGTTCTGCCGTCATGCGCTTTGTTTCGAGGTTATCGATGGCCGCCTGGAGATCGCGTCGCACTGTATCCAAGTAGTTGCCATCACGATTGTTGCCGCTGCCGGTTTGGGCGCGCAGCACCGTTTGATCGGACTCCATACTGTTCACGCGGCGGGTGAGGGAGTCGATCGCCTGCTGCTGCTGCGCTAGGCGCTCTTGCAGCGTGGCGATCAGGTTTTTGTCGCGACGCCGCTCCTCATCCAGCCACTCGATCATCTTAGCGATTTGCTGAATATCCATGCGATTCGTTCCAATACCCGCCGAAAAGTGTTCTGATTATAGCACGAGCTGCGCAGTAATCGTGTGTTCGTGTCCTGCCGCGACTGATCAGCGCATTGACAAGAGTGGGTCTCCATGTTCTTCGATCGGGCACAGTTGGAACAGATCGAGAGCCAGGTATTGGCTCCGTATGCGTTGAAGAGCGTGGGCAGCCGAGGTCGAATGTACCCGGAGCCAGAAGCCCGATACCGAACTGCATACCAGCGTGACCGGGATCGGATCATCCATTCGGCTGCGTTCAGGCGGCTGGAGTACAAGACGCAGGTATTCGTCAATGACGAGGGGGATTACTATCGCACTCGTCTGACCCACACGCTGGAGGTCGCGCAGGTCGGGCGCACATTGGCAAGGGCGCTGCGCGTGAACGAGGATCTTGTCGAAGCGATCTGCCTCGCACATGATCTAGGCCACCCGCCATTCGGTCACGCTGGAGAGCGTGCTTTGGATGAACTCACACGTGACCACGGCGGGTTCAATCATAATTATCAGAGCTATCGAGTTGTCACGGAGCTGGAAGCGCGTTATCCCGGTTGGCCGGGTCTTAACCTCACCTACGAGACGTTGATGGGTTTGGCAAAGCATGAGACCGATTTCGATTTGAGCGCTGCCGCCGATTTCGATCCGACTCTGCGCGGTAGCCTGGAGGCCCAGATCGCCAATATCACCGACGAATTGGCTTATGCGGCTCATGATCTAGATGACGGCCTGATGGCGGGCTTGATTATGCTTGATGACTTAAAACCACTTGCGATCTGGCAAACTGTGTGCGATGCAGTCGGATGGCAGGGTGGGGATCTTGACGAGATCACCCGGCACGCACTGATCCGAGAGTTGGTAGGTCTGCTGGTAGGAGATGTGCTGCAAACCACGAGCGCCAATTTAGCCACGCTCGACCCACAGACACCGAGTGAAATTCAGAAGCTTCCGGTCAATGTGGTCACTTACAGTGCTAAAATGGAAGCGATGCGTTTAGAGCTGCGCGAGCTGCTTTACGCCCAGATGTACTATCATTATCGAGTGGTGAGGATGGCACAGAGGGCGGAGCGGTTCATTCATGAGCTGTACTCGGCGTTGGTGAAAGATCCGCGCCAGCTTCCACCTGATCAGCGGAGTAGTATCGAGAAACGCGGTTTGGAGCGTGCCGTCGCAGACTATATTGCTGGGTTAACCGACCGCAGCGCGCTCCTTGAGTATCGGCGGCTTTTCGACCCGTCTGTACTCCCATGAATGACGATGTGTGGATGAGTAAAAAGCGAGCATTGCATGTCGAGTGATACGATTCTGAATAACCGCTACCGCCTAGTGGCCCAACAAGGGGCGGGCGGTATGGCTGTCATCTACAAGGCGATCGACCAAGTGCTGGGTCGCACCGTTGCGATCAAGATTCTGCGCCCAAGTTTGACCAGCGATCCGGCGTTCTTGGCGCGCTTTCGCAATGAAGCCCGCAGTGTCGCCAACCTTCAGCATCCGAATATTGTGACGCTGCACGATGTTGGAAACGATGGCGCAACCCATTACATCGTGATGGAGTTCATCGAGGGGCAAGATCTGAAACGCATCATCAAAGCCACCGGCGCTTTGCCACTGGATCGCGCGCTGAATCTGGCCATTCAGATCTGCGGTGGCATCGGGTTCGCGCATCGCGCTGGCATCGTCCATGCAGACGTCAAGCCGCAGAATATCCTGGTGACCAAAGATGATCTGGTCAAAGTGACGGATTTCGGTATCGCGCAAGCCTTCAGCGAGGCGGCACCTGGCGAGCGGCAGTCGGTGGTGTGGGGCAGTCCGCACTACTTCGCGCCCGAGCAGGCACGGGGTGAAAAGCCAACGCCGGCATCGGATGTCTATTCGATTGGGATTGTGTTGTTCGAGCTGCTGACGGGCCGGCTGCCGTTTACGGGCAACAATCAGCAGGAATTGGCGCTGGCACACATTCGCGATCGCGTACCGCTCGTATCCGAGTTCAATCCCTCGGTGCCGGACAACATCGTCCAGATCGTCTATAAGGTCATGAGCAAGGAACCTGCCCTGCGCTACCGCATGGCCGACCAACTGGGACGTATCCTGGAAAGCTATCGCGATCGGGGACGGCAGTACACCATGCCAAATATGCCTCCCAGCCTGCCGCAGCGCCCGGCAGCAGCCACGCTGCCGAGCCAGCCGCCGGTGCCCAGCTATACGCCCGCCACGCCGCCAGCGGTGCCAACACCTACAGTGGGCCAGCCGCCCATCACTCCTGCGCGCCAGATCAGCGAGCAGATGCCGACGCAGCGTGTCGATCTGGCACCTGTTGCGCCTTCGATAGCGAGCCGGGACCGAAATATGCCACCCGCTGCGATCCCCTCGCCGTATATGCCGCCTGCACAGCTTGACTCTCAGCGCTTGGGCACGGGGCGAAGCCAGTCTATTTATCCGCCGCCATACGACTCGCAGACGAATCCGCCAACTGGAGTCGATCTTGTCACGATCGCGCTGGCGGTGCTGGCATTTTTCGCTGTAGCATGTTTGATTCCGCTCTATTTAGCCGTGTTTCAGGCGCGGTTTGGCGGCTGAGGGTTACCGTTCGGTCATCGCTGGCACGATCGGATAGACCTCGTATGTCTCGACATCGACGGTCGCAATGCCGTTTTCCGGTGCCGCTACATAGATGCCGATTGCGCCGTAACTGAATGTATCGTCTTCCACGCGCGCGAGGGGTCGATTGTTCACGTAAGCCGTCAATGTGCGATCGATGATATTGATGCGCAGCCGGTTTGGCGAACCGATTGGGGCGATCACTTCGCTTTCTGTCCACGGCTGGTCACCTCCGCGCAGTTCGCGCCAGATGCCATCCTGACGTACCCAAATGCTGAAGCGGCCTCGGCCATTGACAGCAAAGACGTTGTAATTGCCCTCATCTTGAAAGCGAAAGACGATCCCATAACCCGATGTATCAGCACTATCCTGGCTGAGTGTGGCCTCCATGGATATTGTGACATTCCCATAAGGATTCTGGCTGATCACAAGCGTGGTGTCGGCGGTTCCTGGCTGTTGATTGGTGATGCGCAGGATGCCTTGAGGCAGCAGTTCGCGGGTCACGATGCCTGGAACGCTGGCGGGCCAAAGCACGTTGTCGCTTTCACCAGGTTCAAAATTGGATGTGAATGCCTGCTCATTGAGGTTAATTGGCGACTCGATGCGAGGTATCTGGGCGGAGCCGATGCTCTGATCGGTCGCAGCCGGGGCTTGCTGGCTGAGTACGATAAAGGTCAAAAAGGCACCTAGAGCAAGCGCCGGCACGATCCAACTGAGAGCGCCGCTCACATGCAATCTGGGCGGTGTCGGCATCAGGGGCTGCGTCTGCGTTTGCTTCAAAGGTGCAGATTGGATCACCGAGCCGCCGCTCGTGGCTGCGTGCTGCGCGAGTGACTGAGTTTGGCTGAGAGCAGCGGCGAATTCCTGGGCTGTCTGAAATCGGTCGTCTGGATTCTTGGCGAGCGCTCGCTGGATCAATGCGTCTAGTTCCGGCTCTTGTGCCCCAACTGCATCCGAAATTGTTGGGATAGGTGCGTTGAGGTGCTTGAGGACAAGGGATAGTCCGCCCTCGTCACTGTACGGTGGCTGTCCAGTGACCATCTCGAACAGCATCACGCCCAGCGAGTAGAGGTCGCTGCGCGCATCGCCGCCCTCCCCCTGCACCTGCTCTGGCGACATGTAGGCGGGTGTTCCGGTCGTGACACTATCCTGTGTGATCCGATCGGACTGAACCATGCGCGCGATGCCAAAATCGGTGAGAATGGCACGCCCCGACTCGTTCAAAATGACATTACCCGGCTTCACGTCGCGATGCACCATGCCGTGTTCATGAGCGTAGCCCAATGCGCCACACAGGTCATGGGTGATCTGATAAACCTGCGAGCGCGGAATAAGCGTCTTTGTGCGCAGATGGCGATCGATCAGCTCGCGGAGGGTCAACCCCTCAAGATAGGGCATGATCATGAAGTAGACGGGGATGCCATCGCGCTCAAAGAAGTTGTAATCGTAAACCTGGACGATATTGGGGTGATTGAGGCTGGCGATCAATTTGGCTTCGCGCTCAAATCGGTCTTTGAAAGTGGGGTCATCAACGAGATGCTCATGCAGGATTTTGACGGCCACAGGACGTTCTAGATTACAATCCCAGGCTCTGAATACCCGCGCCATACCACCCGCGCCAATACGCTCGCGGATCTCGTAGCGATCACCGATTCGAAGTTTGAGGAAATCCGCCATGGATTACGCTAGCCGTTCGCCCATTCTGAACGATGATACCCAGATTCGAACCCAGGGTCATGTGCGTTTTGGCCTTGCCTTGGCTCAGCGGATGCTGAATGCTGCGCGGAGACCCGAAACCGAGTCTCCCGACGTGTCATGGGCTGTCCGTTTGAGCACGGCTGATTAAGGCATTGTAGACGGGGCGAGGCGTCCCATCGGCTGCAATAAGGCTGGTGTAGCAAGCCTCGCTGTCACGCGGACGTGCCACACAGCCATTGAGATTGAAGATAAACATGGGGCCGATATAACCGAGGTTCGCCCCCAGTTCGAGCGCTCGCGGGGTGTAGACGGCTTGCTCGCCCAGATCGGTGTACGTGTAAAAGACGTTGATGGATGAAGGCGGGTCGGTGTCCTCAGCCGTGCCCCAGCCGAATTTCGTCACCCAAAGCCTTGTGGCAGTATCCCCCGCGCTGACCATGATCTCGCGATACGCTGTGAGCGTATCGAGGAAGAAAAAGCTTGGGTCATCGAAGTGTGTTTCCACGCCGGCAGGTTGTGCGCAGCAGCGTGCATCCGGCGGGTTTGCCCATCCACCTGGGTGAACGCCGATGCCGTCTGACACTTCCGCAAGGCCGGCTGCGTAAAGGGCGCTGAGATAGCCGCGATCGTTGATGGCATTGATGCCATCGTTGAAGCCCGTGGGCGCAAGCCCCGCGCTGATGACGAGCGCATTGGCATCACCGGCTTTGATAGCTTCGTAGGCGAGCCGGAGAAGCTGAAGATACGACTGCGCGCTGATGGCGTGCACATCACTGTTCCACTCGCGTCGAAGGTTTGGCTCGTTCCAAATTTGGTAGGCTTGAACTTGCCCAGCGTAGCGATCGGCCAGCTCGCGCGCGAAGTTGGCGTACAGCGCCAGATCATCCGGCGGGCCGCTTTCATCGACACTGCTGCGTGCCCACGTTGGCGAACTACTCACTGTGAACAGGATGCGAAAACCAGCATTCTGGAGCGCATTGACGATCATGTCGAGTTCCCCAAAGTCGATCAGCCCCTGAGTGGTCTCAAGCTCGCGCCACAGCACATCGACTTTGACCCAATCGACTCCCAGCGGCTGGATTTGGTCGATCACTTGTGCTGCACTTTGACTGCCGAAGAATGCAGATATGCCAACTGTGAAATCTGGATTGGCGGCCTCGGGTGGCAAAGCGGGTAGAGGGGTGCTTGAAGGGGTGATCTCGACATTGGGTGGTTCTGCCGTGGGACTCGGAATCTCAGCGGTCATCTCGAGACTGGCCGGCGTTTCCGTAGGGATTATTTCTGACGCGCTGGTCGGTGCCTGCAGGTTGGGGTCTGGAACCAAAAGTGATTGTCCAACGTAAATCAAATTGGGATTACTCAGATTGTTCAGGCGCAGAAGTTCACCGATTGTGGTGCCGAATCGGATTGCGATTCTGTGGAGTGTGTCACCCCGCTGAACTGTGTACCGGATTGGGGATGGTGGCAGCGGCACAGTTGGGGTACTCGATGGTAGAGGTGTGGCGCCCGGTATCGCAAGCACCTGACCCACGTAGATCAGTGAGGTGTTCGTGATGCCATTGGCTTGCGCAAGTATGCTCAAACTGATGTTGAAGCGCTGCGCGATGCGAAACAAGGTATCTCCTGGTCGCACCGTGTAGGTAACTGATGGAGCGGCCATTGATGCTGTATCTGGCGCCGGTGTCTGGGTTTCCTGGGCGGAGACGGGGGCTGCCATTAAGAGAATACCGCTGACGAGCAGGATCAGGCGCGCTATCCGAAGCATTGGCTCACTCCACGATCGTTGGGTAGGGTATGCAGATCGATATTGTAATCGGAAATGAATGTCCCTGCCGCTTGTTGAAAATGCTGATGAGGGCATACGATGAGTGCTGGTAAACCTTGGAGGTCTATTGTGGCTAAAAGTCCGCTGCTGGTGATCATCGGCGTCTGCCTGGTTCTCGTGTCAGGGAATGGGCTGGCTGATGCCCAAGATCGTTCCGTGTTTTGGGAGCGATGGGACGTTGTGATCGACAACGTGGATACTGCCGCAAACGCTTTTGATGTGCGTGAAATCTACGATCTGCGTTTCACGGGCACGTTTCGCTTTGGTTCGGCGGTGATCCCCAATGATCGGCTGGAAGCGGTCGATAACGTGCAGGTGCTGGAGCAGGGAATGCCGCTTGTCCGTGAGTGCAGACAGCGCCCTGGTACTTTCTGTGTGGAGCGGACTTCGGCAGAAACGTCGATCACGTATTATTTCATGCAGCCGGCCTCGAATACGACGCGCAGGTTCGAAATCGCGTACAGGGTCAGGGGCGCGCTGCGAGTGTATGAGGGGGGCGATCAGCTTTGGTGGTCGGCAATGCCGGATGAGCATTATGGTTTCGCCATCGGCAGCGCCACCATCACCGTCGAACTGCCGCCCGGTTTCGCGCCGCGCGAGGGTATTGATCCGGTTGTGACCTACGGTGCGGCCGGTGATGTGCGCGTCAATGGCCGTTTCATCACGGCCCAGGCAGTGCGCGGCGTCGGACCGTATGAGTCGTTCGAGATCCGTGTCCAGTATCCCCATGATCCCAGTGCGCGAGCTGCTGCCTGGCAGGCAAGATTCGACCAACAGCGAACCTATGAAGAGCAGACACAGCCGCTGATCAATCTCGGCGTCATCGCCGGTTCGCTCATAGTCGGTCTTGGTGGCAGCTTGGCAATAGTGCTGCGCTATTTTGGACGCGGCCGCGATCCCGAGATCGGCCCCGTGCCCGAATATCTCGATGAACCGCCGTCCGATTTGTCACCTGCGGTGGCGGGCACCTTGATCGATGAGCGCGCTGATGTTAAGGATATCCTGTCGACGATTTTGGATTTGGCTCAGCGCGGTTACCTGGTCATCGAGGAGGAACAAACTCCGGGTTTTATGGGCATCGGGGCAGTCAGCAAATTCAACTTCAAGCGGACGGATAGGTCGCTTGACGACCTGCGCCCGTTCGAGAAGACGATCATGAGTCAAATCTTTGGTCGAGAGCGAATGGAGCGCAGCCTTGACTCACTGCGCAATCGTTTCTACAGCATCATCCCATCGGTGCAAAATGGTCTCTACGATGCAGCCGTCGAGGCTGGTTTCTTCGATCGCTCACCGGAGGCTGTGCGCAGCACATGGTCCGGGTTGGGGATCATGGCATTGGTGCTATCAGCCGTCTTTTTCTTCATTACGATGGGTATGTTGGAAGAGGTCGGGCCAGTCTTGATCTGCGCCCCACTGACTTTGGGTTTTCTAGGTGTCACGGCGCTCGCACTCAGTTCGGCCATGCCCGCTAAAACGCGCCGCGGTGCCGAGGAGGCAGCGAAGTGGCGTGCGTTTCGGGCATACCTGCGCAATCTTGAACGCTATGACGATGTCGAAAGCGCTTCGCAGCGGTTTGCGGCTTATCTCCCATACGCGGTCGCATTCGGGCTGGATCGTATCTGGCTGCAGCGCTTCAAGCAGGTGCCGATGGCCCTGCCACCCTGGTATTTTCCCACGTATTTGGGAGGTCCGTACCGCGGAGGTTATCGTCCAGGGACGCCGTTGTCCCAGATACCTGCGGGGCGGACGAGCGGACTTCCGGGCGAACTGGCGCGCGCTGGTGACGGGGGGCTGGGCGATCTTTCGGCTGGTATGGCGCGCGGGCTGGAGTCGATGTCAAATGGATTGGCCAGTATGCTCGACTCGGCATCACGGGTGCTGACGAGTCGTCCACAGGAGACGGGTGGAAGTGGAAGTTGGAGCGGCGGCGGGCGAAGTTTCAGTGGCGGCGGGTTCAGCGGCGGCGGTTCCAGCGGCGGCGGTAGTCGTGGTTTTGGTTGATGATGTGGAAGGGCGGGGCATGAACAGCAGTCGAGTCTTGGGCATTGTTTTGGCGGTGCTCGGTATCGGGATCGCGGTCACTGCTGGCTTGTGGCTGGCATCGCAAACGAGCGCAAATGCGCTCGACGCGGGTGGTGCCACACTCGGTGCCGGGATCGCGTTCATCCCCGTGGCGCTGCTGATCGGGGCGGGTGTCTATCTGTATGTGCGCGGCGGTGCGGAGGATCGTGAGGAGTCGGTCGTTCGTAAACAGCGTCGTTTGATGGATATTGTGCGCAGCCGAGGACAAGTGAGCTTGGGCGATCTGGCGCTTGAGCTGAGGGTGCCAGCCTCTGAGGTCAAGGACATGATCCATCAACTGGTCGGACTTCAGGTATTCAGCGGTTATATCAATTGGGATGAGGGTACGCTCTACTCGATCGATGCGTCGGCGCTGCGGACTTTAGAACGCTGCAAGAATTGTGGGGGCGAACTGCGATTGGTGGGCAAGGGAGTTGTCACGTGTCGGTTCTGCGGTACGGAGTATTTCGTGCCATAATGCGTTGGCGTAACCCATGATTCTGGGGCGATCTCAGGGGTGGACGGCACGATACAATGGGAAAGCTTTGTGGATATTTTGAGGAGCAGTTCGCATGAATGACCTCTACGATCGGATTGTCAGCTACAGGCAGTCGCTTCCTAAGCTGGTGGAGCGCATTCCTGGTTTCTCTGGATACCTCGATCTGGCCGCGCGTCGTTCAGCCGACCGCATCATGCGCGATTACGTAGCCGGTTTGGTCAAGCGGCATTTGGATCGTCTAGCGCAGGTCGGCAAGCGCATACTGGACATGGAGGGCGGCTTGCCACTGATGAGCGAGTTTGAGAGCGCTCGGGTAAGGTGGCAGACTTACCATGATCGTCTGCGTGCAGCGGCTCCGGGTTACGCGGGTTTCTTCGAGCTGATCAAGGTCGATGTTGAGGCTCTGGAACGCCTGTACAGTTTTGACGAAGCACAAATAC
>CAYTME010000002.1:82596-83780 GCA_964438415.1 uncultured Pleurocapsa sp. | reverse complement strand
GATGATGCGGTGCAGTCATTAGATGCGTCTGTCAGGTCACGCAGCGGGGTTTCGGCTGCTCTACAAGCGTTGGAACGTCTGGGGCAGGAGGCGAATGACGCCTTCTCGCTGCGAGACGATGTACTGACGCAGATCGGCGAAGGTAAGACCGGTTGATTTCGTGTAGTCACAAAAACTGAGCTATCAATCAAAGGGGATGCTCATGCCGCGCATTATCGACGTAATCGATCACACGAATATCCTGGATGATGAACTGGCATATCGAGAACCACAAGCCGGCAGCGGCGATTGGCGGATGGGATCGCAGGTCATTGTTGGTGAAAGCCAGGCAGCTGTCTTCGTGCGGGGTGGGGAGGCGCTCGATGTCCTTGGTCCAGGGCGCCATACGCTCTCAACTGCAAACCTACCCATCTTGTCAGGGTTGATCGGACTGGCGACGAGCGGCCGGACGCCGTTCACCGCGGATCTTTACTTCGTGAATTTGAAGGATTTGCCGCAAGTAGGGTGGGGGACGAATCCACCGATCGTGATGGAAACCCCAGGGCGCGGGATGGGGGTTGTGCTGTTGATCACACATGGAGTCATCGACATCGGCGTTGATGATCCGATGCGCTTTGTCAAACAGTACGCCGTGGGCAAGCCGGTGATGCGCGTTCGCGACATCAAGGATCGTCTGCAAAGCATGCTTTTGGGCGAAATCAGCGAACTGCTCCTGCGGTCGGGTGTGCAGAGCGTGCCAGATGCAAATCGGCTGTTGAGCGATTTGGAAGGCGCGATGCTGGCGAAAGTTAACGAGAAGTTCGCCGCGATGGGGCTGCGGATCAAAGCATTTGAGGCAAACCCCTTTCAGGCTAAATCCGATGTCACATTGGATGAGCTGCGCAATTACGTCAGCCTGGACGTTTGGGAGCGGGTCCAACGGCTCAATATCGCGCAAGCGGCAGCCGAGAACCCAGGTTTGGGCGGCGCGCTGGCTGGTGCGGGTGTCGGACTGGGAGTCGGACAGCAGATTGGTGCGGCTCTCAATCCTGATATGGCGGAAATGCAGCGTCAGTTGATGCAGCAGCAGTTGTTGATGCAGCAGATGATGACCAATATGGCGCAGCAGAACCAAACTCCGCCTGCACCAGCGTCCAGCCCGGCAGCTCCGCAAACGCGGGCGGAGATCGAAGCGCTGATAGATC
>CAYTME010000002.1:65354-82586 GCA_964438415.1 uncultured Pleurocapsa sp. | reverse complement strand
TAGTCTCGACATGAAGCTGGCCTCAGGCGAGATTTCGGAGACCCTTTACAACCGTTTGGTTGAAAAGTGGCAGCAGCGGCTGCGCGAGATGCAGTAGTTTGGGTGTGAGGTGCGAAAGGTCGAGTCGACTCGACCTTTCGCATAGTCATTTACCACAAACACAAACCCCAATTCAAGCCTATCAAGAGCACAACATCAGGCCGAGACCGTTACACGCTCGAATTCTTCTATCTGATCAGGTGTCAACGGCATTCCCTGGGACTTACCTAGACCCCACAAAAAATCTTTCACATTCAGAGGATGCTTCGGCAAGGCATGACACACCGGAACACTTGACGATTCGACGTCAAGCTGAACCTTCGGATCGACAAACAACACCAATGGCTTAACGATAATACCATCTACGATTGGCTGCAGAAGGGCCTGCACATGCTGGGCAGCTCGCAGGGCATCCGCGGTAGGATTACCGATCGCGTCAAAGCGGAACAGCGCAGCGAGCTGACCCGCAAAACCTCGCTGCGTACGCCAATGATCATCCTTAACTGAAATACGCCCATCCTGATAGCGGGTTACTATCGCGAACACACCCTGAGGGCAGATCAACACATGGCGCGCAGGGAAGTGATAGTAACTGTACAGAACGGATTTTGGATTGATACCCTTGAGGCTGTCCCGAAGCGCATCCTCTGGACGAGGCTTCCGCACCCAGAGATTGGTCATCCTGACAGAAATGAATGTTGCGCTGTAGGCCAAGATCAGAACGAGCGGGGGAATCACAAACCCAAGCGCGACATCAGTCTCACTTTCTGGCGCAACCTGCCGACCGCTGACGAATAGACCCAGACCCAGCAGACCAAAGCTTGCGAAAAAGAGATACTGAGCAACCTGCCGATTACGCCGAGCAAGCTTGTCATTCGTCACAACACGCATGGATGATTTCTCTGTTTTTGCTGCAAGCTGATCTACGGCGCACCTGGCGTCGCCGTAGGCAGCCCGTTCGGTACAAAGTAGCTAAGGTTACCACCTCTCCGCAGATCGGCACAGATTAGGTCGCCAAATCGCTGCGTAGGCTGAAGCCGCCAGACACGTGGAGAACCCCACGCTACGCCGATAACCGCGCTTGGCAGGTCGCCAGCACTTGGACGGATACAGTGTGTGACGGGATATTCAAGCCGTTCGGTGAGCACACGGCCACCACTCTTGAAGACGATGATATCGTACAAATCACCACGCCGATCGTAACCCGCGGGAGATGCCGACGCATTGAACGATGCCACAATCGCACAATGCACATCGATTGCGTCACCATAAGTGACAAATTCATCGGCAGTATCATACAGTACCTGTCCACAGCCCGGAAATGCTCTCAACACCGAGAGATCGCCACCAGCAGGGCCAGGAGGGAGCTGGGTCACGACTGCCGCGGGTGTGCTCGCTGCCCCAGCAGGAGATGCGGACGCTTCAAACGTGATTCGAGCCTTACCATTGAGATTGATATTGACCGGTGCGGTGCCATCTGCAGGCCCGAATACAGCAGCGGACGCGAGGTTAGCCAAATCGAAGGTCGCGTTTGGCGTCCAAGCCCAATATGTCAAAACTGACGAACCGGACGTATCAGCGACAAAACGAAAATTCACCGGAAGATAGAAGCCAACCCAAACCGCTCGCTGCGAGACTGTCACCGGTGTCGGGAAAACCGCTGTGAAGACACCTGCCTGTGCAATATTCACGCTCGTTCGGCCGACGAGCACAGCGTCAACAGGCGATCCACCATTGGAGTCTTCGTAAATGACGACATCGACCGGCGCGCCTGGTACAGCGGCATCTACAACAATGCTGACCCGATCGATAAACGCAGGATTAGATACGCCAAAAGCCTGCAGGTCGAAACCGTTCATCACCAGCGTTGGCTCGCCGCTGATGAACCAAACGGCGCTGCCATCGCCATTGATACTGATGACTCGCTCACCCGCGGACAGAGAGTGCAGCGGCCATGAGAGAATGGCCAGAACAAGCACACAGATCGTTCCCTGCACGAAAATTCGCATCGCGTATCCTTCCGAACGCATTCAACAGGAGTGAGCTGTGAAGGTCACCCAGCCTGTATTGTAGGCACTGACTCTCAACCGATCAAGCCAAGTGCGTGTTTTCACATTGGTCAGGGGCCGTCATACAGTTATAATGCGACTGCGAACGAAGCGGGTGAGGAGCGCATGGAACAGTCAATCTTGTTTGCAGTCGTGATCATTTTAGGTTTGGGTGCCTATTGGTCGTTGGTGATATTTCCACGCCAGCGCGATTTCCAGAAGCGCCAGCGTTACGTTCAAACCCTGCGCGAGGGCGACGAAATGATCACTTTTGGAGGCATTGTCGGCCGCGTCGTTCACATTGACACAGAGCTAGGCATCACACATCTTGAGATCGCACCCGGAGTAATTATCCGCGTCATATCAATGTCGCTGATGCAGCCTTTTGATCCTGCCCAGCTCGCAGAGAATGTCCAAAAAGCCCAGCGGACAGGCGGAGATCAGACGTGATCTTGCGCACATCACCCATCCGCGAAAGAATAATTCAACGCGCCTGAATGAGAGTGGCAAATCCAATTCTCAAAGTGCAGTCAGTACCCCGCGAAAGGTCATGAATGGCGGCCCACATTCGTTGGTTTGTCTTGATCGTCTTGATTACAGCATTTGCGGTATGGGTCAGCCTACCCGATACTGTACTTTCCAATATCGATAGTGGGTGTTACGAGCGTCCAGAGGATATACCACCGCAAGGTGTACACCTCGACCTGAACGACGACTGTCAAGCCGATATTCGCGTAGATGTGCGTCAGAGCCTCGGTCTCGATCTGGTGGGCGGGCTGCGCGTACTGCTTCAATCCGAGCTGCCTCCTGGTTCCTTCACCATCGACGATTTGCGAGAAGCAGCCAACAACGTGAGCCGGCGAGTGAATGCGCTCGGTGTCAGCGAACCTACCATTCAGGTGCAGGGGGCAGATCGTATTCTCGTAGAGCTGCCGGGCGTAACCGACCCGCAGCGAGCGATCGATACGATCCGCCAGACGGCACTGCTGGAGTTCGTGAGCTTCTCCGGCTTGAACGCCGGCCAGGTTGAGGCCTTGATCGGACAGCCCATTCTCACCACCGAGCAGCTCCGTATCGATCAAGCTAGGCAAGTTGAAGTTGAACCCGCTGGCGATCAACCAATCAGGCTCGTGAACCCGACGACAGGCCAGCCGTTTGAGACTGTCATCACCGGCGCGTCGCTCCAATCCGCTGCAGCTCAGCTTCAACAACTTGAGTGGGTGATCAACTTTGAGCTAAAACGAGAGGCCGCGGATATCTTTGGGCCGTATACGCAGGCAAACATCGGACAGCCAATGGCCATCGTGCTCGATGGCGTCGTGTTATCTGCGCCTTACATCCGTGATAGGCTCGATACGGGCGGCGTCATCAGCGGGAATTTTAACGAAGACTCGGCTCGACAACTTGCCTTACAACTCCGCTCGGGCGCGCTGCCCATCCCGCTGCGTGTTGAGGGGCGCGAACGGGTCGGCGCGACTCTTGGCCAAGAGTCGGTTAATTTGAGTATCCGAGCGGGCATTATCGGCGTGATCGTGGTGCTGACATTTATGGTCATCTACTACCGAGTGCCAGGTATCGCCGCCGATCTCGCGCTGCTCGTTTTTATCGTGCTCAACCTCGCGCTGTTCAAGCTGATACCTGTGACTCTTACCCTACCTGCGATCACGGGTTTCCTGATTTCGATAGGCACGGCAGTGGACGGCAACATCCTGATCTTTGAACGCATCAAAGAAGAACTGCGAGCTGGTCGGCCGATCGACACTGCGTTGACGGCGGGGTTTGACCGAGCATGGCAGTCTATCCGCGACTCGAACTTATCCACCATCATCATCTGCGCCATCCTGTTCACGTTTGGTCAAACGCCCGGGGCTAGTGTGGTCAGCGGCTTTGCAGTGACATTGGCCATAGGCCTTGTCGTCAACCTGTTCACGGCGGTGGTGGTCACACGCACATTCCTCCATCTGCTGCTGGCCGTTTTGCGACAGCCAGTGACACAGCGCCAATGGCTGCTCGGCGTCTAGTCGAGAGAAGGGCACCCCATGTTTAGCATTGTGCAGAAGCGCCG
Source organism: uncultured Pleurocapsa sp. (assembly GCA_964438415.1). GTDB lineage: Bacteria > Chloroflexota > Anaerolineae > Aggregatilineales > Phototrophicaceae > Flexifilum. The sequence continues at coordinate 78,434 of CAYTME010000002.1, read as the reverse complement.
TCTGTATTTTTCCCTGTCCGGCGCATTCATTCTGGTCGGCATCGCCATCATGCTTTACTCACTGGCAACAACCGGCGTGCTGCTGCGCTTGAGCATCGACTTTGAAGGCGGCAGCCTGTATGAGGTGCAGTTCCAAGAGGACGGCGCAACCGAGTCTAACATCCGCGAGGTGTTCACACGTTTCGGCAATGACAATCCGTTGATCCAGCGATTGGGTGACTCTCAAGAGTATCGCTGGTCGATCCGAGCGGATTTTCAGGACGAGTCTGTGACGACGCAGATCGTGGCTGGGCTCAATGAAATCGCACCAGTAAATGAAGATGCGCTGCGCGTGGAAGCGATCTCAGCAACAATCGGCCAAGAGGCTACCCAAGCAGCATTATTCGCAGTGGCCGCGGCGTCGGTCGTTGTGACGGGATTCATTCTGATAGCGTTTCGAACCGTACCCAAAGCCGTACGCTATGGTTTCTGCGCTATCGCTGCAATGCTGCATGATGTGTTAGTGGTGGCGGGGGCGATGTCTCTGGCAGGCCTGCTGCTTGGGTGGGAAGTGGATGCTCTTTTCTTAAGTGCCTTGCTGACGGTCGTCGGTTTCTCAATCCAAGACACGATTGTCATGTTCGATCGCATCCGCGAGAACATCCCCCGTTATCTTGGCGAGCCATATGAAGCGATCGTCAACCGAAGCATTTTGGAGACCATCCATCGTTCATTAGCAACCCAGCTCAACGCTTTCTTCATCATGATCGCGATCATGCTGTTCGGTGGGGAAAGCATTCGCCAGTTTGTCATCATCCTTTTCATAGGCTTGCTCACCGGCACCTATTCGTCGATCTTTATCGCTGTGCCCCTGCTCGTGGCGTGGGAGAAGGGTGAGCTGCCATTCACTCGGCGGCTGCGTACAACCGCTGCCACAGAAAGTTGATGATCCGCATGCGCGCTGTGATGTTCGATGGCAGCTTACGTGTGTCTGACGATGTTCAGGTTCCGAGCATCGACCGCGATCATGAGGCGCTCGTACGCGTTCGGCTTGCGGGAATCTGCAACACCGATCTTGAGATCATCAAGGGGTATGCCAACTTTAGCGGAATACTGGGTCATGAGTTTGTCGGCGAAGTGGTCGATGGGCCGGCTGAGTGGCTGTCAAAGCGTGTTGTCGGCGAGATAAACATTACGGATGGCGTGTGCGATATGTGCCTCCAAGGCAGCCACAGCCACTGCCGCCATCGGAGAGCGTTGGGGATACACGATTATAATGGTGTGTTCGCCGAATATGTGCGGCTGCCTCTCCAGAACCTCCACGAAGTTGATGATTCGATACCCGACCGCAGCGCCGTCTTCACCGAGCCTTTGGCCGCTTGTTTGCAGATTCTGGAACAGGTGCATCTGCAGGAGCGAACACCGTGTTTGGTGATCGGGGCCGGTAAATTGGGGCTGCTCGCTGCGCAGGTGCTTCGCTTGACCTGTGCCGATGTGCGCGTGGTGGTACGCCAGCCAAGGCCTGCCGAACTGCTCCGGCAGTGGGGAATACGGGCTGTTCACGCCGATGATGTCGCTGCGAGGTCGGTGCCTGTTGTAATCGACTGTACTGGGACAGCGGACGGTCTGGAACAGGCCCTGCGCTGGGTGGCACCGCGAGGCAAGTTGGTGCTGAAAAGCACATATGGCAAGATACCGCAGGTGGATATGGCACAGATAGTGGTCAACGAAATTCAAGTCATCGGCAGCCGCTGCGGTCCATTCACCTCGGCACTGCGAATGCTGCGGTATCGTTTGGTCGATGTAGAGTCGATGATCGAAACTGTGTATCCGCTGAGGCTTGCAGCCGAGGCGTTCGATGCCGCCCGGCAAGCTGGGAAACTCAAAATCCTGCTGCAGCCCTAGTGCACCATCGGGAGTGTAAAATAGAACACCGAACCGCGACCGACTTCACTTTCCAGCCAGATTTCGCCGCCGTGCGCCTCGACGATATGGCGCGATATCGCCAGCCCAAGTCCAGTCCCCTGCGCGAATCCCGTTGTATCGGGGATGCGATGGAATTTCTGAAACAAGCGTTTCTGGTTGTCGTGTGAGATGCCCAAGCCGGTGTCGGCGACCGCCACCTGGCCATACTCAATCTGATCCGATTTCACACGCGCGAGATTCACAGAAACGCGGCCAGCGTCGACGTTGTATTTGACAGCATTGGTCAGTAAGTTAAGGATCACCTGCTTAATTTTGCCTCGGTCAGCGCGCACGATTAAGGGGACGTCCTGGGCTTCGATACGTATGCCCCGCTCCGAGGCTTGGGGCTTGACGATTTCGACACACTCATCCACGAGGCTGTCAAGAGCGATATCCGATATTTCGAGCTTGGCTCGGCCACTTTCCAGACGAGCCAGGTCGAGAAAATCGGATGTCAGGCGGATCAGGCGATCGGTTTCGGCTTGAAACATGCGAACGATGTCGTCGTGACGGTCGGCAGGTAAATCTGGGCGTAGAAGCAGCGCAGCGCTTGTTTTCAAGGCAACCAGCGGGGTACGCAGCTCGTGAACCATTTCCGCCATGAAATCACTTTGTTGAAACAGGCGCGCGTTTTCAATCGCGATCGCGGCTTGCAGCGCCACAAGCATCAAAGTGCGCACGTCATCGTCATCATAGCGGCGTTGATCCTTTTTGTTTAGCGCCTCGAGTGCGCCAATGACCTGACCGCGATGCGAGCGTAGCGGCACAGCCAGCAGATTTCGCGTCACGACCTGAGTTTGGTCCTGCACATTCTGAAAGAAGCCTTTTTCCAGCCTGGTATCATGGATGATCCGAGGCTGTCCATGCGTCACGACCCAACCGGCAATGCTGTTTTCGATTGGCACGACAATGCGCTCGAGTTCTGCCTTTGACATATTGGAGGCCATCTCGAAGCGCAGTTCACCACTGGCCGAGTCGAGGAGAAGTATAGATGCAGCTTCCGACTCGGTTAATTCGCTCGCCGCCTGCACGATCTGTCTCAGGAGGGCGTTGTGATCGAGCGTCGCCGTGATTTGCTGACTGATCTCCAACACACGCTCGTAGCGCCGCATGCGCTGCTGGAGAAACTCCCACGCCAGATCATTTCCCAAAGATGTCACGCATCCGCCTCCAAATAGCGCACGATTTCGGGCAGTACAAGCGCCGCATCCTCCCGGATGACGAGGTCGGCCACGCGATCGAATTCCGTAGCTTCAAGATTGATGATGACCAACTTTGCGCCATGTCGGCGAGCGAGGTGTGGCAGATCGCTAGCAGGGGCTACCTCTAAGGAGGTACCGACCACCATCATCAGATCGGTGCGTCGTGCCGCATCTTGCGATGCGCGCAGTGTTTGCAAAGGAAGCTGTTCCCCAAAGAGAATGACGTTGGGTTTAATCACACCGCGGCAGTAAGGACAGCGCGGCACCTCTTGATCGCTGACAAACTGCTCGAGGAGTGGAATACCGGGAAACACGGTAAAACAGTGTGAGCACGTTGCTTCACGAAAGTGCCCATGCAGTTCGTAGACAACCTGACTGCCGGCGCGCTGATGAAGCATGTCGATGTTTTGTGTGATGGTAGCGTGCAAACGTCCCGTCTGTTCCAACTGGGCGATCGCCCGATGTGCGGCATTGGGTTCTGCATCAAGCATCAATCGAGCAAGGGGATAGACCCAGTCGAAGAAAGCTCGGGGGTTTTGCCGAAACCTTCCATCGGATTTACCTGCGACCACAGACCGCTTTCCGAGCTTCTGAAGTCTGGGATACCGGATGGCGTGCTGATGCCAGCGCCCGTCAAGCATACAGCTCTTTGAGCGTCGCGCAGCATCACCGCCAACCTTACGATCGGATCATATTCCTTCATTATTTGATTATAGATCAAAGCTGAGAGATATGCCGCAACTTCCTGTACTGCTTATTGAAAGACGACTGAGCGGCCCGGATCTTGTAAACGGGCGCTGATTTCTTCGGCGAGTTTTATCACCTGACTGGAATACATAGCCGCCGGCTGAGCGATGACGGCAGGCACACGCGCCTGCAGCGCTTGCAAGATTAACTCAGCGCCGGGTGCAAGCATCGCTCGAACTGGATGCCCTGCAAGACGCTCAATGTCGGCAAGTGCGAGCTGTTGAGCAGGCTGTGAGCGATTAACGATGACGAAATGGAGATGATCGGCCCCGCCATCATCCCAACTGGCAAGCTCACGGCCAAGCTCCCGCGCCATCATTAGCGAAATAGGATGATTATCGGAGACAAGGATAATCTGATCCATCTCACGCAGCAAACTGCCGTTGATCGGTGTGTGACCGCAGCCTAGATCGACGACCAAGGGACGTCCAAGCTGTCGCAGCGCACGGACAGTAGCGACCGCGGCGTCAGTGGATACGTTCTGCTGCATTTCCCGTGCAGAAGTTGATGAGGTGAGGGCGCGCAGACCGGAATTGTGGGCAACAAGCTGGCTCTCGACCAATCGTGGGGTGATCTCATGGGCCGTGTGGGCAAGGATGCTGGCCATACCTGCTGCCTGTGGAAACCCAAGCGACAAACCAATAATACCGGCTCCGAGGCGGAAATCTGCAAGTACAGCATTCTCACCAGCCAGCACACGCGCTGTCGCAAGGTTGAGCGCCAGCGTGGTTGTGCCTACGCCGCCCTTCGCGCCGATTAGGCCAATGGATACGTTTTGGCGTCCGCGCTGGCGACGGTGAGCAGTCCGCGACAAAATTGCCTTGACCCGTGACGCAAGCTCTGACGGATGTGTGGGTTTTGTCAGGTAATCATCCGCACCGGCTTCGAAACCAGCGACTTTATCGTCGATCAAGGTCTTGGCCGTGAACATGATGATCGGGATTTGCTTAGTTTCAGCATTGGCGCGCAGACGCCGGCAAACATCATAACCATTCATATCCGGCATCATCACGTCCAGAATGATAAGATCAGGTTGTTCGGCACCAGCCTTCATCAGCGCTTGTGCACCGGTATTGGCTGCCGAGACCTCGTAGCCATTCCGCTGCAGCATCAAACCGATCAGTTTCAAACTATCGAGATCATCGTCTACTACGAGAATACGCTCGCCCATGGGACCTCAGTGATATGCGCCAATCAGCCACTGCCTAAACACATCGTTTGATTCGAGTATAACATACAACGCTCGTAGAGAAGCGATAAGCTCACCAGGTCAGAAGAGACCCTCCGATACGTGAAGTTGTTGGGTGAAGGCAGTGGTATGCTACTGGTGTTAGCATATGTGTGTTGCGCACTGTGAATACGGGATTGCGATTAATGTCTATAACTCATGCGTCCGTCTGGCTGAAAGTACTGGTTGAAGCCGTCAGCACGCCGGTTCTGCTAATTGACCAATTGCATAAAGTCGCCATGTACAATGCGGCTGCGAACACGATGTTCAATATGCACATGGAGCCAACACCCCTGCTGAGTAAACTTCGGTATGGTGATGTTGTAGAGCGCTGGCTCCGGACAGGAAAACACGATGTTGAATGGTCTCCCGATGGGGCCACACTCTACCGGCCGCGTGTCGAGCGAGTGAACAGCGGAAGCGACCAGATCGGATGGCTATTGACCCTACAAGACTACACCGAAACGCACCGGCTTGCGCGCAGCCAGGCGGAATTCATCCGGTTGATCTCTCACGATTTGCGCTCCCCTCTGGCGGCTGCAGTCGGCTTCTGCAATATTTTGGAGCAGCCAGCAGTTGGGGACTTAACTGACATTCAGCGGTACTACATTGCGAAAATCACAAACGCTCTCTCGACACTGACGGGATTGGTCGAGAATATCCAAGATGCGGGTCGTTTTGATCCAGACACCGGCTTTTACGAGATGAACCTAACGCCAATCGACCCGGGAGATGTGACCAGACGTATCGTCGAAGCCTATCCCATGCCTCTCGATAAACCGAATTTATCGGTTCAAGTTGCCGTCGCGGAAGATGTGCCCGTGATCTTGGCCGATCACAACATGATTCGAAGAGCTATCGCCAATTTGTTCGATAACGCCATGAAATATACGCCTGATGGAGGGCGAGTCGAGGTACGCGTCACTCGGGATGAGAGCGAAGTGATCATCAGTGTGCGTGATAATGGCTTGGGCATCGACGTGAAAGATCAACAGCGGCTGTTTGAAAAGCATTCGCGCGTGGAGCGGGAAGAATTCAAGAAGATCAAAGGCAGCGGCTTGGGATTATTCATCGTGCGCAGCGTGGCGCAGCAGCACGGTGGCCGTGTTTGGGTGGAAAGCACGTTAGGGGAGGGGAGCACCTTTTTTATTGCACTGCCAGTAACATCGGTGCGGGTGAGCTGAAGATGTCGAATTGCGACACGCTCGAAGACGTATTATGATGGTTCGCACGCATGTTCGTGTGTGACGGGCTGTTTGCGCGAGGAGATCGCGATGCGCATAGAGGTGCTGCCAGAGGCAGTGGTCGCCCAAATAGCTGCAGGTGAGGTTGTCGAGCGACCATCTTCGGTGGTGAAAGAATTGGTGGAGAATGCCATCGATGCTTCAGCGCGGCAGATCCACATCGGTATCGAAGGCGATGGACGCAGACGGATACAAGTCGCTGATGATGGCCATGGTATTAGAAACAGCGAAGTCAGGACAGCTTTCCTACGTCATGCGACCAGCAAACTGCGCGAGATACAAGACCTTGATCGCTTGCAGACGTTAGGCTTTCGTGGTGAAGCGCTTGCTAGTATCGCCGCGGTCAGCCGTGTCACACTGACGACACGGAATGTCGGCGAGGCAGCGGGCACGCGTGTGCGGGTGGAGGCCGGACAGATTATCGACTGTCACTCTGTGGGTGCACCTGCCGGCACCGTTGTTGTGGTTGAGCACTTATTCTTCAATACGCCCGCCCGTTTGAAATTTCTCAAGAGCGAGAACACGGAAAAGCGGCAGATAAGCGCCGTTGTCAGCCGATACGCAATGGCGTACCCGTCGATCCGTTTCATCCTAGAGATCGACGGACGTGAGGTATTTCGGACGCATGGCAGCGGAAATCTAGCGGATGTATTGACCGCAGCGCTCGGATTGGATCACAGCAAGGAGATGCTCGCTGTCAGCAGCGAAAAAGACCGCATTCAGGTGTCTGGCTTTGCGTCTGCACCGAGCCTCAGCCGTGCCGACCGATCTCGCATCACGTTGTTTGTGAATGGCCGATGGGTACAAGATAGCAGCCTGACTTTCGCGGTTGTCCAAGCCTACCACACGCTCTTGATGACTGGACGATACCCGATTGCGGTCTTGCTGATACGCGTTCCCCCTGACGAAGTCGATGTCAATGTGCATCCGACCAAAGCTGAAGTGCGCTTTCGTGACAGCGATGCAGTATTTGCGGCTGTACAGCGCGCTGTACGGCGCGCAGTCATCGAACAAGCCGGGACGCCACATGTGCCGGCTGGTCGCTTCTCGCGTGCAGGATCGGAACAAAAAACCTGGGGCGGCCCCTACGAGACCGCCCAACTTGACCTCGATTTAGAACTCGACACGCTGGGTCAGCATGCACGTCGACAAAGACCAGATCGGAACGATGACGACCCAACTGCAATACCGACTGGGCCTGGAACTCCCGCCAAACCTCGGACCCTGCCTATGCTGCGAGTTATCGGCCAAATTGCCGCAAGCTACATTGTGGCCGAGGGGCCGGCTGGTTTGTACCTGATCGACCAACATGCCGCTCATGAACGCATCTTGTACGAACAGTTTATGGAAGCGTGCGAAAAGGAGGGGGCGATCGCCCAATATGCGCTTGGGACGCAGACCCTGCATGTGAGTCTCGATGAAGCGCGTCTGCTTGAGGATAATTTAGCCGATCTGCGCGCCCTCGGCTTCGACCTCGAGCTGTTTGGGCCGAACACATTTATCATTCGCGCAGTACCTGCGCTGCTCGCCGACCGAGATCCCGCACATGTGATGGGCAGCATTCTCGAAGATCTATCCGCGGGCAGCAAACCGGGACAAGGAACAATCGAGGACAGAATAGTCGTCCGTGTCTGCAAGACAGCGGCGGTCAAAGCTGGGCAAATCCTCAGCCAAGAGCAGATGCAGAGCCTGCTGAAGCAGCTAGAGCGCTGCCACACCCCGCTGACGTGCCCCCACGGACGGCCTACGATGATTCATATGAGCAGTGAACAGCTCGAACGAGAATTTGGTCGCATGGGCGGTTGAGAATTCAGCCAGTTTGCCAGGCGAAAGCGCGCCATTGACCTTCAGCACCGACAAGGGCATACACCTGTGCCTCGTTAAGCTGTGCGACTGAGACACGCCAGCGATACTGCTGCACTGTTCCACCTGTCGGTGCGAGGGCAGCCGGCAGTTGGTAAGAGGTTGCGCGCGTGACGTCGTTAAAGAGTGTGCCGGTTGTCAAGTTCTCGATCTGAACCAGATAGACCTGCTGAGGTTCAAGAATGCCAACACTTACCCATTGTAGGGTGAAAGTTGATGCTCGAATGACAGCGTCGCGTGGTGGGAAGCTGACCAAGGGCGCATCCCGTGTTGGGGTTGGGGTGGGAGTTTCGCTGCCAGATGGTGTCGGTGACAAGGTCGGCGTCGGCGTCGGAGCTGGGACGTTGATGCTTTGTCCGACCTCCAGGAACACGCGGCAGTCTGGCCCACCGCTGGGATTTGCAAAATTGCAGCCGCTGAAGAAGATGGAGGGATTGAGGTTGCTGAGTATGCGCAGTGTCGTGCGGTACTGCTCAGCGATACCGATAATGGTTTCTCCCTCGCGTACGGTGTGTTGAGTGATGATCGTTTCAACCGGGAGCTGTACAACAGGCACACCAGCCGCGCGCGTCGCTGTTAGCGCATCGCTTGCCAGAGTAGGCGTCAATGTCGGCAGCGGGATCAGAATTGTACTTCCGGGCGGTGGCAGCCGATCGGCGCTGGTCATATTCGGATTCAGACGCACCACATCATCAAGCACGTTCAAGTCTCGATAGCCATACCGGCGGATGATAAAGATCAGCGTGTCATCAGGCTGGATAACATACTCGACGACCGATGGTGTCGGGGTAAAAGGTATCTCTGTGGGCGTCGGTGAGGCTGGAATGTCGGTCGGGATCGCTTGAACGGGTTGGGTCGGTGATGGCGTCGGATTGGCGGTAGGTGTGCTGGTCGAGGTAGACGTGGACAACGCTTCGACTAATGCCGTAGGAGTCGGATTGATAGGTGGATTTGCACAGCTCGCGAGCGGGATCGTGAACGAGCAAATGAGCGCGACCGCCACATTCAGCTTGAACCTCATGGGTTGATCGTCCCCGTGCTTTCCCAAAGAAACATTCGTGTTTCGGTGGTGAAGATTGGTGTTTCAGGTCGATTGAGATTGATAACGCTGACCGACCACTCGAACTCATGCCGGCGCGCATCTGTGCCCTGCCATTCCGGCCGTACGATGAAGAAGAGTTCTCGGGTATCTCCGATATATTCCTGTCCACTCGTGCGATCGCGAACCCTCACGCGATAGATGTCATTTGGGCCAAGCGTGCCGGTTGTAACCCAGCGCAGTGTAATGAGCTGGTCGCGCTGGAATAGTGCTCGATCGCCGGGGCTGAGGGCATTTGGAGCGTTGAAAGTTGATGTCGCACTTGGCGTTGGCGTTTCGCTCCCAGACGGCGTAGGGGGAATCGTTGGGGTTGGGGTCGGCGCGGGCACACGGATGCGCTGCCCCTCGTAGAGTTGGACGATGCAGCGCGGCCCACCAGAGTCTAAACTGAAGTCACATTGGAGAAATGGCACTTGAGGGTTCAACTGCGACAAGATTTCGGCATTAGCCCCATAGCGGTATGCAATCGAAAGCATCGTCTCATTCAACTGTACAGTATGCCACATGACACCTGGTTGGAGCGTCTCGGTCGGCATTACCCCCATCAAGGGCGCGGAACTGTCGACGACTTGGACAACAGCGTTTGATCCGTCTACGCCGAGGGCCGCTTCGGTGGGGACATCGGGCTGGTTTGGGTCTGGCGTCGCTGTGGGCCAGGGTATGATGACTTCTTGACCGGCGCGGATCGACTCGGGGGCAGAGAGACCATTGGTCGCCACAATTGCCTCGATGATCGCGAGATCGCGATGTCCACAGCTTGCAGCAAGGCCGAACAGTGTGTCTCCAGCTCTGACTTGACGGATACACGGTCCTGGGGTCGGTGTCATGGTCTCAGTAGGCGGCGCGATCGTGACTGTAGCGAAACTGGGAGTGGGACGCGGCGTGTTTGTCACGATCAAAGGTGCCGTCGCCAAGGCCGGCATATCTGCTGCGCTGTCCCGCGTCGGGATAGGCGTTATGGACGGTGTAGCGATACCGAGCGGTGCACCCATGGTCGACAGAAACTGGCTGCCAAAGATCACGATCAAAGCGATGCAGCCTACCAGCGCGATTGTCAGCACTCCGCCAAAGAGGAGTGTTCCACCACGCCGGTCGAGCATCCCCTCGTAGAGGTCAGCATCTCCCTGCAGAGAGTCATAGTTAGGCGTTCGTGTTTGACGGCTCGGGGAGTCATTGGTTATAAGACTTACATCGCTCAATGTCGTTCCGCAGGTGGGACAAACAGCCGCATTGTGATGCGCTGATGTCCCACAAATCGGACATTGCTTGTACGTAGGAGGCAATCTCTGTCCCAATCCTCAAAGCGCTCGGCTCGCCGTTTGTTAGGTGATTATACAGGCGAGCCGAGCGTTCGCGCGAGATCGGGATGATCCTAGTGGGCAAGACTCAACGCATGGCTTCAAGGGCTGTGAGACGTTCATCGAGCTGAGTTAGCGCTGCTTGCAAATCATTCAGCCTCGTTCGCTCTCGATCGACAACATCGCTGCGAGCGCGCTGAATAAACTGGTCATTGGACAGCATGGCCTGCGAGCGTGCTATTTGAGATTGCAGCTTCTCGCGTTCTCTGATCAGCCGCTCGCGTTCTTCCTCGATATCTATCAGTTCAGCCAATGGTAGATACACCGTCACATCGCTGGCAACAACTGCCGCGGCTTTTTCTGGCGCGCGGTGTCCTGAGGGCAGCAGGTCAACGCGATCGACGTTGGCAAGGCGACTGAACAAGTATCGCGTCTCGTCAATCAATTCGGCCTGGGTTCCAGGATCGACAACGATGCTGACTTTTCGACCTGGCTCGACGCCGTACTGCTCACGAGCCAACCGAAGCCCGCGCACAAGCTCCATTAGCATTCCCATTTTGCGTTCTGCTTCGGCTGAGATAAAACGACTCTGAACCTGGGGCCAACTGGCCAGGATCAGCGGCTTATCTTCCGGTGCAAGATAGCGCCAGATCTCCTCGGTCACGAACGGCATGAATGGGTGGAGAAGCCTCAAGCTCGTCTCGAGCACATATAATAGGACTGCGCGCGCGGACTGCGCTGTCTCTGGCGTACCGTTGTAGAGCGGATGTTTACTGATTTCGATATACCAATCGGCAAACTCACTCCACAAGAATTCGTCGATCTGGCGGCCTGCTTCGCCGTATTGGTGTGTGTCGAAGAGGCGCTGCACCAAGCCAATGAGCGAATGCAGTCGGCTCAGTATCCACTGCGAGGGCAGGTCGAGCGCATCAGGCTGGGCAGGCAGCGCAGGTGTAGGCTCATCACCCAAGTTTTGTGTGATGAAATTCGCCATCTGCCAAATCTTGTTGACGAACTTCCAATTGCGTTCCACCCGTGCAGGGTCAAGATTGATGTCATTCCCCGGTGTGCTGCCGGTCGCGAGCGTAAAACGCAGGGGATCGGCTCCATATTTCTCGATCAACTCGATTGGGTCAATCACGTTGCCCAGCGTCTTACTGATTTTGCGGCCGTCTTTGTCACGCACCAAACCATGCAGGTAGACGGTTTTGAATGGCGCTTCGCCGGTGAACCACAACCCCATCATGATCATACGTGCGACCCAGAAGAAGAGGATATCGTAGCCAGTTTCCATCATCTGGGTGGGATAGAAGCGCTTGAAGTCCTCTGTCTGTTCTGGCCATCCCAACGTGCTGAAAGGCCAGAGGCCGCTGCTGAACCAGGTATCGAGCACATCGAGTTCAGGCCTCCAAGTGCGGCCATCGTCTGGTGGCTGCTTGCCGACATGCAGCTCACCCGCGGGCCCATACCAGGCAGGAATTCGGTGTCCCCACCAGAGCTGTCGACTGACACACCAATCCTCAATGTTTTCGAGCCAGTGGAAATACACTTTCTCAAACCGCTCGGGAACGATCTTGATCTGTCCAGAGCGCACAGCAGCGATCGCTTTTTCAGCCAACGGTTGAATGCGAACAAACCACTGCTCACTTAGAAGCGGCTCGATGATCTCGTTGCCACGAAAGGCGCGCGGCACGACATACCGGTGCGGCTGCACACGCAGCGTCAGACCAGCGGCCTCCATATCTGCCCACAGCCGCTCGCGGCAGACGAAGCGATCGAGGCCGGCGTAAGGTCCGGCATTGATATTCATGGTCGCGTCTTGATTCATCACATTGATGATGTCGAGACCGTGACGTTTGTACAGCTCGTAATCGTTGAAATCGTGGGCAGGTGTGATCTTGAGCGCTCCGGTACCGAATTCGCGGTCGACATACTCGTCTGCGATGATCGGTATACGTCGATTCAACATCGGTACGAGCGCGTACTCCCCGATGAGATGGCGGTAGCGAGCATCATCTGGGTGCACACAAACTGCGGTATCGCCCAGAATCGTCTCCGGTCTCGTGGTTGCAACAGGGATGTGCTCTCCATTCTCCAAGGGATACTTGAAGAAATAGAGCTTGCCGTCTTCCTCCTCACGGACGACCTCGAGATCAGAGACAGCAGTCTGCAACCCCGGAGACCAATTGACCAAGCGAGGGCCGCGATAGATTAGACCCTGCTCATACAAGGTGATGAAGACGTGCTGAACCGCCGCTGAAAGACCTTCATCGAGCGTAAAACGCTCCCGATCCCAGTCACAGCTAGCGCCCAGGCGACGCAGTTGAGAAATGATCGTGCCGCCGAACTGTTCCTTCCAAGCCCAAGTACGCTCGAGAAATGCGTCGTAACCGATCTCTTGCCGGCTCGTGCCCTCTTTGCGCAGCATATTCTCCACTTGAAGCTGAGTCGCAAT
>CAYTME010000002.1:51898-65344 GCA_964438415.1 uncultured Pleurocapsa sp. | reverse complement strand
GTGATCGGTGCCGGGAACCCACAAAGCGGCTTTGCCTCGCATTCGTTCATAGCGGATCATGAGGTCTTCAAGGGTGACAAAGAGTGCGTGGCCGATGTGCAGCGCGCCAGTGACGTTAGGCGGCGGCATGCTGATAACATACGGTTCAGCATCGGGCCCAACGGCTTCCGGCTTGAACCAGCCTTTATGCTCCCACCACCGATAGAGACGGCTCTCTGCTTCCGCAAAATCGAAGTTCTTGGGCATTGGTTGTCGACGCATCACTCTTATCCTCAATCTCAGTCAGATAGGTCGTGTCAGCTTCCAGCGGATAACGGTTTGCGCGCGATGAGCACACGTTCTGCACGATCGGGTTGGTCGATGACATCTTCAAATCCGACTTCGAGCAGCACTACTTTGACCTCATCGGTTGTCAGCGGCCGATAGCGCACCCTCCGCCTGATCGTGCGATAGTCGTCGTCAGTACCGCATACGATGTATAAACTCTGAGTTGCGATAACCGGTGGGCCGTCTTCCCACTCCCAGATATCGAATGTGATCAGTTCTTGGTCATTTCCCAAGTCGTGAATGAAGCCTGGCAGAAAACGAGGCCGGTCGCGCATGAAAGGCTCAAAATCCCGCATCCCCAAGACCAAAGTTCCACCCGGCCGCAGCAGCGCATGGAGGTTGCGCAGCGCGATTTCGATCTCGTGGTCGAAGAGCAGGTGAGGTAATGCGTTACCCTTGCTGATGACGGCATCAAAAGGCCCAGGAAACACATGGGGCAAGCTTGCGAAGTCGGCTTGTGCGTGTCGAAGCTTGGACAGTACTCCGTAATCCAAGGCAAATTCTTCAAGTTTTCTCAGCATACCGGCGCTTGGGTCACAGGCTGTCACCTCGTAACCTAGCATAGCAAGGGGAATCGCCTGTGCCCCAGCTCCACAAGAAGCATCAAGGATCGTGCTGATGCCCCGGTTGCGGAAAATCGCCTTTAGCCCCAACCCTTCGCGCTGAAGTTGAGTTTCCCAGTCACGGTAGAAATAGGGATAGTACTCTGCGATCGCATCGTAGAAGCTGCTCGTATCATTGCTCATACCGGACATTGCACACTCCAACGACCCAGATGCGCTATCTGGTCTGTGTAAAACAAAAAACCTCTTCCGTCGAACAAGGACGAAAGAGGCAACTTCCGCGGTACCACCTTGCTTTGCTCAGCCGCTAATGCATTGGCTGAACACGCTCGATACGCTTTAACGGGCGAACCCGGCACAGCCTACTGGTTTCAGCGTTCGACTGCGCGACTCCCGGGGGACACTCGATCCTCATAGCGAGCAGGCTCACAGCCTCTGACCTGCACTCTCTGACGCTAGTGGAGAACCGAAAAGCCCGGTCAACATCGTTCATTATCCGGTTACGGGAAAGTGTAGCAGCGATTTGTCGTGCCTGTCAATCCTATGCCTGGGTGAGCAGGCTGCGAATACGCTCGGCGACCATGTCAATCGCCACAGTGTTGAAGCCGCCCTCAGGAATGATCACGTCGGCGTAGCGTTTGCTCGGCTCAACAAATTCTAAGTGCATCGGTCGAACCGTGCGCAAGTACTGTTTGATCACGGACTCGGCGGTTCGTCCTCGTTCTACTAAATCGCGTTGAAGCCTGCGGATGAAACGCAGATCTGAGTCGGTATCGACAAAGATCTTGATATCGAACAACGCGCGCAAATCTGGTTCTGCTAGTACCAAGATGCCCTCGACTAAGATGATAGGGTGCGGGGCGATTGGCTGGCGTATGACCGAACGTTCATCGCGGGTGAAGTCGTAGACAGGGATCTCGACCGCTTGACCCGCTTGAAGCTGCCGGATGTGACTGATCATGAGCGGAGTGTCGAGAGAGTCGGGATGATCAAAATTGACCGTTTGCTGTGACTCGGGTGACAGATCGCGCAGGTTTTTGTAATAGGCATCGTGGGGAATATAGGCGATCTTGTCGCTGCCAACTCGATCCAGAATCGCGGTCGAAACTGTCGTCTTGCCCGAACCAGATCCTCCCGCAACTGCAATCGTGACGGGTTTTCGAAGTGTAGTCATGCGGATTCCACCTGGCAAAAGAATTGCCCGCAAGCCATTATGAGGGATGCGGGCAATTGCAATAGCCACTCGTGGGATTTGAACCCACAACCTAACGCTTACGAAGCGTTTGCTCTGCCGTTGAGCTAGAGTGGCATTTTACTCTAAAGTCTATCATCTGCGTGTCTTGATGACAAGGTTTGTTTTATCTCGTCTGCCCACGGTTTTATCCTCAATGTTGACCCATATGACGGTGGGGTAGGGGGAAAGATCGCGAGAGCTGAAGTTCGCCACAGCTCAATGTCGAAAATGCCGCACTCCAGTGAAGACCATTGCAATGCCAGCTCGATCGGCAGCCTCGATCGCCTGCTGGTCGCGAATAGAACCACCAGGTTGAATGACGGCGGTTACGCCCGCCTCCGATGCAAGTTCGATCGAGTCGGGAAATGGGAAAAAAGCATCCGAGGCAAGCACTGCACCTCTTGCACGAACACCAGCCTTTTCGATTGCGAGTCGAACGGCATCAACGCGGCTTGGGAGACCCCCACCAATGCCGAATGTGGCGTTCTGTCCAGCGATCACGATTGCGTTGGATTTGACGTGCTGGACAGCTCGCCACGCAAATCGGAGCGCCTCCATCTCTTGCGTGTTTGGTGCGCGATTGGTCACCGTTTTGAGGATCATGTGATCAGGATCGCCGATATCTGCACGCTGCACAAGCAAACCATGATGCACCGACCGTATTTCGAAGCCAGATCTATCATCTGAGCCTGCGATCTGCAGCAGTCTGCAGTTCTTGCGCGTAGTCTGAAGCAGCTCCACAGCCGGTGCTGCAAATGCTGGCGCAGCGATTGCCTCGATGAAAAGTGTTCCCATCGCCTCGACGAACGCCGCATCGACAGCACGGTTGACGGCGATGACCCCGCCGAAAGCCGAAATCGGATCCGAGTCTCGAGCTTGTACAAAGGCGAGATGAAGCTCGGGCGCGGCGGCGATGCCAATTGGATTGACATGCTTGACGATCACTACGGCAGGTCGCTCAAAACTGTTGACGGCGCGCCAGGCGGCATCCAGATCGAGTATGTTGTTGTACGACAATTCTTTCCCGGCCAGGAGCTGCCCGCCCAATAATCCAGAGTGTCCCCCATAGGCGTAATATGCCGCCTGTTGATGCGGATTTTCTCCGTAGCGAAGGGGCTGAACCTGATGCGCTGCTATAGAGAGCTGGGCAGGAAGAGCATCGGTGCTCAAGTTCGGTGCGATTTCACGCGATATGAAGGCGTGTATGGCGGTGTCGTAGTCTCGTGTGTAAGCGAAGACTTTGACGGCGAGCTGTTTGCGCAGCGCGATATCGATCCCGTCACCGCTTTCGATGGCCTTCTGTACAGCCGGGTAATCGTCGGGACTGCAAACAACCGTGACATTGAGAAAGTTCTTGGCAGCGGCGCGTAGAAGCGCCACGCCGCCAATATCGATCTGCTCTATGGCATCTTGTAGACTGACACCTGGGCTGGCTATCGTTTGCTGAAAAGGATAAAGGTTGCAGACGACTATCTCGATAGGTGAATAACCAGCACGCGCCAATTCCTCGCGATCCGATGGTGTTCCGCGCGCCAGGATCCCCGCGTGTATGGCGGGGTGCAGCGTTTTGACGCGACCGCCGAGAAGCTCACCGACACCGCTGATCTGCTCGACCAGCGTAACTGTTAGCCCAGCCTCCTGCAGCGCGCGCGCGGTTCCGCCGCTGGCGATGAGTTCGTAGCCGGCATCATGAAGAGATTGGGCTAGGGATACGAGACCTGTTTTGTCATAAACACTGAGCAGCGCGCGAGGCATGCTTTGTCTCCATTAAACCTAGATGCACAACGCTCAACGGAAACTCACGATTATAAATCTAAGACGTCTTGTGAACTACCCGTGCTGATCGTTACAATATCAAGCAATGTGTGGGATCCAAATTGAGGTGCACCAGCATGAGCCTAACAGAAACACTTCGTCAGAAACGCGATGCAAAAGCATTTCCGCATCTAGCCCAGTATGCCCCAGTATGGCTTGTCGATGAGCGAGTGTTTGAGGCTGATGAGGCGATTCAGTTCAATGTTGTGTTCGAACATCACTTGTATGGCTGGGTCAGTCGCCGCTACCGGTATGACGGGTTCAATGACGTGTTGTACTACAAGGGGCAAACCGTTATCACAGAAGAGGAAGCTCTGGATATCCAATACGCAGCACCTTATATTGAGGCGCCAATCTCAGATATCCCGAATTCATACGGCGGATGAAGATGAAATCGATGGGCGATGACCAGATTGAGTGTCATTGCCCATGGCGAAACATCTCAACTGTCGAGATTTGGGAGGCGGCCCAGGTCTCCGGTGGTAGATGAGATGAGGGCAGACAGCACCCAACCCTTACGACCATCATCCAACTGCACTCGCAGCCACCTTCCTCCTCGCGCTTGCGCATCGACCGTTAAGACAGTGTTGAACGGCACGACAGCCAACACATCCGCGCCGACTGACGGATCTGAACGGACATTGACGTTATAACGTGTTGTGACAGAGACCGTCTCGCTTGCGACCAATGCATCTAACTGTAGTGGAGCTGGCTCAACTATCGGAATTGAGTCAACATCCCCGGTGAGACTAATAAGGAAATAGGCGACCCATCCGATACCGGCAGGAGTTTCGACCAGGAGCCATGAGTTCTGGGCATCGCTGCGACCGATGACAGTTACAATATCGCCGCGTCTGAGAACCCCGATAATGGCCGAGGACATCGATGGAGCGCTGCGGACATTGGCCTGTCGAAACGTAGCGGCCGTCACTGAAGTCGAACTGCTTGCGACAGTGTCCTCAGGCGCGTTGCTAGCCACAATCGGTGTAGTGCCGTTATCGACCAGCGGCGCGTCTACAATCGGTAAGGCATTTAGATTGCCTGTGACGAAAACCACGAAGTAGGCAACCCAACCGCGCTGAGACTCCAGTTCGACAAGCAGCCAGTCGTTATCAGCATTGCTTCGACCGATGACAGGCACAACTTCGCCCGGCTCAAGCTGATCGATGACGGCATTCTGGACACTCGGACCGCTGCGCACATTCACCACGCGATAGGCCTGCGCCTGAACAACACCATCCTCTTGGGCGCGAATGAGCGGTACCGAGATCAAAGAGAGAAGCATCATGGAAATCAGGAGCGCGCCACGCATGAATCTCGACCTCCTCGACTTCTGCTGGCACGAATGTGAATGTTACCATAGGGTGTGGTTCGTAACGACGCCAAAACATCGCCGAGAATGAGAAACGTGGTCATGCGTGAAACCAGCGCACTGTATGAGGCTGAAGTAGTTGAGGGAATAGGGATGATTGCCGCTGAGGAGCTGTCGCAAATTCGCGGCGTTTCACACCTTTGCATCGAATATCCACGACCGGATGGTATCCAGTTCAAGTATGCAGGTTCTCCGCGCCGATTGCTCTCCTTGCGATGCGTACACGCTGTGTATGCAGTGCTGCAGTTTGATATCCCTCGGCCCAAGGCACTGCTCGGTGATCAGCACTTTCGTCGTCTGGTCGGCGGCATCCATCAAGTGATGGAAATGCATCCCACAGGGTCTTTTTCGACCCTCGGCATCTCAGCCGCGGGTTCGGACTCGTCGGTCATGAGGCGTGTTCGCGCCGAGCTGGCAGCAGCGGCCAGATTGGAAACAAGCGATGACAAAGGCGATCTATTAGTTCGCATCCGCCGTATAAGCGGTGGTTCCGGTTGGGAGTGTCTGATCCGCCTAACCCCTCGGCCACTGGCAACCCGAAGCTGGCGGGTTCGCAATTATGAAGGGGCATTAAACGCAACGGTCGCACAGGCAATGGCTCGTCTGACACGTCCGAAACCAGACGATGTACTGGTTAACCTGGGTTGTGGTTCTGGAAGCCTGCTGATTGAGCGCCTGTCCGTTTGTTCAGCTCGCGTCGCCTTGGGTGTGGAGAAAGACCCGATCGCCATAGAGGCCGCCCGCAAGAACCTGGCAGCAGCAGGATACAATGAGGCACAACATCTCGTCTTCGCAGATGCGACCCAGGTTCCGTTCCCCTCGAATGCAGTGACTGCGATCCTGGCCGATATGCCGTTCGGACATCGTGTTGGCAGTCACACAGCCAATCAATTGCTGTATCCTGCCGTGCTGAGCGAAGCTGCTCGTCTAGCTCGAGCCGGTACGCATTTCGTGATGCTCACGCACGAAATACATATGATGGAAACTCTGCTGCAGCGCACTGCCATGTGGAGATTGCACGAGCAGATACCTATTTGCTTACGGGGACTGCATCCCCGCATCTATGTTCTGCAACGCCTCTAATACGCTGGTCGTCATCTCTTTAGAAGGAAACAGCCACGCAATCTGGAAAGGCCCTAAAGTGACCATACCCCCTTCAATTCGTCGCGACTCAATCAGGTCGTACCACGAGCCGTCAGGTGATATATGGCGTGCGAAGTCTCGGGTATTGAGAGATTGGGGCTGGTCGGCAAAATTCGCGACTACAAGCAGCGTGTCGTGGCGACTGTACGCAACTATATGCGTCTCGCCAGCATCAAACCATAGGGTAGCGCCATTGTGGAACGCCGGCAGCAGTTTGCGGATCTGTATCAATCTTTGCAGACGATGAAAGATACGTCCTTCAATTGTGCTGCGATCATGGCGTCTTTCGGATCGTATCCAATCAAAGCGCGGCCGATGCAGCCATCGGCTGTCATGCGCGTGTTCGGGACTGCTGTGGTAGCTGTAGTCATTCAACGTGCCGATTTCATCGCCGAGGTAGAGGAGCGGGATGCCTCCAGCGGAAAGCACTACAGCCTGAGACAATATAATCCGGTCAACCGCTTGATCGATTGCGAGGACATCCGCCGCAGCAAGTGCTTTTTCAAGTCCGATCAGCGAAGCCAGCGTACCAGAGTTTCTCACATCCACCTTCCGTGTCCGTGGATCGACCTGGAGCTGGAAAGGTTCTCCAATTGCGAGGCTTCTCGGGATGCGGCCCATGTAATAGAGGCTGAGGAACCAACGGTGATCCTCGGCGTTGAGGCCAACTTCGTCGGCATCTTCATCGGCAAAGCCCCATCCAATATCATCGTGAGATCGAAGATAATTGACCCACGCACAGCCTTCGGGCAGTGCAAACCGCTTCTGCATAGAATGCCGCAGCAGCCGCACATCTTGTGTTGCCAGTGCATCCCAAAGCGAGACCATTAGGATAGGGTTATACGAAAGCTGGCATTCCTGCTTGCCAATGTAGCTCTGGACGTCACGTGGATGGACTATCGCTTCCGATTTGAACAGAAGAGATGGCGCTGCCACCTGAACAAGGGCGTTGAATGCCTGGATGATAAAATGTGCCTCAGGTAGGTTTTCGCAGGTTGTCCCGAGCTGCTTCCATATAAAGGGAACAGCATCCAGCCTCAAGATTTCAACCCCTTGATTGGCAAGGAATAACATCTCCTCTAACATTGCGCGGAAAACTTCGGGATTGGCGTAGTTGAGATCCCACTGAAAGTCGAAGAAGGTTGTCCAAACCCATTTGTTTATTTCGGGACGGTAGGTGAAACTTCCCGGACGCTGCACCGGAAAGATCGGACGCAGATGACGCTCATAGAGATCAGGCAGCGTGCGATCGTCAAACAGATAGTAGAAGGCTTGATACTTGGGATCGCCCGC
The DNA here is from genome assembly GCA_964438415.1 of uncultured Pleurocapsa sp. GTDB lineage: Bacteria > Chloroflexota > Anaerolineae > Aggregatilineales > Phototrophicaceae > Flexifilum. Next base: position 57,597 of record CAYTME010000002.1, on the reverse strand, counting down.
TAAAGCACGCTGCGCCCACTCGTGATCATCGGCCGTGTGGTTGAAGACGAAATCGAGCACGAGACTGATGCCGCGCTCACGTAAAACGCGCGCGAAGTCAGCAAGCTCTTGCATGGTACCGATATCCGAACGAATCTCCCGAAAGCTGCTCACAGCATAACCGCCATCATTGCGTACAGGTGGGCACTTGAAGAGCGGCATCAAGTGCAGATACGTCACGCCAAGTTCATCCAGATAGTCTAGATGATGCTGCATGGACGCTAATGTGCCTTTTTCAGCGAACCGATCGACATAGCAGACAGCTCCCATCATGTGCTGATCTTGAAACCATTGAGGTTCCTGCTCTCGGCGTTCATCGAGCTGTTTGAGATCGGTGGGGCGCGCAGCGTACATGGTCGCTGCGGTACTTAAGATATTTTCAAAGTGGGTAAGGAAGTCGCTCCGGTGGCCATAGAGCCGCTTGAGCAGGCCAAGAAGACGAGGAAGCTGCTCTCGGAGCCGCCGCCCAAAGGCGTCGCGATCATGTGCTCCTAAATGCGTGACAAGGCGTGTCCATATTTGGTCGAAGAGAGGCTGTGTGTCACTGTCAAAGTTCGAGTTGGTAGATGGGAGCATCTGCGATTGTCCATCAATATGCGCTGTGTTCATGATCTGGGCGAAACCAGAACGCACGAACCTCAGCAACTTAATTCACGGAGAACGGTCCGACAAAGTGGTCGTCGTTGAGCCGGTTTGACACGATTTCGAGCAAGGTAACTTCTCTGCGGTAAAGTTTCGTCACAGCAGATAGCAGCCGACTGGCATCACCTTCATCTAACAACAGCTGTTTTTCTGTAGACTCGATGCGCAGTACCGACGCAGCCAAGTAACTCATCGCGATCGGGTTACTGGGGAGAGTAGAGGCGTCGTATGTAGCATTTTCAATTCTCTCTAAAGCCGCGAGATAGCGACGAAACCAGACACGGAGTCGCGCTGCGGGTGCCTGTAGGACGGACATGTCATCGTTGTGTAGACTCAGCTTTTCCACCATGCCCGTTAAGTATGGCTCGTGATGGAACTGTTCGAGTATCCTGAAGCGCTCATAGCCGAGGGCGACGATATTCATGCGGCCATCGCCAAGGGGCTGAACGGTCGTAATGTGTGCCATACATCCAACCGGATACGGCTGCGCCGGAGCGCCAAACCCCTGCACCTCCTCACCTGATTGGATCAACACGACTCCAAAAGGCTGCCGCTTCTCGATACAACGTCCAATCATGAGTTTGTAACGGTCCTCAAATATATGCAGGTGGATCGGCATTCCTGGAAAGAGCACCGTGTTGAGGGGAAAGAGCGGCAGCAATTCCATACAGCTTGTTTACCTGTTCAACCCTTTGCTTGTTCCGATTGTAACAAGTCCCTCACGCCTGTCGAGCTAATGTTTCAACTCAATCTAATGCATCGAGAAACGCACGACTTTGATCTTCCACCAGCCGTCGCTCTTCTGCGTCCAAATGCCTGAGTCCCAGTATTGATTTACCAATTCTCGGATTCGCCAGCAGCCTCCTTTCATTTTGGATCAGAAAATTCCAGTAGAGGTAGTTAAACGGACATGCGTCGTCTCCAGTGCGAAGACGTGGGTTGAACCTACATCCAGTGCAGAAATCGCTCATGCGGCTTATGTAGTTGGCAGAGGCAATGTAAGGCTTGGTGGCAATCTGCCCGCCATCGGCATTGAGGCCCATACCGATGACATTGGGATCGACGACCCATTCGTAGGCGTCAACGTACATTGAGAGGAACCAATCAGCCACTTCATCAGGTCTGATGCCTGCGAGCAGACAGAAGTTGCAAATGATCATCAAGCGCTCGATATGGTGACTGTAGCCTGTCTTGAGCAGGCGATTGACCAAAATCCGTATGCAGCGCATGTCCGTCTGGCCAGTCCAGAGAAAACTCGGCACAGGACGGTGTGCATTCCATGCATTGCTGCTGCGCAGATCGGGCATTTGCTGCCAGTACCGCCAGTAAATGTACTCGCGCCAGCCGATGACCTGGCGTACGAATCCCTCGACCGCATTGATTGGAGCGTGACCATCGTGATAGGCAGCCTCGACTGAGCGGACAACCTCGAGCGGCTCGAGGAGACCGATATTGAGATATGCAGACAGCATGGAATGATAGATGAGTGCATGCTCAGTGCTCATCGCGTCTTCGTAATCACCGAACAGGGGTAGCCGGTGCGCAATGAAGTCCTCGAGAGCACGACGAGCATCTGAGTGCGTAACGGCATATGCGAAACCGTCTGCGGATCCGGTGGTGTTCTCCCAAGACGCGACCATATCGATGACCGAGCGCGTTGTCACGTCCGGCGTGAAGCTGAGCGGGGTTGGCGGCACCGATGAGCGAGGAAGCCGCTTGCGGTTATCATGGTCAAAGTTCCATCTGCCGCCGATCGGCGCGCCATTATCATGGAGTAATATCCCCAAATTGCGCCGCATCTGACGATAGAAGTTTTCCATGATGTATCGACGTGCGGAGTCAGCGGTAGGGTAGGGGGGGTAGCGCTCGACGAGGAATTGGGTGTTGGGCAGCACATGAACTGGCACTTGCATGCTGCTTTCCAACTGCTGCTGCCAAAGGCGGGTGGTGTACTCGCTGGCCGCCATCGTGATTAAGGCGCGCGAGGAGTACGTCTCCAAGTGGCTACGCAAGCCAGCCTCAAAGTTCTCCGCCGTCACATAATCGACGAGCCAGCCCTCGGCACGCAGTCGTTGCGCGTAATGTCGCATTGCGCTGAGCAGCAGCACGAGCTTCTGTTTGTGGTATGGAAGCTTCGTAATGCGTCTGGAACTTTCAATCAATAGTACACGGATGTGTTCGCGGTCGCTGCGAGTAAGGGCGTACGCCAATGCCGGATGTTTGAGCAGGAGTTGGTCGCCTAGTATCCAGACGGTCGAGCATTCCTTCTCTGTATCCCTGCAAGGTGCCATGATGAGAGCTGCTCCACATAATCGTAAAGCTCACTATACTGCGACTTGTCCTCAGCCTTGCTTATGAGTTTGTGAGCACCCGAGACCTGTGCTATTCTTCGCCAGATTTGAATTGGGTCGTCGTAATCCATACGCACGGGAGACGGTTCCACATTCGGCCATGAAAGCAGCGGTCAAGATGAGCGAAACGCAGTTTGAAATTGACGTGATAGCAGCCGGCCACCTGTGCATCGACTTGATCCCACAAATGGATAGTGTACCGCTCGCGGGTCTCTCACTTCCCGGCAGATTGTACGAAGTGGATGCGATGGAGATTGCAACAGGGGGGTCTGTTTCGAATACAGGCTTAGCACTGCACAAGCTGGGTGCACGTGTGCGCCTCATGTCACTCGTTGGAGATGATGCCATCGGGAAGTTAATAATTGACTTTCTGAAAAGTAAAGATGCTCAACTGATCGATCACATAAAGATTATTCAGAGAGAAAGCAGTTCATACACGATAGTCCTTTCACCGGAACGCGCCGACAGGATATTCCTGCATTGTCCGGGAACGAACAGCCTGTTTAAATCCGACGATGTTGACCTCGATACTGCCGAAAAAGCGCGCATTTTGCATTTCGGATATCCGCCGATCGTGCCGCAGATGATAAAAAATGACGGTGCTGAACTGCTTAAACTCCTAAAAGCGTTGAAGGAGCGCGGCGTCGTCACATCGCTCGACATGACCATGCCCGATCCGGCCTCACTATCCGGACATGTGAATTGGTCAGTCATATTACGTAACATTTCCCCATATCTCGATATTTTCATTCCCAGTTTTGAAGAGATCGTCTTTATGCTCCGTCGTCCAGATTTTGAAAGAAAGGGGAGTCGGCTCGGCGACCTTTTGAATGCTTCGTATGTTGAGGAGCTGGTCGACACGCTGCTTGATTGGGGTGTCGCCATTGCGGGGATCAAGGCGGGCGTCGATGGCATCTTGCTGAAGACGGCGTCATCCGCCAGGTTGGATGAGCTGCGCAAGCGACTGCCACTCGGAGCAGCGTGGGACTGTGCAGTGGCATGGCATCCTGCGTTTCGCGTTGAGGTGGCCGGAACCACAGGTGCGGGCGATGCCGCATATGCGGGCATGCTGTTGGCGATGGTCAAGGGCTATTCACCACAGGAAGTAGTCCGTTGGGGCTGCGCCGTAGGTGCATGCAACGTCGAGGCAGCGGATGCAGTCAGCGGTATCCGCATATGGGGTGAAACGGAGGCTCGGCTCAACGCCTTCTGGGAACTGCGTCCCTCTGGACTCGCGCCGTACAGACCCGCTCCTCAGTCCGAGTTTTCCCTTTATCATTACTTGTGATAATGATACTTATCACAGAGAAATGCCAAAGACAAAGTAAACCGCGATCTGGTGGCGCGTTTGCACAACGGCCTGTGCACAGGCCGTTCTAGGGCTGAGGGGGCTTGTTAATCACCAGGCGGTACCAGCTCATGGATATTGTGCTTGACAGCGAAGGCAGCCGCTTCAGCTCGATTCGAAACACCGATTTTGCTCAGGATACTGCTGACATAGTTGCGTACCGTGCCTTCACCAAGATACAGCTTGACCGCGATCTGCCGGTTCGTCAGCCCTTGCGCCACATATGCAAGCACAGCCAATTCTTGCGGTGTCAGCCCTGAAAACACGGAGCCTTGCTGCGCCATCGACTGCTTGCGCATCTCCGTGAACACGACGCTTGTCATCGCAGGGTCGAGCATGTTCTCTCCGCTGCTGACGCGCTCAACAGCTTGGATAAGGTCGTTGTCTCCGATTCGCTTCAGCACGTATCCCGCGGCCCCGGCGCGTATTGCAGCGAAGAGCAGCTCATCTTCGGCATAGGAAGTCAAGATAATGACTCGACAATTTGGCAATTGTTCCGTAATTTTCCGACAGGCCTCGATGCCAGAAAGCCCCGGCATTCTCACGTCGAGCACCGCCACATCTGGCTTATGCTCTAGTGCCTTTACGACAGCATCTTCACCTGTGTCAGCCTCCGCCACCACCTGGAACCCAGCTCGACGCTCAAGAAGCGCGCGTAAGCCAGCCCTCACGACGGCGTGATCATCGGCAATTAGAATGTGCACGGATTTGGACATCGACCAACCCCCGACGCCGTACATGAGTGTATAATCATGGGCAAATGTGAAGAGACGTCTTTTGTTTGATGCCTACATCATGCCCTCGGCGATTATAAATTGGTAGTCGATGATGACAAGTAACAATGGTCATGTCCCCGACGTGACACACGTCGCGAACATTTTGCAGAATATTGCCCTGGCTGTCGTAAAAGCCTCAAGCAGCGGCAATCTGGACTCTATCCTGCAGGAGATTGCGCACACTGCTGGCCTGCTCGTGGGTGCGCGCTACTCGGCACTCGGTATTCCCGATGGCAGTGGCAGCTTTCGCCAGTTTTACGTCAGCGGCATCACTGCTGACCAGTTCAAACAAGTCCCTCATCCGCCCGTCGGCAGAGGGCTTCTCGGCATGATCATGCGCGACCGCGTGAGCGTACGCATCTCGCGGATCGCTGGACACCCGCAAAGCGCTGGTTTCCCGCCCCATCATCCTGAAATGACCACGCTGCTCGGCGTGCCCATCCAAATCGGGCGCCACTTGTTCGGCCTGCTCTATTTATCAGACAAATATGATGGCGAGGAGTTCACCGAATACGATCAGAGCCTGATCGAGACGCTCGCAAG
>CAYTME010000002.1:50847-51881 GCA_964438415.1 uncultured Pleurocapsa sp. | reverse complement strand
TAGCCGGTGTGCAGCTCAGTCAACAGCAGTCCAAGCTTTCTGTTCTCGAAGAACGCGAACGGATTGCCATGGCTATGCATGACAGCGTTATTCAGTCTCTGTACGCGATCGGGATGGAACTTCAGCTCTTGAAGCTGGATCTCGGCAACAATGCGCAGCTCGACAGCCCATTACAGCATCTTGACAACGTAATTGCCGAAATTCGCGAACACATCATGAGGCTAAAATCGGCGCAGGCTCAGCGTATGACCATTCGCGAGGGGCTTATCGCAACCCTCGACCGCCTGCACATTCCGGAAGCAATGCGTGTGTATATCGAGGCCCCAGATGATTACCCAGCACTCGATACGACCGCGTTTGATGCCGTCTGCATGATCGCTTCCGAGGTTACGAGCAACGCTGTGCGCCATGCCAACGCGACAGAACTTCACATCCGTGTCTTGAAGGATGGACGCAATTTCATCCTGCAAATCGAGGACAATGGCGATGGATTTGATTTGGAACAAGCCCGCAATGGCCTCGGCTTGAGCAATATGGTTCGCCGTGCACAACTTCACGGAGGTGAACTAGATTTACAGTCTACACGTGGCCGGGGAACCTGCGTGCGACTTATCCTGCCCATCCGTTAGCTGCTCTTCTGTGACTTCAGGCGGAATGAAAAAGGATTGAAGTTTGTGTTGGTATCGTAAACATCTTCGCCCTCTGCGCGTTTCAAGTGCACCACAACCTGAAGTGTAATAGGTGTCATGACGGCCTCAATGCCCACTTTCAAGACATAGTTGGTCACAATCAGTGAAAGCAAGATCGCCTGCGGAAACACGCCTAATGCTCCCGCAATGGCGAAAAAGATGACGGTATCGAATGCCTGTCCCACCAGTGTGCTGCCAATCGTGCGTGACCACAGCCAACGCCCGCGCGTCAATACCTTCATCCGAGCAAGGACATAACTATTGGCGAATGCTCCGCCGAGATAGGCGCACAGACTCGCCACGACCAACCCGCTCACACCACCGAGCACAGCATCGTAGGCATCC
>CAYTME010000002.1:43086-50756 GCA_964438415.1 uncultured Pleurocapsa sp. | reverse complement strand
TCCAGATCACGCGTCGCGCGCGGCTGTAGCCGTAAATCTCGGTGAGGATGTCGCCGAAGATGTAGGAAATCGGGAATACCAGGGTTCCGGCGTCGAAAGCAAAATGAAATCCACCGATCGCGAGACCCACATCAATGATTTTGGCGCTGCTCAGGAGATTACTCAACATCAGCACGCACACGAACAAGGCAAGAATTAGATCGAAGTACTGGTACTCGCGTTTCATAATACTCCCACGCAAGGCTGGATGACGTTTCGTTTCAGGGTACAATGCTTGTATGTATGATAGTCGATGCGAACAGATGGTTCAATGTAAAGGCCGCGAATGACTGCAAGTCGTAAGTATGCACTGGATTTTCGTCCCGATGAGACCGCGTACGTGATGGAGCGTTGGCTTGCAGTCCAATCTTGTTCCTTAGTAGGCATCGGGAGTGTGGGTAAAAGCAATCTGCTGCGGCACTTGGCGACGCCGGAAGTGCAGGCGCACTATATGGGTGCCGAGAAAACAGAGCGTTTCAAAGCGATCATCATCGATCCGAATCTGTTGGGAGTTCTCCCCGCAGGCGCACACATGGACGAGCCGGTGCGCGCTTGGGCGGGTTATGAACTGCTAATGCATCGCCTTTACTTGGCCTTCTACCCTCTCAGCGAAGTCCTAGGACCAGACGATGCACGTCGGTTCTGGGATACCTACCAAGCACTGCAAGATGGAAACAACCCGCTGTACGCCTATATGTCGGTACGTTACTTCGAGCTGGGCCTTGAATATTTCATGCGCCGCGGTTGGCACATCGTCTTCATGTTCGATGAGTTTGAAGCGCTGATGCGCCAGATGCCGGTGCGCTTCTTTCAAAACCTGCGCGGACTGCGCGATTCGAACAAGCGATACTTAAGCTACTTAACTTTCACTCGCGCTCCGCTTCCACTGCTAGCGCAAAAGTATGAGTTACCCGCACTCGACTTCGAACCGTTCGATGAGCTGTTTACCGACAGCACGTACTTCGTGGGTCCTTACAATGAACAAGATGCTGCTCGCATGATCGGCGAACTGAGCGCGAACAGCGGTAAATCGATACCCGATCCGCTTGCTTGGCTGCTGATTCGCCTTACGGGAGGATATGCCGGGCTGCTCCGCTCCGCGTTCAGCATCATCGAACCAGCTCAGTACGATTCGATCGACGACGACACCATGAACACGATGGCGCAGCAAAAAAAAAAAAAAAACCCGATTCGATCAGAGTGTCGGGTCATTTGGTCGAGTTTGACCGAGGCTGAACAAGCTCTTCTTCAGATGATGGCACGTGGTGCAGCATATCATAACCGGGCGGAAGCAGGATCAGCGGTGAACCAGTTGATACACAAGCGGATCTTACGCCTCGACAGGCAGACCCAGAAAGTTGAAATCTATCCACCCATCTTCCGCCTGTATATTGCCTCAGAGGGTGCCAAGACCTGAATGAACAGCGAAATCTACCAACGTCCGTCTGAGACGCGGCGCGAGCAGTTCGTGATTTCGCGCTCTCGTTTTGTCTCAACGATCGGGAGGGTCGAGACTGTCGAAGCTGCGCGAGCATTCATTGCAAGCGTACAGGCCGAGATGCCCGACGCTAACCATCATGCTTACGCCTATATCATTGGACACGGCGCAAGCGTAATCGAAGGTATGAGCGACGCGGGTGAACCCAGTGGATCTGCCGGGCCGCCAATCTTGGCACTGCTGCGCGGCAGCGGGTTGGGCGACACGATCATCGTTGTCAGTCGGTTCTTTGGGGGTACTAAGTTGGGCGTTGGCGGCCTCGTTCGAGCATACTCTGACGCCGCTCGTTTGGTACTGAACGGGGTCAAACGAGAACACAAGATACCTCGCTGCGTGCTGACTCTCGAAGCGCCGTATGCACTTTATGAGCGAGTCATTCGACTAGCCGAAGCTCACGCAGGCGAAACGCTGAGTCAGGAGTTTGGTGAGGCTGTGCACCTGGAGATCGTGTTTCCAAATCAGAATATCGATGCATTTCGCATGCAGTTAAGCGAGTTGAGCGCAGGACGACTCTGTGCATCAATGCACCCGTTCGACACATAGGGGGACACGTCAATCGCCATTGTCGTTATCGATGGTGATAGGCGGCATCACCTCATAGGTGCAGGACCGGTAAGCACTGCCCAGTATGACGCGAAAGTCGACAATTCTTGCTGGGTCGGGTGAGATGGAGATATTTTCGGTATCCACGCGCAGGATATCTTGGAGAAGTGCAAGGCTGCTGCCTTTTGCCTGCGCTGTGAAGTCGATGATGGTGGTCTCGCGCTGAAAGGATATCGAAGGCTGAATATCGACCGAGAAACCCTCCCACTCCAGTCGATCAGCAGCGACTCGTGCTAAGTCGCGTACTCCGCTGGCATTCACGATCTCGACCCTAGGATGTTCTCGACCGACCTGAAGGCGTGTTGGCGGCGTGAGAAACCGATTGACCAAAGCTGCGACGGAATCGGATATCGGCACCTGAACGCTGGCTCCGTCAGGCGCACGCCATGATCGAGCCTCGACATCGCGCCGAAACGTATACGACGCGATTTGCTCCATTCGTAAATAACCAGCGGCGGCTGTAAGCCGAAGTAAATCGTCTAGGTTCAGGTCAGTTCGCACCAACTCCCCCACTTGTGGCCAGACGTCACGAATCTGGCCTAACAGCCCCAATTCACGGATCCGCCTCAGCATCGAACGCAAAATGACCTGATGCCGGCGTCCGCGGTCGAAATCACTGCTTGTGCGCCGGCTGCGGGCATACCAGAGCGCAAGATCTCCATCCAGCAAATGAACACCTACTGGGAGTGTGAATAGCTCCCAGTTTTCTGCTTCTTGTGGGTCCAGTCCTGACTCACGCAGACGCCAGTCCTGGATCGCGCAGTCTACCGTAACTTCTATGCCGCCTAAATCATCAATAAGTTGACGAAATCCGTTGAAATCTACCCGTGCGTAGTGATCGATCCGGATACCCAAATTGTAGAGGATTGTCTCGCTCAAGAGACGCGGCCCTGTACCTGCTTCGGTCTGCTCGCCAAACGCGAATGCAGTGTTGATACGCTGCATGCCGTGATTGGGGATGTAGACGTATAAATCGCGAGGCACGGACAGCAGCGCGACCGTTCCCTCGGTGAGATTAAGCGAAACGATTACGATCACATCTGTGCGGCCGCTGTTGCGTGGATTTTCGGTGTCGCTGCCAAGAAGCAAAATATTCTCAATTGCGTAGGTGCCCTCATCGGCAGCCGCTGCTGGTGCCGGGATGGTGGTTGTTTGATGTGCATCTTGCGCCATCACAGCAGAGGACGGCATGTGAAAGAAGATTGATAGACAGATCAGGACGACTCCGGCGCGATACACGTAGGCTGCTCCCGGAATATGCATTGGGCCGATCTCATGCAGCAAAATTCAATCAGCCGTCTATAGAGAAAACAGACGGCTGATCCAAAACAAGCAGAGCAAGGCCGATTAGTTCACAATCGGGATTAGGGATTGATTGCCGATAATCAGCACTTGAGAAGCCAATACCCAGCCGAAACCAGCCGGCGTGTCGAGCTGTACCCATGCGCCGTTCGCCGTACGCGCAACGATCGGTAGCTCACCTGGCCCGGTGACAAATCCAATGGCACCGAAATTCACACCCGGTGCGGCGTAGAGTGTGAGCGCCGCGGAAAATGTTGCAACCGGACGTTCAACAGCCGCAGCCGCAAAGCGCGCTGCGTCCGAGATCAACGGCACCGAGGCATAATTTCCTCGGAACAGCACGAAATCAGCGTTCAACCAGCCGATGCCAAAAGTTCCGCGGACGAGCAGCCATACATCATCCGCCGCACGACCGATCACATCCAGCGCCGTACCACCTGCTACAGTCGCAACTGTCGTGAACTGCGCGCCTGGTCCGCTCCGGATGTTGAGGAAGCCTGTATTCACGATCGCCTGTGGCAGCGCCAGTCTGGGCATAGCCACCTCGCCACCGCCCTGTCCAGCGTCAACAGCAGCAGAGGTCATACGGCCTTCCCGCGCGACAATGAGATCAGAACGCGTGCCGCTGCGCATCTGGACGCTGCTGGCGGGCAGCCAGCCAACCACCCCATCGCGAGTCTCTACCCGGTAGAATTCATTGTTAGCGCTTGCGCCGATCAAAAACACCTCGTCGCCGCGGACGAGGACTGGGAGAGCACCGCTGATGCCCGTCTGTGGATCCGCGCTGAGACCGATGATGTCGTTTACAACTTCCAGAACATCCGCGTAGCGCGCCGACAGCCGCAGCTCGGCTTTTGGTGCCTCGATCCAGCCGGTTCCTGCATCCGGCACGACGATCTGAAGCCATTGGACATTACGCTGATCGACGCTGCGACCGACGATCGAGTAGTCTTCTACGCCTGTTGGATCTACGCGCAGAATCGTGATGGGTGCCGAATTGTCGAGCGGCTGCAGCCGGAGATTGACAAAATCGACCACAAGCTGCGCACGGAAGCGCTCAACAGTTTGTGTGAATGAAGAGGCTGCACCACCGCCGCCCTGATCTCCTGCCGCAATTGAGAGTGTAGGTACCTGAACAGGTGCGATGAGCTGCGCAGCTATGCTGTTCACATTAATTCTTGGTACGACGCTGAAATTCCCGCGCGGGATCGTGTACTCGATATTGACCCAACCGACCCCTACCGGTGTAGAAACCAGATACCAGACGCCATCGCTGCCAGCGGCCAGCACAGGCAGCTCACTACCGCCGACGACAGTGACAAGCACCGTGTACTGTATACCGGGGCCAGTCCTCACATTGAGAAAGCTGGTGTTGGTCACAACAATCGGGAAGGCGTATTGAGGTTGTGCAAATGCAGTGAGTGTTGTGAACGATAACGGCAGCGCCAGCAAAAGCGCCATCGTCACCACGACCATCCAACGTCTGGCTGAGTAACCCTTCATGCAGACCTCCTCGTCAGCAGTGTCGCAGCGTGATGGTTGCTATCAGATGATGCGCGAGATAGTACCGTTCACAGTATAAATCTTAACCTCGGAATGGGCAATCGAAAAGCATCGCAACCAAACAGCGCATGAGCTACCGCACTTATGTGCGTTTATGTGACGTAGGCTTTCCGCAGTTGATGCGTCACCAGCGGTGGTGCTATGCTGAGCACAAGTGGTGGTAGGTAAGTAAAGAGACGTCTGTGAGAAGGAGCAAACCCGATGTCAATCCCGCGCTGCTTGATTGCGTTTGCTTCCGCGATCGCCCTTTTCGCCTGTTTAGGGACCGCTCGCGCATCCTGCACTGAAGTCGAATGTTCAGAAACCTACCTGGGCATTGCGCCAGACGCGATCGCGGAGTATCCGCATCCAAATGTGCGACAAGTTTATGCGGACGATACGCTCCTTTTTGACCGCTTGTATCGCCGGGTCAACGGCGCTGTCACAATTCATGACAGTCCGGGCGGAAATGTGGTGAATATGCTCGACTTTGGCTTCAATTTTGTCACTGTCATTACGATCGAGGGTGACTGGGCGATGGTGAATGCCGATCAGTGGATGCCAGCGGCCTCTCTTTCAAACGTGAACGTCTCGCGTTTTGCGGGCGTAATCCTACCAGAAGATCCGCTGCCCTATCCTTTCGCTTGGGTGCTTGTTCACACACGCGCCAGCCGGATACCGGGAACTGAGCCGCTGGCCGATGATCCGCTGCTGCTGCGTTACCAATTGGTCAACATTTACGCGCATGTTGAAATCGATGGTTGGCGTTGGTACCAGATCGGGATCGATCAATGGATTATTCAAACTCAGATCGCAAAATACCTGCCTGTCGAACGCTCCGCCGAGGTCGATACTGAGCGTTGGGTCAGCGTTGATTTGTATGAGCAAGTCATGATCGCTTACGAAGGGTCGCGGCCTGTTTACGCGACGCTGGCTTCATCGGGTTTGGCCGAATGGCCCACCAATGAGGGACTGTTCCACGTCTATGTGCGCTACCCGCGCGCTGTTATGAGCGGTTCACAAGGCCAACCGGATTTCTATTACTTGGAAGAAGTCCCGTGGACAATGTACTTTGATGGTGATATTGCACTGCATGGAGTTTATTGGCACGATGGATTCGGCTATCGGCGCAGTCATGGCTGTGTCAATCTGTCGATTACCGATGCATATTGGCTTTATCGATGGGCATCACCTGAATTCGACTTATCTGTTCCAGGGGACACCGGACCGGCCGTATATGTGTACAGCAGTGGTCAATATCGTTGAGAGCACGCAGGCGATAATCTGAGGCTACAACCGCCGCGTGTCTGTTTCTATCCGTTCTCAATTGTCGGGTTGCGCGCTATCATCAGCGCGAGACGTACTTCCTAGACGAGTAAGCATGGGTCCATGAGCATAAACCGCCCAACCCTCGCTCCAAGCCGGCGCATGCGAACGCTTGAAAGCTTCCTATCTGACCACATGGCGCTGTTCGGCTATACCGTTACAGAGCTGCCGATCCTCGAGCGAGCAGAATTGTTCCTGACGCGGGCGGGTGACCAGATCCTGCACAAACTTTTCACCTTCGACCGTCACGGTGTTCAGCTCGCCCTACGCCCGGAATTCACGACACCGGCTTTGCAGCGTTACCTACGGCAGTGTGAACCCGAAAACCGAGACGTCGTACGTTGGCAGTTCAACGGGGTCATCTTTGAAGATGATCCGGCTTCAGATCGGCTCGAGTATGAGAGCCAGAGCATCGGTGCCGAGCTGATCGGCATGAAGGGTGCGAGCGCAGACGGCGAGATCATCTCGATGGCTGAGTCCGCAGTGCGGCGCGCGGGAGCACCGGATATTCGTCTCGTAATTGGCGATGTGCAGCTGACAAGAGCCGTACTCGGTTCATTTGATCTCGACCATCGCACCCAACGTTTCTTACTCCGCCACTTGGATATGCTGCGTGAGCCTGAGAGCGGAAGGGCTTATCTGATCGAACTCTACGAAGCGCAGCTCATGACGAGTGGTATCCCCGACTCCCGACCTCAAATATCGGGCACACGGGATGACATACAAGAGGTGCTAAGTGTTGTTCTCCAGGCTGCAGATCGTGGAAGTGCGATGGGCGGACGCACACAGGAGGATATTTCACGCCGCCTTCTAAGGAAGTATCATCGTGCCGCGCAGCGCAACCAAATGCAGCAAGCACTGAATGTCTTGGTCGACTGGGTACAGCTTCGAGGAAATCCGAGCACAGTGCTGCGAGAGGTCGAAAAGCTTTTTCGTGTACAGCTCAACAAAAACGGTGCGGATGCTGTCCGTGCGATGGAAAGGCTGTATGTCTACCTGCGCGAGAGCATGCCGAGCGATGCCATAGAGTTCGCGCCGGGCTTGATTCGCAATTGGGATTACTATTCAGGCCTTGTGTTTGAGTTGTACTCGAACGGCGTTCACGTTGCTGGCGGCGGCCGCTATGATGAACTGGCCCGACTGCTTGGCGCAGCAGAGGATATACCCGCTGTTGGTGCAGTTTTCTATATCAACGCTTTGTTGGATGTCGCGCCGGTACCCACCCAACATGAGTACCGCATCTATTTGTTGGTTCCCCCCGATGCAGCCGACTTCCCTATCGGTCACCAATGGGCGAGCATCCTGCGTTCAGAGCTGCATCTTCCCGTCGAGCTTCTGCCGCTGGATATATCTCGGCCAA
>CAYTME010000002.1:41137-43067 GCA_964438415.1 uncultured Pleurocapsa sp. | reverse complement strand
GAGCTTCACTGGGTCGGCGATGGAGACAGCACATCGGTTCCTGGCCGGGTGCGCTACGGTTCACGCGAGTACACCACCGCGGAAGGTGATATCCGAGCGTTGGTCGATGTGTTGAGGCAGGAGCTTCTATGAGCAGCGGTCTGACACTCGCACTGCCGAGTAAGGGTGCCATCGCGGAGCCAACGATCAACTTCCTGCGTGACAGCGGCCTGCGTGTCGACAAACCAAATCCGCGCCAGTACACAGGTGTAATCCCAAGCGTTCCCCATCTCGAAGTGCTGTTTCAGCGTGTCATCGATGTTGTCTACAAAGTTGCTGACGGGACAGCACAGCTCGGTATCACCGGCCTCGACGTTGTTCATGAGTACCCCCACGAAAATGTGGTCGTCATTCATGACAATCTGGGTTATGGGGAATGCAAGCTGGTGATTGCCGTACCAGAGTCATGGATCGATGTGGTGACGGTGGCCGATTTTGGTGACGTAGCGCTCGATTTTCGTGAGTACCAGCGGCGAAATATCCGGATTGCTACCACGTTTCCCCATTTAACGCGTCAGTATCTGCACGCACAGGGCATCCATCACTTTTCGATCGTGAATGCAGAGGGAGCCATCGAAGCCGCACCGACCATTGGTTATGCGGACGCGATTGTCGATCTCGTCGCAACGGGGACGACGCTGCGTGAAAATCACTTGAAGCCGCTGGTCGATGGCGTGATTCTCGAGTCGCAAGCGTGCCTGGTCGGCAACCGCGGCGCGCTCCGTTCTGCCGGCGACCGGATAGCGACCGTCCGCATCTTTCTCGAATATATCGATGCGGCGCTTCAGGGCAAACGCTATTCCCAGGTAACCGTGAACATGCGTGCCGCCAGTGTCAATGAGATCGCCCGCCGCCTTGCGGAAGATCCTGTGATACGTGGGCTGCAAGGCCCCACGATCGCGCCGATCTTTGGTACACATCAGGATGATGGTGCGCAGTGGTTCACAGTTACCTTGATTCTTTCGAATAAGCAGCTCTTACAAGCGATCGATCTGCTCAGGGCACATGGGGCAACAGACGCAGTAGTCGCGCCGGTGCGCTATCTCTTCCTAGACCACGCGCCGACATTCGCGCGCCTGTGCGCGATGCTGCAGGGCTGAGGCTTTAGAAAATATTCGGGGCTGCGCAAGAGAGGCAGCCCCGAATACCTTAGGCTACTGTGTTCTACTTGGCGCTCAATGCTTTGCTGCCCGAAAACGGCGCCCCGATGATCGGCGCGATCAGACACACGTTGAACACGCCAGCCAGAATTGGCAACACCCCAACGATCGCCAGGATAATACCGCCTGTATCCCTGACAACCAGCAGCCCTACAAGGATGAGCGCCACGCCTGCAATGATGCGGACCAAGCGGCCAACAGTGCCAGCCATAAACCGTGCAAAGCCCATCGTATTACCCTCCTGAAGCGTGTCTCGAAAACCGACATCCTTTAGACGTATTCGGACACGAAAAGTTACAGAGGTTTTTGCGTGCTTGAGGGAACTTATGAACTCAACGGAACTTCACACAAGTACTGTCTGCGTTTCAGTCCCAGCCGCGATCATGGGACCTGCTGCGCGGCCAAGTCAAGGCTTTCATCGACAAAACTGCGGACACCGGAACTTTCTGCTGCCATCTCCACCGCCTGCGATAATCCCAGCAGTGCGATCTCAATAGGATATGCGGTGAAATCTAACAAGTTCTTGGTCAGCAGCGGACAGCAGAACAATGCTGACCTGAGATATGCACGCCATTCCGCGTGCCAATCAACTACAACCACATGCGGGTTGATCTGGCGTGTGCGCGCCAACATCAAGCGTAAAGTCGGGATCAAGACTCGCTCCACCTTGCTGTGCCAGAACATCTGGCGCACGGGGGGCAGCCTATAATCATGCTCGATGATCAGACGAC
>CAYTME010000002.1:35843-41127 GCA_964438415.1 uncultured Pleurocapsa sp. | reverse complement strand
TACACTCTTTCCCTACACGACCGTCTTGTATTTCCGCTCGAATGGCGGCAGCCGCTGCCATCTCCATTGGGTGGTACATCCACATCGCAAACACGTTATGGAAAAGCGGTTTGGCGAGATCGAGCAGTGGATTGTGTCGTCCAGCGAATGCTGGATCGAAGTAGCTCAAACTCGCGTCTTCTGACGGATCTGTCTGGTGGTAGAAGAGGTTTCCATTGTGGGCGTCTCCGTGACCGACGATACTTGGTCCTCGTTGTGACGGCTTCAAGCGGAGAACAGCCGATGCGATTATGTCGTCTAACGACACGTCATAGCGCTGCTCATTGATCTGCCAGCGCAGCCTGCGCACTTCTGCGAACGGAATAGACTGTCTTCCGATCTGGAGCGCTGGTGCGTGAGTTCCATAGAATCGCTCTAAGCGACCACCAGTAAGCCGATGCCAGAACAACTGATGAACTGGAGCATTTGTCGCGCTGTCAGCATCCTGCTCATCAAACGTGCGTGCGTAAATGGCGAACAGTGTGTCATCAAGGGTATGCTGCGCTTGAGTCAATGCGTCGAGCCGCGTTTCGTCTCCCTGTTCGATTTCCCAGGCAATGTCGAAGACGGATGGCGCGTCGATATATGGGTAGATGAGTATCTGTTTGCCCGCTTCGGTCGACTGCAGCAAAGGCTGCAAGATCGGGTAGCCAACCCTCGACAGCAGCTCAGCCTGATAGTATTCAGGAATGACCCCGTCTTGCTCGATGTGCGACTTGAAAAACAGTTTGCGTCCATCGGCTAGATGCAAGATTCCGTTAAACGAGTTCAGTGAAACCGCGAGGGGGCGCAGCTCAGCACGTTCTACGGTGAGCTGCGGAAATGCATCGCGGATGAAGTCAAGCAGCAACGCTTCGGCTGCCGATCTGTCGGACGTTTGCAGTCTTTGGATACGTTCGAGCAAGACCAGGGATCCTATATGCCCAGGATTTCATTGCGCTTACGGATAGCCATCGCGTGAGCCGGAAAATCCTCGTAGTCCGCCAGCGTCGCAACGGTAGCTTGTAGGCTGGAATAACCCTCGCGCGACAAATAGCCAACGCCGCTTTTCTTGAGAAAATCCATCACGCTTACAGACGAAAAGCTGCGCGCGAAACCTCCTG
This sequence comes from uncultured Pleurocapsa sp., assembly GCA_964438415.1. Lineage (GTDB taxonomy): Bacteria > Chloroflexota > Anaerolineae > Aggregatilineales > Phototrophicaceae > Flexifilum. The sequence continues at coordinate 39,985 of CAYTME010000002.1, read as the reverse complement.
TAGGCAAAATAGCGTTGAGACCCAGCGCGTAATTGGCGGTTGGAATGGGGGTGTAATGCCCCAGGAGTATCTCCCCCGCATTGTGGAGGCTTTGCAGCGTGACAAACGGCTCCGAAGTCAGCACTTCCAGATGCTCTGGCGCATATTCGTTGACGAAAGTGACTGACTCCTCAAGACTGCCCGTCAGCACCACTCCGCCGTAGTTCGACAGCACATTCTCGACGAAACGCCTGCGCCAATCCGGCAGTTCCTGAATAAAATCAGGAAGGATGCTCTCTACCTCGCGTGCCAGCGGCTCATGATGCGTGACGAAAATTGCTGCCGACTCTGGGCCATGCTCCGCCTCGACCAGCAGATCGAGTGCGCACAGCCGGGCATCTGCATGCTCATCCGCCAGGATAATCGACTCGCTCGGCCCGGCAGGCAGCCCAACATCGACTGTTCCATACAACAGCCTTTTGGCTGCGCTGACATAGCTGCTGCCAGGTCCGATAATCTTAGCGACTTTCGGGATTATAGCTGTGCCGAAAGCTAAAGCCGCGATCGCCTGCATCCCACCGACGACATACACTTCATCTACGCCGCAGATTTCCGCCGCAACCAGCGATCCGGCGTCCGCCTTCCCTTCCGGTGTTGGAGGCGTGACGACGACAATGCGCGGGACCCCTGCCGTCTTCGCTGGAGTAGCGAGCATCAACATGACAGAAGGGAATGCCCCTTTCCCTCGCGGCACATACAGCCCTGCGCTAGTGACAGGTGTTGTCTTTTCACCAGCCATGATGCCCGGCTTTACTTGTGTGAACCACATCGGTTCCGGCATCTGCTCTTCGTGAAAACGCCGGATATTATCATGGGCTTCCTCGATCGCGGCGATGACATCTCGGCTCAAGGCTTTACGTGCAGCCTTGAAGTCCGCTGGCTTGGCACGCAGCATACTCGCGCGGAAATCGGGTGCATCAAACTTACGAGCATAGGCAACGACAGCCCGATCGCCCTTCTCTCGAACAGCGGTGATGACCTCTTGTGCCATCGGCAGCAGACCGCTGATATCGATTTCCGCACGACGCAGGATACGCGCCTTTTCATCTGCACTCATCTCGCGCCAGCGCATGAATTGAATACGAGTCATTGCAGCTCCCGACTGAATGAGCAGTTGACGGTTACTCTATTCGTTTTTGCAGCATGTGTGACGACGTCACTATTTCGCGACCGGAGAACGATCGATCATTTGCGATCGGCGCCGTGTCCCATCCCAGCGAATATCGGGGATGAGAATATCGCGATGCTGCTCTATGCGCTCTCGGTGCGCCATCAGATCGCGCAGCATGATGCGCATCTCGGCGACGACATCGTGCGTTGGTTGGTATCCAAGCCGGATCAGATGTTCACGATCTGGGTTATAGTAGTGCTCGTGTTTCTCCGTGCGCGGGTTCTCGAAATACTCGATCTCTACTTCGAGGCCAACATCATGACTAGCCACGCGCACTTTCTCCGCCAATTCTTCGACCGTGTAGCATTCCTCGAACTGGTTGAAAACCCGATACTCACCGGCTGCAGGCGGATTCTCGATTGCGATCGTCAAACACTGCATTGAGTCGCGCAGCGGTAGAAAACCGCGAGTCTGACCGCCGCTCCCATACACGGTTAGTGGATGACCGATGACGGCTTGGCAGCAGAAACGATTGACCGCCGTTCCGAAACACTGATCGAAGTCGAGACGGCTGCGAAGTCGTGGATCGTCGCCCATTTCGTCGATCTGCGTCCCGAAAACGACGCCCTGCATGATGTCGGTCGATCGCAGCCCCCAAATGCGGCAGGCGAACATCGTGTTACCGCTGTCATGCACCTTGCTCCAGTGATAAAAACTGCCTGCCTGGCGCGGAAACGGCAGTACATCTTTGCGACCGCGATACTCGACCTCGAAAAAGCCTTCGGGGATATCGATGTTGGGCGTGCCGTATTCGCCCATAGTGCCCAGTTTTACAAGATGCGCGTCGGGACAGACCTCTTTCATCGCCCACAGCAGATTCAAGCTGCCGATCACATTGTTCTGCTGCGTGAAGACAGCATGCGCCTGATCCATCATTGAGTACGGAGCGGATGGCATTTCGGCCAAATGGACGATCGCTTCAGGCTTGAACGCATCTAGATAATCGCGCAGGAAGGCATAATCGAGCAGATCGCCTTCGCGAAAATTCAACTCATGTCCATATCGTTCGCGGAAAGCGAGTAGGCGCTCGTCGATGCTCGCAATCGGGATGGCGCTGGTGCTGTTCATCTCTTCGACCCACTGCCGTCGCAGATAGCGGTCAGTCCCCGCAACTTCGTGTCCACGCGCAGTCAAATACTGCGCCAATGGCCATCCCAAATACCCGTCAATTCCCGCGATGAATACGCGCATGCCAGCCTCCGCTTGTCGTTTCGATAATCTCGGTTGTGTGTCTTAACACCGCGCCTAGTTAGGCGACACGCATGAATCAGCTTTGTAAGCTTAGCGTTGTATCAGTTTTGATGACGGAAGTGCTTCGGAGTGAACTTCTCGCAGATACCCACTTCTGACCAGCAGTTCCGCGTTCAGGATGCTGCATCCGGCTGCACCGCGTATCGTATTATGCGACAGCGCGACGAATTTATAACCCAGGAGTGGATCGGCACGCAGCCGACCGATACTCGTGCTCATTCCCCTGCCTGCCAGTCGGTCGCGACGCGGCTGCGGCCGATCTGGCTCTCGCAGATAGATAACCGGCTGTTCTGGCGCGCTCGGCAGATCAGCGACGATCGAATTACCTCGGAAAGTATCCCAATGGCTGATGATTTCATCGAGTTGTGGTTGTGACCGTAAGCCGACCGAAACCACCACTAGGTGCCCATCAACAACAGGCACGCGGTTGCAAGAGGCGCTCACAACAGCCGGCAAGTCCACAATCGCGCTGCCGTCGAAATCACCCAACATCTTGCGCGCTTCTTCTTCTAACTTTTCTTCTTCTCCGCCGATGAAGGGGATGACGTTGTCAAGAATGTCCAGCGAGGCGACGCCAGGGTAGCCCGCCCCACTGATCGCCTGCATGCTGACCACGCTCACCTTGTCGATGCCGTACTGCTTTAGGGGAGCGAGTGCCATCACGACCGGCATCACGGTACAGTTCGAATTCGCCACGAGCGCGCCCATCGTATAGCCGCGCCGCACTCGCTGCACATCGATCAGGCCGATGTGATCTCCGTTGATTTCTGGTAGGAGCAGCGGCACATCCGAATTCATGCGGTGCGCTGAGGCGTTTGTACACACGACATGTCCAGCGGCGGCCAGTGCCGGCTCACGTTCGACCGCCGGTTCTTTTGGCAGCGCAGAAAAAACGATTGGCGAGCCTAACTCGGTGTCGAGAGGGAGCACAGTCATATCGCACACCGACGCGGGCGGCGCGCCATCGAGCACCCAGCGAACGGCTTCGCCGTATTTACGCCCAGCACTGCGGTCGCTGCCGATAAGCTCACCGATCTCGAACCAGGGGTGGTGCTCTAGCAGTTGAATGAATCGCTGACCGACCGCGCCTGTCGCTCCGAGGACAGCCACCTTGATCTTGGGCATGTCAATCTCCCACCCACTGCGTTTTAGAAGCCGGATACGATCCCAGCATTTTGACGAAAGATGCGCGCTGCAGCAGACGAGCCAACGCCTCCATGCATGGGGGATCCTGCCAATGTCCCTCGAAATCTGCGAAGAAGACCGGTTCCCATGGGCGATTGCGGCGTGGTCGAGACTCTAGCTTCGTCAAATTGATACCGCGTGTGGCCAATTCGCCGAGGCACTCGTACAAAGCGCCTGGGTGGTGTCGCGTCGCAAAAACGATCGAGGTCTTGTTGTAATCCCCGCGCGCCGGTTCCTCATGCCCAAGCACAAAGAAGCGCGTGAAGTTGAAGGGCACATCCTCAACTTGTGTCTCGAGTATATCAAGCCCATAGAGCTGTGCAGCGAGTTCACTTGCCAGAACCCCTACCCCATCACGGGAATTCTCCTGCGCCAGGTCGTAAGCTGCGCCCGCCGTATCGTACCAGGCTACAGGGTGCAGTTTGTGACGACGCAGAAACTTCTCACACTGAGCTAGGGCTTGGGGATGTGACCGCACGACCTTCAGGTCTTTGAG
>CAYTME010000002.1:27693-35833 GCA_964438415.1 uncultured Pleurocapsa sp. | reverse complement strand
CTTGTGGGGCAAGCAGAGCATGATGCACATGAAGGATGACATCCGCCTGAATCCGCAGGTCAGACTCCATGAGCAGCTCATACGCCTGCGCCACTGCTCCGGCTAGCGCATTCTCGATCGGCAGGAGTGCATATTGAACGTTCCGCGCGTTGATCGCGTCAAATAGATCGGTCAGAGACTCACACGGCATGGTCTCGACGGAATCACCGAAATGCTGCCGGATAGCTAATTCAGAATTGGCACCATGGATGCCCTGAAATGCGACTGTGACAACCAACCCGAACACTCCCTAAGAGGGCCGCCTTTACAACCCTGAAGATTTCGCTTTTTCCGCTGTCCAACCCCGATCGGCAGCCAGTGCGTCACTGCGGGGTTTATACTCGCCAGCGGCCGATCAGTGCCAAAAGACTGACGGCAATGAAGGAGAGTGCAAGCGCGATGCCGTTCAGGAGATTTCGCCCAAAGATGATGTTAGTCAGGCCTGCGGGCAGACCACCGGTGAACGCTGCACAAGCCAGCCAGTGAAATGCCTCAGCTGCTCTGCCACCATAAACTGGCTCCTCACGTCGTGAGCGCCGGGCGACGCGGGTGCCGATAATCACACCTGCTATCAGCCCAACGCTCAGCGCAAACAAGAGCGCACTGTCCATTGCGTTAGAACAACGGGTACAGGAACGGCGCCGTGATCGGATTGCCGCCCAGGATGACAAACAGCGCGAAGATACCGATCAGCAGGATCATCGGCACCAACCAGTAAAGTTTACGCCGCCAGAGAAACTGGAGCAGTTCCCCCCAAATGCCGAGGCGAGCCATGATGTCACGCATATCTGAACCCCCAATTCTCCGCGTCCGCAATTTGAAGACGCTCATTTACGAACGACAAACGAACCCAAGACAAGCGTATCGATGTCACTGTTCTGAAAAGTGTTCCACGCATCCTGCGGCGTGTTCACGATCGGTTCCCCACGGAGGTTGAACGACGTATTCAGCAGCACTGGCACCCCCGTGATCTGTCCAAATCGCTCGATCAGCCCATAATATCGAGGATTTGTATCGCGCTCAATGGTTTGCAGGCGGCCAGTCCCCATATGACAGACGGCCTGCAGATCATCCCAATGCGCCTCTTTGATCGGTGCGACCATCAGCATGTAGCGCGGGGCTTCGTGCGCCGCCACGTCCGCGTAATCGAAGTATTCTGGGGCGCGTTCACGCAAAATTACGGGGGCGAATGGCCGGAATGGCTCACGGAACTTGATCTTCGTGTTGACGACCTCTTTCATGCGCTCGTGACGTGGGTCAGCAAGGATGCTGCGACTGCCCAATGCACGCGGCCCCCACTCAAAACGCCCCTGAAAGAAGCCGATCACATGTTCGCGGGTCAATTCTTCAGCCAGCTCATCTAGCATTCGGTCGTCGGAGTCGTAGCGGCTGTAACGCCTCCCCTTTGACTCCAAAAACGCATGGATCTCAGCATCGCTGTACTCTTGTCCCCAATAGGCATGGGGCATCACCCAACTGCGAGGCTTCCCCAAGACCAAGTGCCATGCCCAAAGTGCTGCGCCCAACGCGCCGCCGTCGTCGCCGGCTGCCGGCTGAATATAGATCTCCTCGAAAGGGGTCTCATTGAGCAGCCGGTAGTTGGCTTTCGTATTCAGCGCCACACCGCCAGCCATCACGAGGTGCTTCAAGCCTGTTTGACGGTGCAGATGCCGCACCATCGCGAGCAGGGCCTCCTCAGTCACGTGCTGTATGCTTGCGGCGATATCTGCGTAGCGTTGATTGCGTTCCATGCCCTCTCGTTCAGCCGCGCGCTCTGGGTTCGTCTTCATCGTAAAAAAGTCGTCTTCTGCGGGACGTTCTGGACCAAACAGGTCGACGAAGCGCTGATTGTAGGTACGTTCTGCAGAATACGGGAAGCTGAAGTAATCGAGGTTCAAGCTGAAGCTACCGTCGTCTTCGTTCAGCGTGAACAACTTCTCCACTTTGTCGACATAGCGCGGCTCGCCGTAGGGGGCCATCCCCATGACTTTGTACTCGCCGTTGTTGACGCGAAAGCCCAAATAAGCTGTGAATGCCGAGTAGAGGAGACCCAAGCTGTGTGGAAAACGCTGCTCCGCAAACAGCGCGATCTCGTTTGTGCCGCTTTCACCTTCCCAGTAGCTGGTCGCCTTGCCCAAGGTTGTGGTCGTCCACTCACCAACGCCATCGATGGTGAGCACTGCTGCTTCACGGAAGGGACTGGCAAAGAAGGCGCTCGCCGCGTGGCTCATGTGATGGTCGCAGAACAGCACCTTGCCGTAGTCGATACCGACTTCCCTCCCGATGACACTCTTGATCCACAGCTTGTCACGGATCCAATTATTGAGCGCCTCACGCCAAGCGCCGGCGGACCGTGGATACGTGCCCAACACGCTGAGCAGTATTCGCTCTAACTTGAGCAGCGGTTTCTCATAGAAGACTGCGTAATCCAGGTCTGCGCCTTGAATGCCTGCCTGGCGCAGGCAGAACTCGATGGCACGAGTTGGGAAGCCATTATCATGTTTCTTGCGGCTGAAACGCTCCTCCATCGCCGCCGCGACGAGCTGGCCGTCTTTCAGCAGTGCTGCCGCCGAGTCATGATAGAAACAGGAGATGCCGAGAATGTACATACGTTTCGTAGCCTTACCCCTGACGCTGGGCATCCTCTAACCGATGCCCAACGGGTTCACGCGGCTGCCACTTCGGCGGCACCTGTGCGCGCTTGAAAGGATGATCCGAAAGCTGCATCAACAGCCCGAATGGCAAGACAACACTGAAATACATCAACGTGGCGATAACACGCCCTTGCATATCACCAAAGGTGCGTGTGATGATGCCAAATCGCTGCCATGCGAGGCGGAGAATACTCATTTGAGCGTACAATTCCACTTGGGAGATAGTTCCACGCCTGAATGTTAATCGCTGCGGGTTGATTTCTCAAGGTGCCGGATCGAAGAGCAGCCTAGCGAGCCGGTTCTAATCGCAGTATGTCACCCTTGTAATCGACAAGATAGAGTTCACCCTCGGCATCTTCCCCAAATGATGTGATCTGACGCGCTGTATGCATCCATTCAGTCGTCTGCCAAACACCAGCACCATCGCGATAGGCGACCCAGATACGGCCAATGCAGTAATCACCGTAAAAGTAGTACCCATTCAATTCCGGCATAGCCGCGCCGCGGTAAACGTAACCCCCTGTAACCGAGCATCCCTGCGAGTGTGGGTACTCCAAAATCGGAAACACGACCGAATCTTCCAGCAAGGGCGTATCAGGACGCAGATGCATCCCTTCGTAGGTGCTCCAGCCGAAGTTGGCACCTGCTTGTGTACCTGCCGGTAGGTAATTTACTTCTTCCCACTCCCACTGCCCCACATCGCCGATGAACAAATCGTGCGTGGAGCGATCGAAACTAAAGCGCCAAGGGTTACGCAGTCCAAGCGCCCATATTTCCGGCAAGAACGCAGAGTTTATCGCGTACAGATTATCCGTCGGCACTCCATACGGCTCTTGATCGACATCGATACGCAGTAGCTTACCCAACAGCAAATCGGGCTGCTGAGAACGTGCGTTGAATTCGTTAACGTTTCCACCGTCACCCAAGCCGATCCATAAGTACCCATCCGGACCGAATGTGATGTGTCCGCCGTTGTGGTCCTCGAATGGCTGATCGACGGTCAAGATCACCGTGCGTGTCGTCGGGTCAGCGCGATATCGGTTTCGTCTATCGACGCGATAGCGTGCAATGACGGTATCCCCACTCCGGTCAGTATAGCTGATGAAGAAGAAGCCGCTGCTTGCAAACTCCGGATGAAAGGCCAGGCCGAGGAGTCCCTGCTCACTGTATCCGCCTGCGAACAGCTTGTCTGGCAGGTCGAGCGAAATATCTAGAAACGGCTCCGGGAGTGTCTGACCATTTTCGACGACCCAGATCAATCCTGTCTGTTCGACGACATACAGTCTGGTGCTATCGACACCAGCATAGGTAACAAAAACAGGATTGTCGAAGCCATCCGCCACCAACCGCCACAAGTAGCTGTCTGCGCTCGGCGGGGGGCTGGTCGGCTGTGATATGAAAGGTGCTGCTTCCGCCGCCGCAGCGGATTCGTCTGCCGGTGTCTGTATGCTGCTCAGCGCCACCCAGATAACGCTTGTCACAAGTACAATCAGCAGCAGCAGCACGACCAGCACAACAAACGCACAACCAACGATCCAAACTAGTCCGCTGCTATCACGTTGTTCGTCAAACATCCTGTTGACCTGTATGCTAGTGAACATGGATGGACATGATCGCGGCATTTGTGCGATTCTTCACACGCCCATTGGAGGATTTTATCAATGGGTTTAGAATTTCCAAGCCTGCATCGCATCGGTTTGACGACGCGGTTGCTTGAGAAACAAGGGGATTCCCTGTGAAGTCTGCCCACCTCCGTTTGCTCTGGCCGCTGCTAGCTGCGCCCATTGCCTTGGCAGCTTGCCAACCGCAAGCTGCGCCCACCCCATCACCGACCACAGCACCGCCACGACCAACGCCTATCTCCTCTAATGCTGACTGGGTGCCGGTCTACGAAGCTTTCGGAGGCATCGAAATGGTTTTCGTCCCCTCAGGCTGTTTTACTATGGGACACGATCAGGGACGCCGCGACCAACGTCCTGAGCATAATGTATGTATCGACGAGCCGTTTTGGCTTGGCCGTACGGAGATCACCAACGCGCAGTACGGTTCGCCTGGCAACGCCCATGGAGCGAACCGACCGCGCGAGAACTTAACTTGGTTCGAAGCCCGTGACTTCTGTGCTTCACGTGGAGAGCGCCTGCCCACGGAAGCTGAGTGGGAATACGCAGCACGCGGTCCGGACAGCTTGCTGTATCCCTGGGGTGATGAGCTGGTCGATGACTATCTTGTCTTCGAGCGCAACAGCGGCAATATGACGGCTGATGTTGGATCGAAGCCCGAAGGTGCGTCGTGGGTCGGCGCGCTCGATATGGCCGGTAATGTTGCGGAATGGACAAACTCACTTTACCTGCCTTACCCCTATGATGCAGCCGATGGTCGGGAAAGTCTCACGGATGAAACCACGCCGCGCGTGACGCGCGGCCCGCTGGGCGGCTACGTCGATTTCGCTGCCAGCCTGCCGTTTCGTGTCCGCCGCAGCCCTGGCGATCGTGACTGGTTCATCGGTTTTCGCTGCGCACGTGATGCCGAAACGAGCTGACAACGTGATGCCGAAACGATTTCTGACTTTTCTTTGGGCAGCCTGCAGCCTCGCAGTGGCAGGTCTCGGAGCATTGACTTGGAGCCGCTATGGGCTAAGTCTGCCCGTTATCAGCTTTATTGTGTTCATCTTGATGTTTACGGTGCTCGGCATTTTCGTAGATCCGGCACGCAAACTCATGGCGCAGGCTTTGAGCGCGCTGCGCTCACACCCGGCCCTGTATTGGCTCCTGCTGCTGGTCATCATCGTGCTCTGGATCGCCCGCTGGATTGTCATTTACCAACCGACCAGCGGTTGGCCGGTCTCAGCCATTGAGTGGGCATATTTCTTTACGGGTATCTGGTCGCTTCTATTTCTTCTTGCCTACAGCATGACGCGCGAGCAGGTGCAGTCTTTGGCGCGCGGGCTGTCATCCAGCAAATGGACAGGCATCCTCATCACGCTCACCACCATTCCGATCGTCTTCTTCGCAGCGGAAGCGTACTTGCGCTTGTTCTACATCACCACGGATGGATACGGCTTCACAGCCATGAATTATCACTGGTATAAGAACTTCGGTTGGGCGCAGGATAACTCACTTGGCTATCGCGACCATGAACCGCGCCAACCTGCGCCTGGATTGACCCGCATCGCAGTCCTCGGCGACTCTTTCGCTATGGGACATGGCATTGATGACTTGAATGATACATTCGCACAGTTGCTTGAACAGCGTCTAGGAGACTGCTGCGATATCAACTTGATAGCTGAGTCGGGTTGGGATACCGATCTGCAGCTCCCTTTTCTAGAACAGTATCCGTATTTGCCGGATATCCTGATCCTCAGCTACTACCTCAATGATATCGACTATTTGCTCACGGGCACGGAACGCGACCCAAATGCCAATTTTGCGTTTATCGACGATCCCAATTTGAGCTGGTTCGTGCTCAATTTTTTTGTGCCGAACTACCTTTACTACAACCTACTGCAGTTCACGTCTCAAACGCGCGCGTCTGGTTTCATCGGCGATCTCACCAGCGCCTATGATGATCCGATCATGTGGGATGAGCAGCGCTTCCGGCTCAACCAACTCATCGATTGGACAGAAGCTCGAGATATCAAGCTGATCGTGCTCATCTGGCCGCACATCACAGCGATCGACCTGTCTGGAGGCGCGGTTAGACAGGTAGCGGAGGTATTCGCCTCGCGGGGTATTTCTGTCGTCGATATGTCTGATGTCTTGCGTGAATATCCCGTACAGCAGTTAATTGTCAACCGTTTTGACGCGCATCCAAGCATTCTATCGCATCGACTCGCTGCCGACGGTCTCGAACCACTGCTGCGCGCTGCACTGAGTCAAAATTAATAGCACCCTCTGGCAGCCAGCAAATGCATGGGCTATTCTGTATGCTGCAATCCTTGTTCCTGTCGGTGGAGTTTGCATGAAGCTCTCGGTCGTTATCCCGGCACGCAATGAAGAAGCCAACATCGGTACGACCGTCAGCATGCTGCGGGATACCCTTGATCAAGCCGGCATTCGGCAGTTCGAAATTCTCGTGGTCGATGATGGCAGTGCAGACGAGACTGGCCGGCGTGTGATAGAGCTGTCTGCACAAGATACGCGCCTGCGGTGTGTACGCAATACTGGTCGGAGCGGATTCGGACGTGCTGTTGCATGCGGCCTCAGCCATTACGACGGTGACGCTGTCGTCATCTACATGGCCGATGCATCAGATGATCCTGCGGATGTCGTGCGTTACTACTACATCCTGCGTGATGAGGCTGACTGCGCGTTCGGGTCGCGTTTCATGCGCCAATCTCGAATATATGATTATCCCGCTTTCAAACTCATCATCAATAGGCTGGCGAATTTCATCATCCGCTTGATGTTTGGCTTCACCTACAACGATACTACCAATGCGTTCAAGGGATACCGTGCGTCCGTCATCGAAGGCTGTCGCCCATTTGTCTCGCCACACTTCAATCTCACGATAGAGCTGCCACTGAAGGCGATTGTGCGCGGCTACAGCTACAAGGTGATCCCGATTTCTTGGCGTAATCGTGAAATCGGCAGTTCCTCCTTGAGGCTGAAAGAGCAAGGCAGCCGCTACTTATATACCCTTCTGACTGTGTGGTTTGAGTGGCTGCTCGTCAAGCACGATACACGACGCACCGACGACGGAAAATTCCATACCTGGGATGAAATCGTGGCGACGCGCGAAATTGAAAAAGCGGCGCTTGATGATTAGGACCGTTCTGGTGACTGGCGCGGCAGGTTTTATCGGCAGCCATGTGGTCGATCGGCTGCTGGTTTCCGGATATAGGGTTATCGCGTTTGACAATCTGAGCACAGGCTGCGCTTCGAACCTTAACCCAAAGGCTCAATTCATCCGGGGTGACGTTCGCTCTAACGATGATATTGCTCGGGCGTTCGAACAAAAAGTCGATGTTGTCATGCACATTGCAGGGCAAGCGTCCATCGGCCTTTCGTATCAAGACCCGAGTCTGGATCTCTCCGTGAATACGATGGGAACGATCAATTTCCTCCAAGCCAGCCTCAATCATCATGTACCGCGCTTCCTGTTCGCCAGTTCGATGACGGTTTATGGCGATCCGGCCATCGTTCCGACACCTGAGACTGCACCGGCAGCCCCGACCTCCTATTATGGCGTTACGAAGTACGCCGCGGAACGTTATGTCCACCTGACAGCAAAACGACATGATCTGCCGCAACCGTTCCATGTGACATCGTTTCGCATGTTCAATGTCTATGGCGAGCGCCAGAGCTTGACTAACCCTTACCAAGGCGTGCTTGCAATCTTCATCGGGCGCGTGCTGCGTGATGAACCAATCATTATCCATTCCGACGGCGAACAAGCTCGAGATTTCGTCCATATCGACGATGTTGCCCGCGCTTGGGTGGACGCGATCG
>CAYTME010000002.1:8869-27664 GCA_964438415.1 uncultured Pleurocapsa sp. | reverse complement strand
TCAATTTGGGAGCTGGGAAACCGATTTCGATCAACCGTCTGTGCGATGCTGTCTTGGGCGCGTTTGGAAGATCGCGCGCGAACTATCCGGTGCATTACCGCCCTCAGCAGCTAGGAGACCTCCGACTTTCTGCAGCCGATACGAACCTCGCCCGCACGCTGCTTGGTTGGAGTCCGCGTATAGACCTTGAGGAGGGCATGGCGCGCACCATCGACTGGGCGCGCCGACAGCCCTGAAGTGTTATTCGCCCGGGACGAATGACTGTTCTGTGCGCTCACCCGCTGGACAGCCGCGCCAAATCGTGACGTAAATCTTGCCATCCTCCGCCGGGCCGGCGTTGACTTGCAGTTCACCAGTAGTGAGCTGGTACAGGAAAATTGCATCGGCGGACTTGATAAGCGTGTTTTGAACGGGATTTTCTGGCAGGCGTGCTAGCTCAGTCGAAGTCAAACGCCATGCCCGGCGCCCTGGGCTGCCATTTGCCTGCATTCGGTATGCGTCGATGTAACAAACGCCGCCTCGCTCGTACGTATAAATGCCATAAAACTGAATGCCTTGGCAGTTTATCCGTCTGTCATCCGGGCAATCGCATGGATTGCATGCCTTGGCTGTAGTGTTCGGCAGTGCACCGACAGCGAATATCCCTCCTACGAACAGGATCAGCATGGTGATGATGGGCAGCAGACCAGCGAAAAGTCTACGGATGCGCATTGTTCTGTGTGTCTCCATTGTATGTGAAAAACCTCACACTTCGAATTTTAGCAGCAGCGAAAACTCATCGTCAATTCAGTGACCAGCAAGCGTCTCGAAACGTATCCAGTCAATCGCAACCGCCAGCCGTCGCGGGTCACTGCTCTGCCCGACCTCTTGTGGGATGTAGGTAGTACTGTAATCTAGTGTGATCTCGATCTGCTGGCCGCTGCCTAAGAGTTGCTCATCGATGAGGATTTCGATCTCCTGCAAGCGATCGGGTATTACCTCTGACTGCAGCAGACTTTGACCGTTAACTGACACATCTAGTGTCTGTGTCTCCCAAAACGCTTGAGCAGCAAGCCTTAGGCGATAGTTCTGTGCCGGCAGATCGACGTATAACCGTGCCTCTGGATACTCTCCTGTCCAGCGCCAGCGTGTCGCCCCGATATCTTCTTGCCAATGCCAGCCCCAGCCGATAAATCTTTCATCGCCCACCTCGCCGATATCAATCTCGTATTTGCCTGGCTCAACTTGTGGAGGTGTTCTGAGTGGGCATCCGTCGGGATGCCAGGTAGTGCGGTAAACGATCAGCTCACGCTCAATGGCGAATGGGCAGACCAACTCGCGATGGGCGTTGAACCACCCGATGACCTCCTGCAGTGTAGGGCTGTTTTGTGGTAGCCACTGTGTGTGAATGACGAAGTATCCGATCGGCCAGCTCACAATACGCTCTGCCATATCTCTAGCGACGATTTCAGGCTCTAGAAAGCGCCTTTGCCCTAACCAAGCCATCATCGGGTCGGCGGTTTCCATCCATAAGAAATGCCACGGATTCACCCGTGAGATGTGGCCGTTGACCATACGCTTACCATGGGTCATACCGTACCACTGCGTGGCGACCCACTGACTGCGTCCCACGATGCCTTCACCGCTAGCGCCTGCTGTCGGAACCTCGACCACAACATAGTCGTAGTTCTCTCGTCCCATCTGCTCGTAGATGTCGTAGACAGGCGGTATTGGCTGCAGCGGAGTTGGGCGCATTAGCCTTGTATCAGCCATCACCAGCAAGAACAGGATCGTGTGGATGGCGTATGCCGGCCATCCTCGCTTGGAGGTTGTTTGACTGAGCGCAGCCAGGCTGAATATCAGTGCAGGAAATAAGAATACATTGGCAAAACGTTCGGGGTAGCGAAATATGCCGCCGAGCAGTTCGTGCAGCCATCGGTACGGCATCGGTATCGTCATGTTGGCGATTTCGATGCTTGCTCCTGCAGAAAAAATGAGAGGTGGCAGCGCGACCCAAAGCCAGAACCAATTAGTACGGATGCGAATTGCCCGACCTCTGATCGTGAGGATGATGGCAATAGCGATCAGGCTGAGCGGTATAAGTCCAAGTGAGATACCCCGATCGAGTCTCCAAAGAAAGCCTTCAGGAAAAGGAACTTTGGGTCCCCGCTCAGCTGGAGTTGTGGCGAGCACGCTCCGGTCGAAGTTGAGCAATTCTGCCAGCGGACCCGCGTACCATAGAAGCAGTAACGCCAGTGCAATGCTGATCAGACTGTAGGTGATCAGGACGACGCGTGTGCTGGTGGATTTCGTCTTTATCAGTATCCACGTCGCGTATGGAACTATGATGAATGCAGCGAACAGTGGATATTGAAGATCGGTCAAGATCATGCCCCATATCACGGCGGCGAGTATGCCTGTCCATACTGAAGCTTTCGGATGCTGCTTATGCTTCGCGGCATTTGCCATTTGGCGCCAGGTAAGAAGCAAGATGGGGAGCCAAAACCACCCTATCAAGTTCAGCGTGGACCATTTGGTGCTTTCGTACGTGAGTGCTGATCCTTGGACAAGTATTGCCCCTGCTGCTGCGAAAGCTGGTTTCACATTGTGTGTCCGCAGCACTAGATATGTTGTGACACCGGTAAGTGTAGCTGCTATGGTGAAAATGGCTGTAAAAGCTGTGCTTGTCCCATGTTGCGGCTCAAAGATTCGCCAGATTGGATACCAAGCTGCGCTGAGTGTGTGGAGGCTGAGGTTGGATGTAAATGGTGTGAGTACATAGTTGGTGATGTATGGATTTATGTTTATGGAGAGCGCGTGTTGGATCCACCACATATTCCAGTGGAAATGGTAGTAGTCAGTTGTTTCGGCTGTGGGTTCTGTCGGTAAGTGTGTCGTTCGGTTTGTGATGAGTTGGCTCAGTTGAAGCACAGCGAGCGTGATTGTCAAGGTAAGGATTGTGAGTGGTTCTTTGGTTTTTCTAATGACTATGCGAAGTTTTCCGCGTGACATCGAAGTCTTCCTCGCACCTGACTTCACACCACTCACTGCTCGCGACTGAACCGGATCCAATCGACCGCCACTGATAACGGACGCGCGTCCTCGCTGATACCCAACTGGCGCGCAGTTTGGACAGTATCGTAAACCAAGCTGAATTTCGTTGGCACCCCCTGCCCTATCCGTTCTGGTGGGATACCAAATGAATACTCTGCCAACCCCTCGGCGGATATGGCCGCCGCTTGTCCCACAGGGTCGTCGTTGACCAGAAGCCATACACTCCGCGTCTCGGCAAACGCTTGTGCATACATCGTCAAACGGTACACACCAGGAGTGAGTTCGACATAGAGATCGGCTTGTGGATACTCCCCCGCCCAGCGCAGCGTAATACCGCTGATGTTTTCCTGCCGATGCCAACCCCAGCCGAGATAAAGTTCATCTCCCGGTGATCCCACATCGATTTGAACGCTGCTGTCATCCAGTGCAGGCGGACGGCGAGCTGGGCATCCAGATGGATGCCATCTCGACCGATAGAGCACAGCGTCCCGCTCTACAAGCAGAGGACACACTAAGTGAGGCAGCTGGTTCAGAAAACCGATGATTTCCTGACTCGTCGGCCCATCGCGGCCCACAGCATCCTGCCGCACGACAATGTAACCAATTGGCCACTCGGCTATGCGTTGGCTGAGTTGAGCTTCGACAGATGCTGGCTCTAGCCACCTGCGCTGTCCCAGCCATGCCAGCATCGGGTCATCGTACAGCCAGTACCAGAAGTGCGATAACGGTGCTCGCGCAAAAGTACCGTTGAGCATTCGCTTTTCATGCACTGTGCCGAAGAACTGGGTTTCCATTGCCTCGAACTCACCGACCCAGGCCTCACCTGAACCTCCGGCTACCGGTACATCGATAACGACGTAGTCTCCGTACTGAGAACCTCGTTCTTCGCGCAGTAGTTGGTGAAACTTGTATGGCTCCAGTGCTGGACGCACCGGCATGGGGATGAACAATGAACCGTCGATCATGACCAGCCCTATGAAAGCAGCGCTGAGGAGTTGATAGGTGTCTTTTCCAATGACTATGCGAATATCGCTCAACGCGGGCAACGCATACAGAAGCGCGGCCAAAACCGCCACCGGCGCAAAACGCGCGGGCACACGAAACAACCCACCAAACACTTCGTGCAGCACGACGTACGGCATCACGATCGGACGTCCGGCTAATTCGATCTGCGGCCCAGCGGCCAGCACAGCAGCCGCTGCCAAACTACTTGCCCACACCCAATCGGGCGCGAACCGCTTCGGTCGCGGTTTCAGTCGCTCACCGCCATACAACTGTTTCGCTATCAGACCGGCCAATACCGTAGGCAGGATCAACCAGCCGAGGGAAAGCTGACGGCTGTAGGGATCAAGGCGTGTTACAAACCCCAGTGGAAAAGGGATACCGGCAGCATTCTCGATCGGCTGCGGTGCAAAAGTGCCAAAATCGTAGCTCAGAATGTATGGCAGCGGCCCAGCCAGCCAAAAGAGCGATATTGACAGCCCGACCGCGAGCAGCCCACACGTGGTAAGCAGTGTTCGCCGTCGGCTCACCAGCAGGGTATGCAATCCATAGGGCAGCAAAAGGACTGCCACGAACACACCAAGCTGGTACTCAGTCATCAGTAGGCCGTAAAACGTCACGCCGGTGATGGCAGTCCACAACAGCGCTCGTCTGAAGTCGACGTGATCCGCATTCACGTGCGCGGCCACACGCTCCCATACGATCAGCGAGAGCGGGAGCCAAAACACGCCCAAATAATTGACGTTGGTCAGCATCGCGCTGAAAAGATTGGTTGGCGTCAGCGCGAAAATTGCGCCGCCTGCAAGCGCCCAAGCACGCTGAACACGCATCCGCCGCAGCAAACCATAGGTTACAAGACCAGCTAGCACGATAGCGCTGGACATGATGGCATTCATGGCCGCGATCGTGCCCATGAGCGGCTCCAAAACAGCCCAGATGGGGTACCAAAATGGAGACAGTGTATGAAATGCCAGATTGGTCACATACGGAAAATGGACGAAATCAGTTTGGTAGACTGGCAACCCATTTGACAAGGCATAACGTATCCACCAGTAACCCCAGTGAACGTGATAGTAGTCATGAGGTAAGGTGTCACCCACCGTACCGGGATTGAACCACAGGGAGTACAGCGCTGCGATACCGAGCAAGCCGTAGAATAGGGCGGCCATCAGCGCACGCACCGCGCGTGCAGGCGTCAAGATCATGACTCATTCACGATGACGGTGCCCGATGCGGCATCGCCACAAAGAGTCCGTTCGAGTATCCCCTCATGCAAGCCGCTCATGATGCGTATCTCCAGATTGGGTACTCGCTGCACTAGCGACACCATATCGCGAACTTTCGTCTCCATGCCGCCAGTGACATCGGTGCCGTGCGAACCACCGAGCGCTGTCTCGATATGCGCTAGATTGTGCGGAGTGATCTTCGGAATTACACTGCCATCGGTATCGTAAACGCCGTCAGTCATGCCCAGGATCAGGATTTGCGTGGGCTGTAATACCTGTGCCAAGTAGAAAAAGATCGCTTCTGTGCTAATGATCGTCCCGCCGCGTATGTCGTCAAACGACACATCGCCATAAACCAACGGCACCAACCCATGCCTCAAAGCACGCTCAATCGTGGATGTCGTGATGTGAGTGATTACGCCGTCGCGGCAGTGGGCGGATGCAGACGGCTGAAAACGCATTACCGGCACACCAGCCGACTCTAGTTCGGCAGCAACCAACCCATTCAGCTTGGCCGCGACTGTACTTACCTGTGCGTATCCACGCCACTGCTCGGTCGTGAAGACACCGCGCACTGTACCAAATTGATGGGCAGTGACATGCCCGAACGAACCGCTGCCATGGCCGATCAGCAGCTCCAGGCCGGGTCGCGCATTGACCGCGGCTGCTATTTCTCCTGCCAACTGCGCAGTGCGCGCCTGTAAGAACACCTGCTCACCAGTCTTATCGGTGATCAGCGATCCGCCCAGCTTGACAAAGATCAGCATCGATCATGCCTCGAGTTATGCGACCGTCGTTTTCCACACATGCACTGCCCCAGCGCCGCGCAGCCGGTCAGCAACTGTCTCCCACATCCTAGGTGTGACCAAAGCGATCATGTTGCCACCACGCCCGCCGCCGCTCAGCTTGGCTCCCAGCGCCCCAGCCTCCAGTGCAGTATCAACTAGTCGATCAAGCTCTGGTGATGAGACGGTCAACTGACGCAGCAGCGCGTGGTTCTTCTGCATCAGAATGCCCGCCATTTCGAGATCGCCATTACTGAGTGCCACACAAGCCTGCTCAACCACAGCACCAATGGCCTCGATTGTGCTAAGCGTCATGTCGCGATCTCGCTCCAGAAGTCGGCGCACATCGCCAACCGACTCGCGCGTAGGGGCACGGATGCCGGTGTCGCCAATCAGGATAGTCAGCGGCGCGCCCAACGCCAGCGGTGTGAAGTCCTCGCGACTGCGAAACAGGATCGGTTGATCGTACACAATCACCGTATTGTCGATCCCACTTGGTGTGCCGTGATGGCGGCGCTCGACTTCGTACACCAGCGCGTTCAAGTCAATCGGCGCAAGCTCAACCCCACACGCCCAAGCCAAAGCACGACCCAACGCAGCAGAGACGGCCGCACCGCTGCCTAACCCGCTGGCGAGCGGTATCTTTGAATACACTTCCACGACCGCACTGGGTGGCGCAGCACCCAAAAAGCGAAGCGTCCTCTGCGCCATCTCGACCAACGCATCATCGACCTCAGCGGCTAGATCAACCGGCAGATCGTGACCGGTATCGACCGCCAGCAGGCGCAGCCCACTGCCAGACCGCTGCGGATGCACCTCAGCAAAAGCGCGCAGGCTTTCAACCGGCGCAGCCAGAGCGGGCTGACCATATACGACCGCATGCTCTCCGTAGAGGATGATCTTAGCGGGTGCGCTGAATGTGGTCATCGCGATGCAGCGCTCGCCACCGGTGCGACATAAAGGATCAAGATGACCGTAACCACCCAAAGCAAGATCGCCACTTGTAAAGGCCGGTCGTGCAGCAGCACCTCATCGGGCGCACTGCCCTCCCCCTTGACGTGAATCAGATACAGGTAACGCACGATGCCGTACCACACAAACGGCACCGTCAAAAGCGCCAGGTTGGTGCCAGCCAGCAGCACAGAGGGTGCCTCGACTGCGTAAAAGAGATACGTCAGCATGGTTCCGATCACGGCAATCCGAAGCAGCTCATCCAGCAGAGGCAGATTATACTCATCCAGTGTCACACGGGTGCTGCCAGCCTTTTCCGCCATCAGCAGCAGCTCTTGACGACGCTTACCCACGATCAGGAAAAGCGCAAGGGTGGCTGTGCAAGCATATAACCAAGGTGAGAATGCCGCCACCTCGACCACCAGCACGCCGGCACCCACACGCAGCAAGAACCCAATGACGATCACGACCAGATCGATCAAGACGATATGCTTCAAACGCAGTGAGTATAGAAGTTGGATGATGAAGTACGCGCCTAACACAACCGCAAACGGACGGCTGAGCGGGATTGCCAAGCTGATCGCGACCACTGGGGTGACGAGCGCCGCTATGCGCGCAATTGGGATGGGGAGCTGCCCTGAAGGTATCGGACGATGCTTCTTCTTCGGATGGCGTCGATCGGCGCGCACGTCCACCAGGTCATTGACAATATACACAGACCCAGCCACCAAACAAAGCAAGATGAAAGCCAGAGTCGTTCGCAGCAGCGACTCGGCCACAAAAAGCTGGCCATCGAAGGCGATGCCCGCAAAGATAGCGGCATTTTTCGTCCATTGATGCGGGCGCATCGTGCGGATCAATCCGCGCAGCACACTCATGTGAAGGCTCCGATTGGAGACAGCGGTCACCGTCCCATTATAGCCGCATGATCTGCACTAACAATTGTGAGGTATCATGAGTTGGAAGCAGAAGAAAGTGACTTTAGCATGACTGAAAACAAGATCCGCTTCCTCCAAGATCAGCTCGACGAACTGCGGGAACGTGGACTTTTCAACGAGATTCGGATCATCGACAGTGCCATCGATGCCCACATCACGATCGAAGGCCGGCGTTACCTCAATCTCACCAGCAACAACTATCTAGGTCTCGCTAACCACGAACGCCTAAAACTGGCAGCGCAGCGCGCTGTCGACACGTATGGCATTGGCCCAGCCGCCGTCCGCTCGATCGCGGGTACAACCTCCCTCCATGTCCAACTCGAAACGCGCTTGGCGGAGTTCAAACAGGCTGAGTCGGTTCTCACGTTTCAAGGCGGCTTCATGGCCAACTTGGCCGTCATACCAGCCCTCACAGGCGAGGGTGACCTGATCTGCTCCGATGAGTTAAACCACGCCAGCATTATCGATGGCTGTCGCCTTAGCCGCGCGCAGATCATCCGTTACGCACACTGTGACCCAAACGACCTCGATAGGAAACTCCGTGAGCATACAGGTTTTCGGCGGGCGCTCATCATCACAGACGGCGTTTTCAGCATGGACGGAGATATCGCCCCGCTGCCACAGCTTTTGGAGGTTGCGAACCATCATAACGCGCTTGTGATGGTCGACGATGCCCATGGTGAAGGCGTTTTAGGAAGAGGTGGACGCGGTATTGTCGACCATTTCGGATTACATGGCCAGATAGATGTCGAGGTCGGCACATTGAGCAAGGCTTTCGGTGTCGTAGGCGGTATCATTGCAGGCAAGCGCATCATCATCGACTGGCTCAAACAGCGGGCGCGCCCCTTCCTTTTCAGCAGCGCCATGACGATACCAGATGCTGCCGCCTGCATTGAAGCGGTCGCGATCCTCGAAGAGAGCGACACGTTGGTCAAGCGCCTTTGGCGCAACAGCCAGTTCCTCAAATCTCGTTTGCAGGAGGCAGGTTTCAACCTGGGACGCAGTCAGACACCTATTCTTCCCGTCATCATCGGCGACGAGCACCTGGCTCGTGGTTTTAGCCGCGCCCTATTCGATCACGGCATCTTCGTCATGCCGATCGTCTTCCCCACTGTACCGCAGGGCACTTCGCGCATTCGCATCATGAATTCGGCCACCCATTCAGAAGAAGACCTTGCGCATGCTGCCGCCATATTCACCGCTGTCGGGCGTGAAATGGGCATAATCCCATCATGAGTGACCACCCACAGCTCAGCACCATACTCGTCACGGGAGCAAACGGGGAGATCGGCCAAGCATTGATCGCAGCGCTAAGACAGCAAGCTGCACATTGTCGCATCATCGCGCTCGACCTGAAGCCGCCGGTTCACACCATCCGGGATCACATCACGGCAAGCATCGAGGCGGACATTGCGGCCGATCGCGCCAGCTATGAGAATCTGATCCTCGATCACGATGTCGATACCATTTTTCACCTAGCCGCCCTGCTCTCGACCGCATCAGAGCGCGACCCTGAGCGCGCCCATCGAGTCAATGTCAACGGAACATTCGCGATGCTGAGTATGGCGGCCAGACTTGGCAGGCGACGTCAGCATCCGGTCGCATTCGTGTTTCCCAGCTCGATTGCGGCCTATGGACTGCGTGACAAGCCGCGCGGCGATAGAACGCCTGCCTGCGAAGACCAGTTCCTTCAGCCCTTGACCATGTATGGCATCAATAAGCTCTACTGTGAGCAGCTTGGCTTGTATTATTCCACACACGATCTGCTTTCAGACTCGCCACCGCTTCCAACCGTCGATTTCCGTTGTGCGCGACTCCCGGGCATCATCGGCGCGGAAACCCTGCCAACAGGCGGAACCAGTGACTACGCGCCAGAGATGATTCACGCTGCAGCGCAAGGCAAACCGTATGCCGCCTTCGTCCGGCCAGATACGACCATACCCTTCATGGTGATGCCCGATGCCGTGCGCGCGCTTCTCGATCTCTCCAAGGCCGATCGTCGTAATCTGTCTCGTTCGGTTTACAATGTGACCAGCTTTTCACTTTCGGCGGGGGAAATTGCCCATCTCACGCTGCAGTACTTTCCGACCGCCGCTATCAGCTTTGCGCCCGATCCGAAACGCCAGCGCATCGTAGATAGTTGGCCGCCGGCCATTGATGACACTCTGGCCCGGCGTGATTGGGGATGGCAGCCGCAGTTCGACGCACATACCGCGTTCGAAAGCTACTTGATCCCCGCCGTGCGCCGGCGTTATCAGCCGACAGCCTCGCACGAATGACTAAGCCATCATGAAAGGGTCGCCGAACATAATATGAACGCCGCTACCGCACGCGCTCATCCGAATATCGCGTTCATCAAATATTGGGGCAACCGCGTCCATGCGCTCCGGCTGCCGGCCAATCCGTCGATCAGTATGAATCTCGAAGGACTGCACACCGAAACGCGGGTCACATGGAATGAAAAGCGGGAAGAAGATACGTTTTCGCTTAATGGTGAGCCTCAGTCCGGTCCGGCGCTGGCGCGCGTAGTTAATCACCTCGATATGCTGCGCCAGCGGCTGGATCTGCGGGCAGCAGCGAACGTCGAGTCGATCAACAATTTCCCCACCGGAGCGGGCATCGCTTCGTCGGCCTCCGCCTTCGCCGCCTTGACGCTGGCGGCTGTCACCGCTGCTGGATACCAACTGTCCCAACGTGAGCTGTCTGCACTCGCCCGCCGTGGCTCTGGCTCAGCAGCCCGCTCCATTCCACCAGGGTTCGTCGTGTGGCATACCGGTGAGCGTCATGAAGACTCGTACGCGGAAAGCGTCTTCCCTCCCGATTACTGGGAGCTTGTCGACGTCATCGCGATCGTCAGCCGCGCCCATAAAGCGCGCGGCTCAACCGAGGGGCATGAGGCGGCTGACAGCAGCGATCTTCAGCCCGCACGCGTCGCGGGTGCGGCTAAGCGTCTGGAGGCCTGCCTCACCGCCATACGCGAACGCGACTTCGACTCCTTCGCGCAGGTTGTCGAGCACGACAGCAACCTCATGCACGCCGTTATGATGACCAGCCAACCGCCGATCTTCTACTGGCAGCCCGCCTCACTTCGCCTCATGCAGCTCGTGCGCGATCTGCGTGCATCTGGTCTGCGGGTGTGCTACACACTCGATGCGGGTCCCAATGTTCACTGCATCTGTGTCAGAGAAGACGCTCATGACGTGATCACCGCACTCAAAGGCGTTAATGAGGTCGAAGATACTATCACAGCGGCAGTCGGAGCGGGTACAGAGATCATATCTCTCGATTGACACCGGATGAGCGCCAGAGAAAAATCGCTTGATCGGCGATTCGATCCAGTCCTATAATGCACATACCGCCAACCGCTACCGGTCAAAGGTAGGACCAATGTTCGATTTTCTGCTCGGAAACGATCTGCTGTCGGGTATCATCGCCTTCATCCTGGTGTTGATTCCGGCGGTTTTCATACACGAATTGGGGCACTTTATTGCCGCGAAGGCGGTCGGGATTACGATCCTGGAGTTCGGAATCGGCATGCCTCCGCGTGCTGCTCGCCTTTTTACCGCAGGGGGAACGGATTACACACTCAACTGGCTGCCTCTCGGTGGTTTTGTGCGTCCACTCGGTGAGGGCATTGTCAGCCAGATGGGCGAGTCGGAGACCAGTGAGGACCGGCTCGAAGCTGAACGGCGCGGCATTCGTAACCCGAAATCAGTTTTTGAAGCGAAACCTGGCGCGCGCATTCTCTTCATGGCAGCAGGATCGTTGGCGAACTTCCTCATGGCGCTGGTGCTTTTCACCATCGTCGCGCTGCTAGGCCTGCCTGAGACGGTAGGTGCTCGCACCAACCTGTACTACGTAGCACCCGATACCGCGCTTTTTGATGCTGGTCTGCGCAGCGGTGATGTCATCGAAGCAGTCGATGGCGTTGTTTTCGATACCACGCCGGACTTGATCGACCTGCTTTACGGAGCACCGCGCCCGATCACATTAACGATACGCCGTGCAGATGTGGCGGAGCCACTTACGATCACCGTTGATCCAGGATTGCGCCAAGAACCCGATGAAGGCACTGTTCATCCTATTATCGGGCATGTTGCCCCCAATTCACCCGCCGATCGCGCTGGCTTACGCCCGGGCGATCTCATTCTCATGGTCAACGGTCAATCAGTCGCTGACGTACCTGACCTTCAGGAATACATCCGCGCCAACCTCGGTGAGGAAGCGCGCATTACTTACTGGCGCGACGGAATAACTCAAGATGTCACACTCGTGCCGCGCGTCAACCCACCAGCCGGTGAAGGTGCAATTGGTGTCGCATTCGCCGAGGATGCGCGCGTTACGCTCGATACGACCGCCGGTATCGTCTACGGAGAAGGCTTTCCGCAGCAGCAGCTCAAGCCGCAGTCTTTAGGGGTAGCTGTTCCATATGCATTCAACCAGTTTGGCGAGGTGCTGCGCGTCATCGGTAGTATCCCTGGTCAGCTTTTGCAGGGAACAGCAGGCACGGAGATGCTGCGCCCAATCGGACCGGTCGGGGTCAGCCAGGCGGGCGCAGAATTTCTGCGTGAAAGCGTGTCGCAGGATCGCCCCGCGCTCATCCTCAACTTCATTGCTCTGATCAGCATCTCACTCGGCCTGACCAATCTGCTCCCAATCCCAGCACTCGATGGTGGCCGCATCCTCTTCGTCCTCATCGAGATCATTCGCGGCCGACCGATTGCGCCCGAGCGCGAGGGCATGGTACATCTTGTTGGATTGGCGCTGCTCCTGTCGCTGATGGTGGTGGTTGTCGTCAACGATATTGTCAACCCTGTCACAGAACTTCTCCGTTGAGCGACGCACTACACGCCAACATCATTTGAACCAAGATCAAGTCGAGGGTCGCCGAACTCGCGGCCCTCTGCCATCTCACTGTGCGCAGAAAGGAAACGATGATGCTGGACGAACCGGAATTCGATGATCCCATCGACGACTTCGACGACGACATCGGGTCTGACGATGAAATGGTCAGCACACCCCAGCCAACGCTAGATGAAACGCTTGCCGCCATTCGAGCAGCCGAGACCGATGGATTCACGCGTATCCTCTACTACGGCCTCGCCAACCTGGAACCACAGACCGCCATCCAGATGCAGCAGGAGCTGCAGTCTTTACCGGATGAGCTGCGTCATCGCCTGTTCGAGCACTTGGTCGATATTTCAGAGATGAATTTCGAACTCGACTACAATGAATTGGCTCTCGCAGCTCTAGAAGATCGTGCCCCACAAGTGCGTGCTTCTGCCGTTGAACTGCTTTGGTCGGAGACTTCCACCAGTACGCTTCGACGACTGCTCGATCTTGTGTTAGAAGATGACTCTGCCCTCGTTCGTGCTGCCGCGGTCGGTGCACTGGGCAGCTTCATCCTCGCCGGGGAATACGACGAGATCCCGCCGGACGCTGCTGACAGTGCAGTCGATGTCTGTCTCAGCATCTACCATGACGAAGATGAGGATATTGAAGTTCGGCGCCGTGCTTTAGAGGCACTGGGCAACAGCAGCAGTGAGGGGATCGATGCTCTCATTCTGGAAGCCTACCAAAGCAGTGAGCGGCTCATGCGAGTCAGTGCAGTGTTCGCAATGGGACGTACAGCCGATTTGAGGTGGGAAACGGCTGTGCTGCGTGAATTGAGCAGCGACGATCCTGAGCTACGCTATGAAGCCGCTCGCGCAGCCGGAGAACTCGAGTTAGAAAGCGCGGTCGCACGCCTTTCACGGATGGCTTACGAGAATGACCGCGAAATCAAAGAGGTGAGCGTATGGGCACTGGGTGAAATCGGAACCCGCGCCGCCGCAGCCGCGCTCGAGACACTAAGTGAGGAGCCAGATTTCCTTGAGGATGAAGAGCTTCAAAAGGCGCTTGAGGATGCTTTGGCGGCTGCGTCCCTGCCAGGCAGAGCCTTGCTCATGCTCGATGGTGAAGAGGATGACAGTTCACATGACTTGATCCGCGCGACCGATGAGAGCAGCGAAGACGTCAATGATGACGACTTCGGCGATGAGTTGTACTTTAAATGAGCTGCTGCCCTCAAGTCGAGACGATAGCGGGATGCATTTGTATCCCGCTATCGTTACAGACTCCTCGCTGGATTAGCCGTTGATCAACGGCATCAGCTTCAGCGCCAGCCCCGTATCGCCTTGGATCTTGATTTTGCCAGTCATGAATGCTTGCATTGGATTCAGGCCCCCACCGATCATGGCTGCGAAGTCATCCGCTGATGCACGGAGGGTCATCTTTGGACTGTCTACCGGGCCTTCACCTGCCTCTGTCCCTCTATCAGAGATACGCAGCCAATGCATACCTCCTGCCTCGCCACTCAAATCGAACTGAATCGTCGCGTCAATCCCTGCGGTCTTGTTCGAGTCTAAACGGCTCACCATGCCGGAGAAGATCTCCGATATTTGCTCGCGCGTCACTGCCATTTGCCGTATCTCCTCTTGATCCTCGGACTGAACATCCTATTCCAGCCAGACACAATAGTATACAATCGCTGGTGGATGTCGGTCAATCGAACGCAGAGTAGAATAACCTAAACCGCTACTTGATGCCACCCATCTCCAAAAGCCCACACCAGTCAGCCATCCGGTTGTGGTTAGCGGCGCTGCTAATCGCGCTGCTGACAAGTTGCGTTCGCGAACAATCGCCGGTGATTGTCATCACTGCCACTTTTCAGCCCCCACATGCTGCGACGACAGCGGAAATCGCCGAGACACTGCCTTCGCCGATGGCCGGCGGTGAAACCGCTCATCTCACTACTCCCCCAGGTCTCAGTTCGCCCAGACGGCATATCGTTCAGCCGGGAGACACACTGTCGGCTATTGCAGCGGCTGAAGGCATCAGCACGACCATGCTCGCAGAAGCCAACAACCTGACAGACCCCAATCGACTGGAAGTTGGTCAAGTACTGATCGTGCCGGAATTCACAGCGGCTGCCGCTCCAGATTTCCGCATCCTGCCGGATAACCGCCTGGTCCGAGGTCCAGGCAGCGCCAGCTTCAATGTCGAGACTTTCATCGCCAGCCAACCTGGCTTCATCCGCATCGCGAGCGACACTGTGAACGAGCGCGTACTCACAGCAGCACAAGTTGTCCAGCGCGTCTCAAATGAGTTCAGTGTCGATGCCAGGCTTTTGCTGGCGCTGCTCGAGCTGCGCGCCCGCTGGCTCAGCGACCCTCAACCTGACCAGTATCGACAAGTATACCCGCTCGGCGCACAAGCCTCGCCGTTCGGCTTTGATCGCAATGGTCTCTACCGGCAGCTCGCATGGGCCGCAGACCGACTGAACTACGGCTACTACCAGCGCAAATACGGGCGACTGAATACTGTCGAGTTCACCAACGAGGCGCGCATCCTGCGCTTTGCCGACAACGCTAACCCTGCGACTGTAGGGCTGCAGTACATGCTCAGCTTATTCAGCACTTACGGAACCTGGCAGCGTGAAATTGGTGTCGATGGATTGTTCGCCACCTATGCCCGGCTGTTCGGCAATCCTTTCGCCGAAGCTATCGAATCGTTGACACCGCCGAACCTGACGCAGCCAGCGTTTATCCTTCCATTCCCGGCTGGACAAGAGTGGTTCTTCACCGGCGGCCCACACGGCGGATGGGGGGCAGGCAGCGCCTGGGCGGCCATCGATTTCGCTCCGCCAGATGACCCAACCACTGTCTCATCCGCCTGTTACGTGTCCCAATACTTTGCGACAGCAGTTGCACCGGGCGTCATCGCCCGAACAGATGACGGAGTTGTCGTTCTCGACCTCGATGGTGACGGAGATGAGGCAACCGGTTGGTCGGTGCTCTATTTGCACATCGCGGAGCAGGACCGTGTGACGACAGGCACGATTGTCCGCGCAGGTGACCCAATCGGACGACCTTCATGTGACGGCGGTGTCTCAACGGGTACTCACATCCACGTCGCGCGCCGCTACAATGGCGAATGGATCCCAGCCGACTGTTCCACATGCCCGGCAGCAAGGGCGGTGCCCAACCTGGCATTCGGCGAGTGGACAGTCTACGGGTATACCGGTCAGGAGTATCAGGGATACATGACTAATGGCCGCGAGCAGCGCGTCGCCGATCAAGGTCGCACTAACCCACTCAACAGGGTGTCATGGTGATTACACGTTCACATCTAATTGTATGTGCGAGCGCCCTCCTGCTCGCCTTGACCGCTGTTGCGCTGCGCCCGCCGCGCGTTCAAGCACAGGAGGCCGTAACCGCAACACCCATTCCGATCATCCTCGCCACCCCAACACCAGAGCTAGCCGCGCCAGCATCAGGGGCAACCCCAACCTGGACGGCCACGCCGGCTGGCCTGGCCATCCTGGAACCGCTCGATGTCGCCAACGTCCGAGCTGAACCGGATATCAACGGGGCACAGCTTGGCGTCATTCGAGCCGGAGAAATCTACACAGTCACTGGACGTTATTTCGAGTGGTATCAGATCCAGTTCAGCGGATCTCCTAATGGCCGGGCGTGGGTTTTCGGACAGATTGTGAAAGTCACCGGTGACCCCGCAGCCATACCCGAAATCACGCTCGAGCCGGTCGCAACTCTCGATCCCAATCTTGTCGGAGCGACACAAACCCAGGAGGCACTGATATTGACTCCAGGCGGAGTATTCACCGCCACTGTATCCGCGCGAGGGGTTATCGCGACCATCCAGCTCCCAGGTGCGCAGATTGCGCCGAGGCCGGAGGGCGGCACTCCCGCACCTGCTGACCAGCAGCTTCCCACGTTCACTTACCCACCGGGGATGATCGGCATGGCTCCAACAAGCGGATTTTTGGTCAGCGCCACTCCTCAGCGTACGACAAGCAGTATCGAGATCACAAGCGAGAGCTTGCGCCAAATACCGCCCATTGTTCCGATCCTTGCGCTGGGAGGTTTAGGTGCCGCTGGTCTTTTGTTGTCTCTCCTACGCCGAAGCAAATGATCAGCTCGGCAGCGCGCCATCGACCAGATCGCTGATTTTAGTGCCGCGCTCATCACCCCAGCGCAGCCACGCCAGAAACTCGATGTTGCCCGCCGGCCCCTTGAGTGGAGATAGGATCAAACCGGCGGGCACAAACCCAAGCGTTCGCGCCACTTCCAGGACATCTTGAAGCACGCGGCGATGCACAGTATGATCGCGCACAACCCCACCTTTGCCAACATCATGGCGTCCCGCTTCAAACTGCGGCTTGATGAGCGCAATCACATCGGCGCGCTCGGTCAGCCAGCCCCGAATGACAGGCAGCAGGAGCCGAAGTGAAATAAAAGAGGCATCTACAACGACTAAACTTACAGGCTCGGGCAAGCGTTCAACATAGCGTGCATTTGTTCGCTCCATAACAACGACCCGCTCGTCTTCGCGTAGGGTGAGCGCGATCTGACCATAGCCAACGTCGATGGCGTAAACCCGTGCTACACCTGCTTGCAAAAGACAATCCGTGAAACCGCCTGTACTCGCACCGACATCCGCTGCAATCCGACCTTTTACGTCGATCGGAAAATCATCGAGCGCAGCAGCAAGTTTCTCGCCCCCCCGGCTGACAAACCGCGGCGCAGCAGCGAGAACGATATCGGCATCCTCAGACACCGGCGTCCCTGGCTTGTCTGAAATACGTCCGTTGACTATCACCTGACCCGCCATGATCAAGGCGCGCGCTTTTTCACGGCTGGGTGCCATTCCGCGTTCATGGACGAGAATATCTAAGCGCTGCTTTCGCACGCCAACCACCCTAGCCGCG
Source organism: uncultured Pleurocapsa sp. (assembly GCA_964438415.1). GTDB lineage: Bacteria > Chloroflexota > Anaerolineae > Aggregatilineales > Phototrophicaceae > Flexifilum. The sequence continues at coordinate 9,960 of CAYTME010000002.1, read as the reverse complement.
CGAAAGATATATCGTCATCTCGATCGGCAGCACAAGATTTTCGTCGTCTGGATCGATCAGCACACCATCCGCCTGGATCGGAAGATATCCAGCCGCAAGAATGACGACGCTGTACGGCACTTTGAACGACAGCGGCCTGTTCACCTCGAACCGACCATTGCGATCGGTGATCGCGAACGCATACACTTGCTCCATCTGGCGACTTGCCAAGAAATCAGCGACGGAATAATCCTGACTGATCAGAATAAAACTAACCCCCGGTATGCCCACAGACGTAGCCGCGTCCAAGATTTGACCGCGCAGTTGAATCTCGTCGGATTGCGCAAATGGATCGATCGGAAGCTGGCCGATACCGATGCGCGCCTGCGTTCGCGCCAACCGCACAGCACCCACTTGCAGTTCGAGGGTATAGGTCCCGTCGGGCAGTCCAGCCGGGTTCTGCACGCTAAGCACGTAATTTCGCCCACTGGTGGATAGAGACCACGGCTGCGATTGTTCGAAAAACACGCCATCATCCACGAGCCAGCGCACCGTCCACAGCGTCCCCGGAGCGATACCTTGCCAATTGAACAATGCATACAAGCGTTCCGTGCCAGTGCTAAAGCTGCTGCTTGGCGGCGCACCGACCGCTTCCTGTGGGTTGGCGGCACTGGCAAAGCGCGCATCGGTGAATACAACCGGAACTGCACCTTCTTGCGCGCCGGCTATTGTGAAATCCGATGTTGCGCTGAGCCGTCCCTCGATGTACAGCTCCAGCCGATAATCGCCCGGCAACAGACCGCTGGTTTCCTGAATACTGATCGTCTTTGCGCCATTCGCTCCATCACTCCAGACCGTCTCCGTTCGGGCTATCTCACGGCCCTGGTAGTACCAGATCTGTGCCCAGGGCAGTCCATCGACCATGTTGCGATAGATGAAGACTGCACTCGCGATATTGCCCGTAGGGAGAACGTAACCGTTTCCGCTCACATTGCCCAACAGATCGGCCAGCCCAAAAATGATATCGTTGAACTGCGGCTCTCCCTGAGGAACACCGCCAACATTGAGACGCGCCGTCTCCAGCGGAATGCCGTTTGCCACAAGTGTGAATT
>CAYTME010000002.1:3894-8853 GCA_964438415.1 uncultured Pleurocapsa sp. | reverse complement strand
CCGCTGCTTCCGATGTACCAAAGACCGCGTTCTCCACCGCTCCAGCGCACCGGAGACAAACTGAAGAGCGGGTTCGGCACGCCATCCGTTGTCACACGCAGTTCATACACCGTGTCGGGAGTCATGCCCGAGTAGTCGAAAAACAGATAAAGCCGATCCGCACCCGCCGGGAGCGACCGAATGACGGATGTCGGCATATTGGCATCATTCACGGATGGTGAGAAAAACAACCTGCGAAACGCGGGCTGCTCATTTCCCTCGACAGCAAAACCACCGGTGCTGCTCGCGCGCTGCTCGCTCAAGTTTTGCACCCCAAGTTCGAATTGGGCAGCACGGATGAGCGCGCGGGCAAAATTTGATGGTCGCAGCGTATTCGTCTCGCTGCCAATCGGAATACAAGTGTCATTCGCCGTAATACGATTATCGCGGTTGGTATCTTGCAGCGTGATACAGGTTCCGCCCGGTAAACTGGCCGCAACCGGCGCTGTCGTAGGCACTCCGATCAGCTCGCCGGAACGGTTGTACGCGCCCCCGCCACTGACAGCCGCAGGAATTGTGAGGCTGGACTTGAACCACGAGCGCGCACCCGCACTTGGTTCTGCGACGAAGGCGGTGATTGTCCCGACATCAACCGCAACCGCATCGTTGCCAATGCCTGGGTAACCAACCACCGTAATTGTATCATCCAAACGGACGGCCTCCGAGTCGCCGATCGGCACGAAAGGGAGCGTCAGTGAGTCTCGAGCGATGAGTCGTCCATCATACTCGCGGTTGATCCGCAGCAGCGCCAGATCGTATCCTAAATTGCTCTGCACGATTTCGGCGCGATAGCGGGGCACCGGCGGCGCATCCGGTGAAACGGTCACAGCAACGATCAGGGTATCTCCCGGGCAGCTCGCGCTCGGTACTGTGCTGTTTGCGCTCGTTAGGATCAACCCATTTCTGCTGACCAGCGTCCCCGAGCTGAAACATGTGATATTCAGATACTCACCAACGCTCTGTGTCTGCAAGATGAACACAGTCGCGGCCTTGATACGTTCCAAATCCAATCCGGTTTGGCGTGCTGGTGCTTGCGCATAGAGCACCATCGCTGCAGCAAAGACCATGAGTACCGCTAGAGAGAAACTTATCACCCATCTATGCCGCATAGCCAACGAGGATATTTGGGGAGTTTCGCTCATCGAAAACGCTCTCAAAATTCCAACGTCGTCAAGAAGCGGTCGAACACCGCTTGGTCCTGCTCGAATGTGTTTGCATCCGCCAGAAACGACACAACTACCGACTGTCCCTGACGTATCGCGATCACATCGATTCCCTCCACGACAATCGGCAGGGTTTGCAGCACAGGATTCACCTCAACATCGACAAAAGTATAAGTCATCGAGGTCGCTGGTGTGCCATCCGGCAGAGTGTAAGTATCATCAACTGCAAGCACCTGAAAACCGGTCAGCGTATTGGCCCGGTCGAGCAAGATCGCGTCAAGCAGATTGCGGGTCGTCGCATTGAGTGACACCGGCTGCGTGTCCACAATGATGGCGGTCTTGAAACCCACACGCGATAGATCGCGAACGCGAAATACGTAATCACCCTGTCGATCGATGACCCATGCCTGCGGATAAGCTGCGCGAACACCTGATTGCAGATCAACGTATCCAGTGACAGCATTCAGCGTGCTGTCACGCAGATTGATGCCAACTACGAAGCTCACCAACGCATACAGCAGAACGAAATAGTGACTCCAGCGCTGGCGCAGTGTGCCCTGTGATAGCTGCTGACCGATCTCGACAATCGTCGGTGTTGTACTCATGGCGGCTCTACTCACGCGCCATCTGCTCAGCGGCGCGTCGCTCAGCATTGGTGACCAGCAGCGCTGCCGCCGCACTCACACCGAACAACAGCACCAAGTTGATCACGAATCCGAAAAGTGGTGTCGGCGCACTGGTTGTCAAGCTGAGGCCAGCATTGACCAGCGAAGTCCGCAGCGTTTCGACCGCACCCACCGACAAGGCTGCCAGAGCAAACATGATGACCTGCAAAAAAGCGGTCGGCTTGCCAAAACGCGCCTCCGCAATACCGTATGACAGCAGAAAACCCGGCGCAATGGCCAAAACCAGCCGATCAAACACGGCGAACGCAGCAGCGGACGGCATCGATGCTGCGCGCAGGGCCTCATCGAGCGCCAAGGTGGTGGCAAAACCGACGCCTGCAGCAAAACTGTACGCAACTGCATCGACCCGCACCCGCAGGTTAAGTTCCCATGCAAGTAAGCGCACGATCAGGTACTTACACAGCTCCTGCAGCACACCGAATGTGACGGTGTATCCAATGATGCGCGTGGTTGTATCCGCCAGAGGCAGCCATCGGTCGGTCTGAAAGACACCGTTCAAGAGCGGTAAAACCAAACCGCTGGCGACCAAGGCCGATAACGCGAATGTGGTGTCGAGATTACGCCTCGGCTCAAGAGCAGCTCGCTCCGGCAGATAAGCAAACCCAAGCCACAGTCCAGCGGGTAAAAGAGCAATCACCACATGAATTGGCACAAACAGCCGCCGTGGAACGACCGCTCCAGTCACTTGAAAAGCGAATGCCACCATCGCTGTGATCGCAGTACCGAGGCCAACAAGCAGAACACTCCGCCACACAGCTGCGTGTGGAGATACTTGGATATCCTCGGTGGGCGGCGTAAGCCGGCCAGGTCTGCGTGCAAGCACTCGACTATAGGCTCCTACCGATGCTTTCGCTATACTGACTATCCTAGCGCACCGCTGTCCCAGCGTGTAGGGGTTATCTAGATAAGCGCGCCTATGTTCAATGTCATCCGTCTTGTCATTCTGAACCTTCTGCTGGTCGCTGCCTGCATGCCAAATGCGCCCGCAGGACAATCAACGCACCGGATCGTTTACGGCCTCAGCTTTGAGCCAAGCGGTATCGATCCGCATCGCAATGCGTCCGCAGAACTCGGAATTCCCCTGCGCCAGGTCTATGATACGCTCGTCTACCGCGATCCCAGCACAGGGGCGTTCGTGCCTGGACTTGCGGAGTCGTGGGAAATCTCGCCCGACGGCATGGCTTACACTTTCCGCCTCAAACAAGGCGTCACCTTTCACGATGGCACACCTTTCAATGCCCAAGCTGTCGCCGCCAACCTCGACCGGATCATCGCGCCGGAAACCGCTTCACAAAAAGCCATCTTCATGCTCGGCACCTATGCTGGCTATGAAATCGTGGATGATTTCACCATCCGAATCTTGCTCGCCGCTCCCTACAGCCCGCTGCTTGACTCGTTCAGCCAAGTTTATCTGGGGATCGCCAGCCCGGCAGCACTCGACTCAGTCTCGAGCGAGCGTTATCAATTCCATCAAGTCGGTACTGGACCCTATCGCTTCGTGGAGTACGTGCCCGGCGATCGCATCGTTATCCGGCGCAGCACTGCATACACGTGGGGTCCGTCATTCTACAATTTTCCAGACTCAGGAACCCTCGAAGAAATCGAATTTCGCTGTCTGGCAGACGCAAGCGCACGTGCGCTCGCGCTGCAAAGCGGGGACGTGCAAGCTGCAGGTGAGCTGCTGCCATCGGATGCGCGTGCACTGATCAATGAGGCAAGAGTCGATCTCATCCAGGTTCCAATCCCTGGCCAACCGCTGCAGTTCCTCATGAACACAACGCGCTTTCCGACCGGCAGCCGTGAAGTGCGGCAGGCGCTTATTCTTGCCACAAACCGAGATGCCATCAGCGCCGCGGTCTTTCAGCGCTTTTCGCCCATTGCGTGGGGACCGCTATCCGCCGCAACACCTTTTTACTATGGGCAGCTTCAGGGACAGTACGCTTACAATGTGACCGAGGCGCAGGCACTGCTGGCAAACACCTTTACGGATGCCGACAATGACGGCTATCTTGACGCCGCAGGCAGCGACTTGTCACTGCGTGTCATCGTGCCGCCGTGGGGCCTGATTCCCGATGTGGCTCAACTGCTGCAAGATCAGTGGCGACAGATCGGCATCCGGGCAGAACTTGTAAGTGTTCCTACCCGCAATGCCCTGTTCGCTGAAGTAGGCCGCGGAGAGTACAACCTCGTGCCGTGGTACGAGTTCGGTGCTGACCCTGCTTTCCTTGCCCAATACTTCAGCTCTGGCGGTACGCTCAACTGGACTGGTTTCAGCAGCACTGCACTGGACGGTTTGTTCGTGCAGGCCGCGTCCACGAGTGACTCAAATGTCCGAGCGGCGCTCTACGCCCAGGTTCAGCAGGTCATCATGCAAGAGGCACTTATCCTGCCCATCCGCGACTACGTCAACATCAATGGGGTTGCGGGTGGATTAGAGGGATTGTCCTTCGATAGATACGGTTGGTTCCCGCTGCTTCCCAACGCGCGGATCCGCAGCGAATGATCACCATCCGTAGCCGGGCGCTCCAGACTGTTGGCGCGGCATGGATGACGATCACGCTTGTCTTCATCGGCCTCAGGCTGCTTCCCGGAGATGCGCTGCTCGCACAGCTCGTCGAAAGCGGTGCGTCACCCGCCGTCATCAGTCAGCGACGAGCTGATCTGGGGCTGGATCTGCCCGCCAGTGTGCAGTACTTCCATTTCCTCAGTGGGCTTCTACGCGGAGATCTTGGCACCTCGCTCACCAGCGGGCAGCCCGTCACTCAACTTTTGTCCGCCCAACTCTGGCCAACGGTCGAAATCGCGCTCGCGAGTCTGGCATTCGCAGTTCTGCTGGGTACGCTGCTTGGCACAGCCCCGATGATGCACCGGATATTCGCTATCCCTGCTCACGCCTTGATAACGTTGGGCATCAGTGCCCCAACCTATTGGACGGGCACACTTGCGATCTATCTGTTCACGGTCGAGCTGCGCCTGCTGCCAAGCGGCGGCGCGGGCAGTCTAAGCCAGATCATCCTGCCCGCACTTGTCCTTGGCTGGCAGCTCGCGAGCAGCTTCGGCCGCGTGATACA
>CAYTME010000002.1:0-3874 GCA_964438415.1 uncultured Pleurocapsa sp. | reverse complement strand
GAGGCCGCTGAAAGCCCGCACATGCGCACCGCCAGGGCAAAGGGTTTGCGACGGATCGATATCGCCCTGCGCCATCATCTGCGCCCAGCCGTTACGCCCATGATCGCGCATCTGAGCGTTCAGGCGAGCTTTCTGATCGGCGGCGCGGTGATTGTCGAGACCGTTTTCAGTCGGCCCGGTCTTGGGAGACTGCTCGTCGATGCCGTGCTGCGTCAAGATTTCCCGGTTGTGCAAGGCATTACTACCTGGATCTGTCTAGTCGTGGCTTTGATCTCGCTGGTGGCCGACTGGCTGGTGTTTCTGGCGGATCCGCGCATCCGAGAGACAGCATGAGAGCGACCGCACAAAAGCTGCACATTCCGGTCAGCCTTGCCATGCTGCTCGGATTCTGGCTGCTGGTGGCCCCCGGACTCGCGCCGTATGACCCCATGCTGACACAGCCTGCTCGGCAGTTTGAGGCGCCATCTGCGGAGCACCCACTCGGCACAGACCAATTGGGACGCGATATCTTGAGCCGGATTTTGTATGGCGGACAGCGCACACTGGCCATTGCAGTGACCGCAGCAGCTTTGGCAAGCCTATTCGGAACCGCAATTGGCCTGATCGCAGCAAGCAGCGGCGTCTCCGCCATGATTGCGGCCGCAGCGATCCGGGTTCTGCTCGCGCTGCCAGGTCTGCTGGTGGCGCTGATCTTGATGACCCTATTGAGCGGCAGCGCGTCTGCGCTTGTACTCGCCACAGGCATTGCTCAAATCGCGCCTGTCGCCCGCGTTGTCCAGACAAGCGCCGGGGTTGTGCTTCGCGCACCGCATGTTGAAGCAGCGCAAGCGCTCGGGGCTGCACATCTGCACATTTACCTTCATCACATTCTGCCTTTGATTGGTACCGTTGTCGCTGCCGCAGCGCTGCTTGCTTTCGCCCAGAGTCTGCTCAACAGCGCTGCGTTGACCTTTCTGGGAATAGGAAGCACGCCGGGGCTACCGGATTGGGGCGCAATGCTGTTTGAAGGTCGACAGGCATTCCGCACAGCACCATGGGTCGGATTAGCCCCAGGTGCAGCCATTACCAGCTTCATTTGGCTGGCAAGCTTATCTGCTGACATCTTGGCTTTTCAAAGCACAAGAGCAAATTGATTCCTTAGTCCACGTTTTCTAGGGTGTTTCCGCAAACTAGATGCTGCGCGGCAGCCCAGAGAGATATACGGCATCGTCGATCCGACATTCAACGAATTGATCGAAGGCGAATTTATACCCACTGCCCTCTGCCATCAGGCCAACGAAGAAAGTCACGCGATCCCCAACCAGAATTGGCAGATACTTCAAGAGGTTGGTTAGCGAAAGTGCAAGAAAGGGCTGCACGGGGCTGCGCACGACCGCGACCCGTGAAAATGACGACACGCGCATGCTCAAGAAGAATACTGGCAGTTCAGGGTGTGTAATGGTGGGTCGCACGATTTGGCCAGCGCCCTTCACGCGCATCCAATCGATGCCGCCGATTTCGGGCGGCATCGTCGGGTAATGGGTCAGCACATGTGCCGCAAACGCGCGGCTGAGGGCCACATCACCCAGCTTGATGATCTGATGCGCGATCAGATGCTCGACTTCTGATGACCACTGCTGAACACGGGGCATGTTCGCTGTCCCCAATCAGCTAACGCCGTCATGCCTAGCCTACATTATCGACGACAAGTCGGTCGGAAAGTGCAAAGACTTGTTCTAATGCATACGCCGCACGAAGCAAACGGGTCTCCTGCCACATGGGCGCAATCAGTTGAACGCCTATCGGAAGACCCGCTGTCGAGAAATCGCAGTGAAGCGATAGTGCCGGAACCCCAGTGAGGTTGAACGGAGAGGTATAGCGTGACAGCGACGCGCGTGCCCGATCCATCTCCTCCACATCGTCAAAGTGAGGCGCAGTGATCGGCGTTGTTGGCGTCAAGATGAGGTCATATTGCCTAAACAGTTCGCGAAGTTGATGAAACAGTATGACCTGCGCGCGGCGCGCACAAGCATAGTCCGCAGCGCTATTTGCTCGGCCCATTTCGAGACGCCGCCGCACGTCAGAGCCGAAGTGTTCTGGATGTTCGGCAAAGCGCTCACTGTGAAAAACCGCCGCTTCTGTCTGTGTAATCGCTTGACTGGCTGACCGTGCTTCCGTCAAGAACCCGAGTCCCACTGTTTCGACATGCACGCCGAGCTGGCGCAGCGCCTGGATGGCATTATCGTATGCTGCCAGGATATCGATCGCTACGTCATCACCAAGAAACTCATCCCCTGCTGCCGCAACGCGCCAACCTGAAATCGGCTGCCCCAACTCTGCCGTGAAGTCCTCCATTCGCGTCTCTACCATGAACGGATCTTCAGGGTCATTTCCTGAGAGCGCATTCAAGAGCAGCGCTGTGTCACGGACAGAACGAGCCATTGGCCCAACATGGTCGAGCGGCCATGCCAGCGGCATCACCCCACGCACGCTGATCCGACCATAAGACGGCTTCAAACCCACGACACCGCAAAGTGAAGCCGGGATGCGAATAGAACCGCGCGTATCGCTGCCCAATGCACCCATACAGAGTCCCGCCGCCAGTGCTGCCCCGCTCCCACCCGATGAGCCGCCAGGACTTCGAGACGTATCCCAAGGATTGCGGCAGGTGCCGTAGTGAGGATTGTCATTCGTCACACCGAGCGCGATCTCGTGGAGATTGGTCTTACCGACGATGACAGCACCCGCCTGTCGCAGCTTTTGCACCACAAATGCGTCCTCACTGGGTACGTAATCGGCAAAAAAGCGGGAACCCAGCGTCGTTCGTATGCCGGCAGTCTTATAGAGATCCTTGAGCGCGATCGGAATGCCATGCAGCGCGCCGAGATACTCACCGCGTGCGACAGCGATCTCTGCCGCTTCGGCCTGCGTCCTCGCCTGTTCGACAGTCAGCGTGATGAAAGCATTGAGTGCAGGCTGAAGACGGCCGATCCGGTCAAGATGCGCCTCGAGCAGGGCTGTGGGTGACAGCTCACGGTGCCGAATGCGCTCGGCAGCCTCGCTGATCGTGAGGCGTGTGTAATCGGTCATGGCGCTTCCCTCGCAAACCGAATCCAATCAACCGCCAGCGCCAAACGGCGCGGATCGGCGCTCTGCCCAACCTCTGCAGGCACAACGACATCATCATACGACAGCACGATCTCGACCTGCCGTCCATCGCCCAGAACACTTGTTGGAACTGAAAAGACGATCTCTTGCAAGCTATCTGGGGCTATCCGAGGCTCCATCTCAAGAGGTTGAAGCGGCACACCGTTCATTTCAACCGTCAGATGGCGCGTTTCCCAGAATGCTTGAGCGGCCAGCGTCAACCGATAGTCGGTAGGTGCTAGATCGACATACAACCGAGCTTGTGGATACTCGCCTGTCCAGCGCCAGCGTGTCGCGCCGACATCTTCCTGCCAATGCCAGCCCCAACCGATGAAGCGCTCATCACCCGGCGTGCCTATATCGATCTCATAAATATTGGGCGCAACTTCGGGCGGCGTCCGTTCAGGACAGCCCAGGGGATGCCATGCTGTCCGGTAAACGACCGCTGCGCCCTCAATCCATATCGGGCACAGCAGATCGCCCAACTGATTGAAATAGCCGATAACCTCCTGAGGCGTCGCCGTATTGCGCCCCATGTCGTCGGTATGCAGGACAATGTAGCCGATCGGCCAATCATAAATGCGCTCACGCAGCGAGGTCTCAACCAGCGCAGGATCCAACGGCCGACGCATCCCTAGCCAGCTCAAGAGTGGGTCTCCGGTCTCAATGTAAAAGAACTGATCGATCGGTGCACGCGAGATGAAACCATTGACCATGCGCTTATGATGAAAGACGCCGTACCATTGAT
>CAYTME010000001.1:114839-117889 GCA_964438415.1 uncultured Pleurocapsa sp. | reverse complement strand
TGCGCCTTGGCGAAGGCGTGCCCAAAGCTGGAGGCATGGCCCATCACCTCGCCAGTGGAGCGCATCTCTGGCCCCAAACGCGCATCGACACCTGGGAACTTCTGGAAAGGCAGCACCGCCTCTTTGACGAAGAAACCGTCGACTCTCGGTTCTTCAGTGAAACCTAACTCTGATAACGTCCTCCCGGCCATGATCATCGCCGCGTAGCGTGCCAGTGAGTGCCCTGTCGCCTTGCTGACATAGGGGACGGTGCGGCTGGCGCGTGGATTGACCTCCAAGACGAAAACGACCTCGTCCTTGATGGCAAACTGAATGTTGAAAAGGCCTTTGACACCCAATGCGAGGCCAATGCGCCGGGTGTATTCGCGCACGATCTCCTGGTGATAGTGCGTGATCTTGATCGTGGGTATCGCGCAGGCCGAGTCGCCGCTGTGGATACCCGCTTCCTCAATGTGTTCCATGATCCCGCCGATCGTCACGCGCTCCCCGTCGCAGAGCGCATCGACATCCAGCTCAAAGGCATCATCCAGAAAATGATCGATCAGAACGGGGTGCTGTCCCCAATTGATATGCTCGTCGAGCCACCTGCCCAGTTCGTCATCGTCGAACACGATCGCCATACCGCGGCCGCCGAGCACATAGCTTGGGCGCACGATCACGGGGTACCCAATCTGGTTGGCGGCGGCCAGCGCCTCAGAACGGCGCAAAGCGGTCGCGCCAGGCGGCTGCGGAATGCCCAATTCATGCATGAGCGCGCTGAAACGCTCACGATCCTCGGCTAAATCGATCGCATCGACTGATGTTCCCCAAATCGGCGCACCCGCGTCCGCCAGCGCACGTGCCAGATTGAGCGGGGTTTGTCCCCCGAACTGCACCAATACCCCGGCCGGGCGTTCCGCATCGATGATATTCAGGACATCTTCGACAGTGAGCGGCTCAAAATACAGCCGGTCGGCGGTGTCATAATCGGTGCTCACCGTCTCCGGGTTGCAGTTGACCATGATCGTCTCGTAGCCCATTTCACGCAGCGCAAAACAGGCGTGGACACAGCAGTAATCGAATTCGATCCCTTGGCCGATGCGGTTTGGCCCGCCGCCCAACACGATCACCTTCTCGCGCCCCGTCGGCTCGGACTCGTCACCCTCTTCATAGGCCGAGTAGAAATACGGTGTGTGAGCTTCGAACTCCGCCGCACATGTATCGACCCGATAGTATCCTGGCACAACCCCCAGCGATTTGCGCCGCGCGCGCACAGCCCCCTCATCCGACCCAATCAGGCGCGCGACCTGCGCATCGCCATAACCGTAATATTTGAGCTTGCGAAAATCGCGCGCATCCAGCCGATCGAGAGTCAACCGCTTGTTGATGATGGTCGATTGGATCGCCATGATATCGGCCATCTGCCGCACGAACCAGGGGTCAAAGCCGGTCGATCGCTCGATCTGCTCTAACGCCATGCCGTTGTGCAGCGCAGCGGCGACTTGGAACAGCCGCTGCGCCGTCGGCACGCGCATGGCGGCAGGTGGTGCCTCCAGCAGGCGCGCACCGAAACCGAGCACGCCGATATCGAGTGAGCGGATGGCCTTTTGCAGCGCCTCTGGAAAGGTGCGGCCGATCGCCATCACTTCGCCGACCGCTTTCATCTGCGGGCCGAGATGGCTGTCCGCACCCGGGAACTTGGCGAAATCCCAGCGTGGGAATTTGACCACTACGTAATCGAGCGACGGCTCGAAGCTCGCCGGCGTCACACGGGTGATATCGTTCGGGATTTCGTCCAAGCGCAAGCCGACCGCCAGCAGCGCCGCGATCTTGGCGATCGGGAAGCCGGTCGCTTTGCTCGCCAGCGCCGATGAACGCGATACGCGCGGGTTCATCTCAATGACGAACACCTGCCCATCGACCGGATTGATGGCGAACTGCACGTTCGCGCCGCCGGTCGCCAACCCTACTTTGTCGAGCACGATGCGCGCCATATTACGCAGGCGCTGCAGTTCCTTATCGGTCAGGGTTTGTGCCGGCGCGACCGTGATACTGTCGCCCGTATGAACGCCCATCGGGTCAAGATTCTCGATCGTACAGACGACGACGAAGTTGCCGCTGGTATCGCGCATGACTTCCAGCTCGTATTCTTTCCAGCCGAGCACGCTCATCTCGATCAAGACCTGCCCAACTGGGCTGAGCTTGAGACCACGCTCCGCAATCGTGCTCAGCTCTGCCGCATCATAAGCAGCGCCGCCGCCGCTGCCACCGAGCGTGAATGATGGGCGCACCAAAACCGGATAACCGATCCGCTCGGCAGCACGCAGTGCATCGTCCACAGAGCCGACGATCTCGCTTGGCGGGCAAGACAGACCGACCTCTTCCATCGCTCGTTTGAACAACTGGCGATCCTCAGCCAGGTTGATGCTCTCAATGACTGCACCAATCAGCTCGACGCCGTAACGCGCCAAGATGCCCTGTTCACTCAACGCCTTCGCCAAGTTGAGCGCCGTCTGGCCGCCCACCGTCGGCAGCAGCGCATCAGGCTTTTCAAGGAAGATGATCTGCTCCAGGATTTCGGGCGTCAGCGGTTCGATATAAGTCACATCGGCGAATTCCGGATCGGTCATGATGGTGGCGGGATTCGAGTTGACAAGCACAACCCGGTAGCCCTCGCGACGCAGCACCTTACACGCCTGCACGCCGCTGTAATCGAATTCCGGCCCTTGGCCGATCACGATCGGGCCAGAGCCGATGATGAGGATGGTGTGAAGATCAGTTCGTTTTGGCATGTGCAAATTCTCAATGATTTCTTGAACTATGCTTAAAACTTAGCCCAGAAGAAAAGCATACTCTATAGATATCGTTGAGGTCGAGCGGTCACTCTAGATCATGAACACACGTCCTTCTCCTCAAACACCCCGCACATCCAACGCGAAAGCCGCGCGCCGTCCAGCCGCACCAGCCGAAAAAGCGCGCCCGCGCTTGAGCTTGGGCATCTTGGTTTTCCTCGGCTCCTTGCTGGGTTCGCTGCTCGGCGTTGCAGCGGACTTGGGCGAAGCCGCCAATAC
>CAYTME010000001.1:110230-114829 GCA_964438415.1 uncultured Pleurocapsa sp. | reverse complement strand
TTCGAATTGCAGAAGAGAACCCAGAAAAAATGCCCAATACGGTTGAGCTTGTGCAAAGCTACTTTCTGCCCACACTATGCGTGGCGGGCAGCAACACGATCTTGGGTGATGGCATCGCGATGGCACAAGACTGGGAACGCGCCTTCGAGGCCAGCAGCAGCTACAATGTTCACATCGACGGCATGGGCTCGGTACGCGGCGTCGAACGCGCTGCATCGGGCGGCTGCGTCCACGTGCTCGCCATGTCGGAACCGATGACAGCTGCCCAGTTTGCACTGCTCTCGAACGCTGGCGTTGAAGTCGCCTGCGCCGCCGAAATCGGCTACGATGTGATCGCCTTCGTCACCGACATCAACAACCGGGTCTCGACCATTCAAAACCGCGTCCTTTCTTCCATCTTGCTGGGTACGGTCGATCGATGGTCGGATTTGGGCGGGGACGACCGGCCGATCACGATCTTGGCGCGCCCTGGCAGCGGCACGACCGAGTATGTCCTGATCAAAGCGGCCGGTTTCGTTGACCCGAATCCCGCCGACGACCAGTATTTTCCACCTGACACGAACTACATCCCCTGCTCCTCCAATGGAGACTGTCTTGATCAAGTGCTGGCAACGCCTGGATCACTGTATTGGGTGAGCACCGCGTGGATGAGAACACAGCCAGAGCGCTACCTGCGCGTGATCCCGATCCTGCGCGGTGACGAGCGCCCAACCAATCCGCTGGAGTCGCAGGTCAACCTCGATGAGTATCCCAGCTCACTTATCCGCCCGCTCTACATGTATGTCCTGAAGAACCCGACAAGCAGCGACGACCACGTTGCCGCAGCGCGTGAGTTTCTGCGCTTCGTTCGCAGTGTGCGCGGGCAGGAAATACTCGAGCAGTACCATTTTTACACCTTCTTCAACCGTCCAACCAATGTCGCAGTGACTCTGCCTCCCGGCTTCGAGCCAACATCTGACGGTCGCGTGCCGGTCTGCCGCGGTTGAGACAAGATTGCATCATGCCGTGCTCGTCGGGGTGCGTTCTTTGACCTGGCGCACGAACTCATCAAACAGATACAGCGAGTCGTGCGGGCCGGGTGAAGCCTCCGGGTGGTACTGCACGCTGAACGCGCCCAACGCGACATGGCGAATGCCTTCGATCGTGTGGTCATTCAGATTGATGTGGGTGATTTCTGCGCCACCAAGATCGCTGTCGGGGGTCACGGCGAAACCGTGATTGTGAGCGCTGATCTCCACCACGTTGGAGAGCAGATTCTTGACAGGTTGGTTGCCGCCCCGATGGCCGAAGCGCATCTTTTCGGTCTTGCCGCCCAACGCCAGAGCCAAGATTTGATGACCGAGACAGATACCAAAAATGGGCGTCTTGCCCAGCAGTGCCTTGACATTGTCGATCATGTATGTGACCGCCGCCGGGTCGCCTGGGCCATTGCTGAGAAAGACTCCGGCAGGCTGCATCGCCAGCACTTCTGCCGCGGGTGTGCGCGCCGGGACGACCGTCACGCGCAGGCCGCGATCAGTGAGCAGGCGGAGGATGCTGCGCTTGATACCCGTATCATAGGCCACGATCAGGGGACCGTTCGGGTCGTAAGTATGCTGTTTATACCACGCCGGGTCACTCCGCTCCGTCCAATGATACGGCTCGGGGCAGGTCACATCGTCAACAAGGTTCGCACCACTCATATCGGGGGCATGGCGCGCTGCCTCGATCACAGCGTCGGGGTCGAGCGCGGCATCTCCATGCGCGATAGCCGCGCGCATGACGCCCCGTGTGCGCAAATGAAGGACAAGCGCACGCGTCGGCACACCTGTCAGTCCGATCACACCTTGTTCGCGCAGGTATGTATCGAGATCGCGCTGGCTGCGCCAATTGCTGACCACAGGGCTGAGCGCCCGGATGACGAAACCCGCCACCCAAACACGATCGGACTCCACATCTTGAACATTGATCCCCGTGTTGCCGACATGAGGCACGGTCATCGTCACGATCTGCTTGTGATACGACGGATCGGTCAAGATTTCTTGATAGCCGGTCATCGAGGTATTGAAGACGACTTCGCCGGTTTGCAGCCCCTCCACACCGAAACCGACCCCTGAAAATGTGCGGCCGTCCTCCAACGCCAGCAACCCTGGCTTAGTCATCGTCTCACTCCCCTCGTCCGCCAGGCAGTGACGGCCTATGTGCGATAGTGCCCGTTGATCGAAACGTAATCATGACTCAGGTCACAGGTCCAGACGACGGCACTGCCCTTGCCCTGGCCGCAGTCAAGCGTGACATAGATCGTCGGTTCTGCCATGATCGCTGCAGCTCGATCCTCAGGATAAGCCGTCGGCATCCCGTCGGTGAAGAGCAGCAGCTCCCGCCGCTCGCTCGCGCCCCCAGCGATCCACAACTTTAAGAGTGTCGGATCGATCGCAACACCAGAACGTCCCGCCGCCGCGATGATGCGCCCCCAATTCGCATCGCCGCCGTAGAAAGCGGTTTTGACCAGCGGCGACGCCGCGATCGTGTTGGCGATCGTGTGCGCGTCAGCGTCCGTTTCTGCCCCAAAGACCTGAAGCGTGATGAACTTGGTCACTCCTTCACCATCACGGACGATCGCTTTCGCCAGTGTCTCACACACGCCGAGCAGTTCCGATCTGCACTGCTCGGCAGCGTGACCTGCAGCCGCGCTGTCACCGTTCGCAAGCAGCAGCACTGTGTCGTTGGTGCTCATATCGCCATCGATCACAATGCGGTTGAAAGTCGTCGCCGTGCTGTCGCGCAGGCGCGCCGCCGCCTGCTCGCTCGTCAGCGGCGCATCGGTGACGATCAAGCCGAGCATGGTCGCCATATGAGGCGCGATCATGCCCGCCCCTTTGGCGATGCCCGCAAGACGGTATGCCAGCGGTTCGCCCACGTCCACCAGTGCCACTTTCGGGCGTGTATCCGTGGTCATGATAGCACGCGCGGCGGCTTCCCAATCATCGCCGAGCGCATCGACCGCCAGATCGATACCGCGCTTGATCTTGTCCATCGGTAGATGAGTGCCGATCACGCCGGTGGACATCACCAATACTTCGTCCTCGGCACAGCCGACGCGATCTGCCACCCAGCGGGCGGTTTGGCGCGCATTGTCTAAGCCTTGCTGTCCCGTGCAGGCATTGGCGCACTTGGTATTGATCGCGACCGCCCGGTAGCCCACCTGCCTGCCCGCCAACCGTTCCATATCGAGCAGCACCGGCGCGGCTTTGACTCTATTGGTGGTAAAAACACCGGCAGCGACGCACGGCTTCTCGCTCACGAGCAGCGCAAAATCAAGCGCGCCATTCGCTTTCAAACCTGCATGAACGCCCGCGACCTTGAAGCCTGGCACACCTTTCCCCTGCCCCACATCACCGGCCATTATGACCCAACTCCCATCGGTGCCAGAATCTCGATCAACTGCTCGATCAATACATCGACGTGATGCTTTTCGATGATCAGCGGTGGTACAAACCGGATCACATTCGGCCCAGCATTGACCATCAATAGGCCGCGGCGATACCCTGCCTCGATGACCGGGCCGACTTCAACCGCCAGCTCCAAGCCGACCATCAAACCGCGTCCTCTCACATCTTTGACCAACGGACTGTCGATCTCACGCAGGCGATCTTTCAGATAGCCGCCGACCTCGCGCACATGCGCCAGAAACGCAGGCTGGTTGATACGGTTGAACACATAATGCGCCACGCTGGTGATGAACGGCCCGCCGGCAAAAGTTGAACCGTGGTCACCAGGGTGGATGTGATCAGCCACACGCTCGGTCGTCAGAAGCGCGCCGATCGGCAAACCGCCGCCGAGCGCCTTCGCCAGTGTTTGCAGATCGGGCGTGACCCCGCTCGGTTGGCTCGACCACAAGGTGCCCGTGCGACCCATGCCGCACTGCACCTGATCGAACCACAGCAGCGCTCCACGCTCATCGCATAAACGGCGCAGCGCCTGCAAGAATTCCGGTGTCGCTGGGTGAATACCGCCTTCGCCCTGCACTGGCTCGATCACAACTGCCGCTGTCCGCTCATGGATGGCGGCCTCTGCGCTGGCGATGTTGTTGTACTCGGCGACGACCACGCCCGGCATGAGCGGCGAGAACGACTTCTGATATTTTTCCTTTGGCGTCAGCGAAAGCGCGCCCAGCGTCCGGCCATGAAATGCGCCGGTGAAACAAACGATCTCGGTGCGAGCGCGGTCGCCCCGATCGTAGTGATACTTGCGAACGAACTTGAGCGCACCCTCGTTGGCTTCCGCGCCGCTGTTGGTGAAAAACACGCGATCAGCGAACGAGTGCTCGCACAGCGCGGCAGCCAGCCGAACCTGCGGTTCGGTGTAATAGAGATTGCTGGTGTGGAGCAGACCATCGGCAGCCTTGTGTATCGCGTCAACCATACCCGGATCGCCATATCCGAGCGCGTTGACGGCAATGCCCGCCACCCAGTCAAGATAGGCGCGGCCAGCCGCATCATAGAGGGTGACGCCCTCGCCGCGTACCAGGACGAAGGGTGGTCGCTTGTACGACTGTACCAAGTACTGA
This sequence comes from uncultured Pleurocapsa sp., assembly GCA_964438415.1. Classification (GTDB taxonomy): domain Bacteria; phylum Chloroflexota; class Anaerolineae; order Aggregatilineales; family Phototrophicaceae; genus Flexifilum. Next base: position 110,280 of record CAYTME010000001.1, on the reverse strand, counting down.
CCTTCGAGCTGTACGATCTCGGCACCAAGTTCCAGATTCAGCATCATTTC
>CAYTME010000001.1:77157-110220 GCA_964438415.1 uncultured Pleurocapsa sp. | reverse complement strand
ACACCGCGCCTATCTGTTCGTGCCGGCGGTGCGCCTTTTGTACTCCGACCAGCGCAGCGTCAGCTCCACCCAGTCATCACCGGCCTTATCGGCGCTCACCCAACCCTGCCGCGCCTCATAGCGGATCGTCATTCGGCACCAATTCAGCAGCCGCTCCAAAGTCTCGACCGCGACGCGATCGGCATACATGATGTGGTTGATCAGCTTGCGGCTGTATTCGCTCTCATGGACAAGCGCGTTATAAAAGAGATGCTGCAGCTCATGACAATTAGCGCAAAGCTGAATTGTCAGCAAATTTTCGCCATGCGTCGCCACATCATGCACATGGTGGCGATGCGATGCCGGATACCCGCATGCCTCGCACGGTGTCGTGCGCTCGTGATAAGTTGGCCGGCGTCGCTGGCGTTCGCGGCGATACTTTCGCAGGCGATAGAAATCGATCCAATGTGACAGAATCGAGCGCCGCTCGTCCGCCTGTGGATGTGAACTCAGCGTCACCTCGAAGGCCTCAACGATTTCCTCAGCCTCGCGTCCACGATACAGGGCGCGGATGAGCATCACCAACTCGTCATACAAGCTGCTTTCCGATAATTCGCTCACCGCATCGCTCCCTGCCGACCGCACAACCTCAATCCTGGGTGAAAGCCGTCCCTCCCCCTATGCGCAAACCCTCCAAGTCAGTGATGACCACCTGCTGCACGCCGCTGATCAGCGCGTCCAGCGCCGTGCGTACTTTCGGGATCATGCCGCCGAAGATGATCCCGCGTGCGATCAGGTCCTCGGCACCGCCAGCAGTCAGCGCGGGCAGCACCGTCCCATCCACCATGACGCCACGCACGTTGGTCAAAAATACCAGCCGCTCCGCAGCAGTCGCAGCCGCGACCGCGCCCGCGACATGATCGGCATTGACATTGTAGGCGCAACCGTCCCCGATGCAAATCGGAGCGAGCACCGGCGTCACACCTGACGCTATCAGACCGAGCAGGATTTCACCGCGCACGTGACTGACCGCACCCGTGAACCCCATGTCCACTTCGGCATGACGCAGCCTCTTGGCGCGGATAACCCCTCGATCGACGCCGCTCATGCCCAGTGCCTCGACGCCAGCCTCAACAAGAAGCCGCACAAGTCGTGTATTGACCGTACCACACAGCACCATCTCGACCAGGGCGAGTGACGCTGCGTCAGTGACGCGGAGGCCATCGACATAACGGGGTTCGATGCCCATCTTCTGCTGAAGCTCGGTGATCTCGCGTCCACCGCCGTGCACGATGACAGCCGGCTGCGCGAGCGTCTTGATGGTCTGAGCGAATGCGGTCAAGAACTCGATCTGATCGATCTCATGGCCGCTAACTTTGACGACGATCGGCTGCACCTTCACGTGACCCTTTCACAGCGCGATCAACATGATCGCGACCACACCGGCGGCGATGCCGACGAACTGCAAACGTCCAATCCGCTCACGGCTGATCAAGAATGCCCACATGATCGTCACTGCCGGATACAGTGAAGACAGCACGCCGGCAATGTCCAGCCGCCCGCCGCGCTCCGCCAAAGAGAAGAACGTATTGCCGAGCACATCGCCTGTGCCCGCCAGCAGGATCGCCAGCCACAAAAGCGGCGTACCAGGCAGGCGAAGGCGCCGCGTCAGCAGTGCGAACGTCAGCATGACTGACGAGGAGACCAAACGGGCGATCGCCAGCGGCAGGAAGACCGCCTCACTCTCGATATTGGCGATCAGGATGAAAAATACTCCAAAGCTAAGACCAGCGCCAACGGCATGCGGTAGTCCTTTCAGGTCGCCGACGGGGCCGCCGCTGGTCGAGACCAGCACCAGACTGATCAAAGCCAGCGCAAATCCGATCATCGTGAGCTGACCCGGCCACCCCGCCCAGAGGATACCGACCACCACTGGAATGGCCGTCGCGATGATGGATGTAACCGGCGCGACGACACCTGCGCGGCCGATCGCCAACCCCTGATACAAGAGCGACAGACCGATCGCGCCGAAAACCCCAGCTAAGCCCCCCCAGAACCAATCGTTCGGCGCAATCGTCGTTTCACCGTTGATACGCGCAAGTCCGAGCAGCAGCACTAACCCGATCGGATGCGAGATCGCCATCACACTGGCCACCGACAGGCGGCGCGCAGCGGAGCCGCCGCTGAAATCTCCACTGCCCCACGAGAAAGCCGCCAGCAGACCGAAAAAGATGACCGAGAGATCGGCCGCAAATGCCACGACACCCCCTAGAGCAGCGCCGTCGTTTCGACAAAACCGAACATCAAGTTGAAACACTGCACGGCTTGACCGCTCGCGCCTTTGCGCAGGTTATCGGTTACGCTTGTGATGTGGAGCCAGCCTGGCAGCGGCGCAGTCAGGCTAACAGCCGCTCCGTTGGTACGCACGACATGCTTGAGGGTGGCCTGCGTACCGCGTGGCAGCACGCGCACCAGCGGTTCTTGAGCGTAGGTCTCTTCATAAAGCGCCTGTGCTTCCGCGCTGTCGAATTCAGGCCGCAGCGCGACGTAGATGCTCGCCATCAAGCCGCGATCGACAGGCAGCAGATGCGGCGTGAAAATCAGCGGCCCGATGCCATCATCCAGCTTGCGCATTTCCTGTTCAATTTCGCCGACATGGCGGTGCGTTCGCCCCGGATTGTAAGGGGACAGATTGCCAAAGACCTCGACAAAATGCGTGTTCGGCTTCGGTTCACGGCCTGCACCGCTGACGCCCGACTTGGCATCGACGATGATCGGCTGACCGGGCAGCAGCCAGCCGTGCTTGAGCAGCGGATACAAACCCAGCAGCGTGGTTGTAGGGTAGCAGCCCGGCGCAGCAACGATACGCTGACCTCGAATTCGGTCACGATTGAATTCCGGCAGCCCGTAAGGCGCGTGCAGAAGTTCCGGATGCGGATGTTCATGGCCGTACCACTGGCGGTACGCCTCCGCCGTGTCGAGCCTCAGGTCGGCAGATAAGTCGATAACTGCCACTCCGGCCTCGGCCGCCTGCGCGGCAACCTGCGCGGAAACACCATGTGGCAGGGCCAGAAACACCGCATCGACCCGCTCCAGCGCAGCATCCTCCATCTTGATATAGCGCAAATCCGTATGTTCGACCGGCTGGCCTGCATACGAATTCGACACGGCGAATACAAGATCGACTTGCGGATGCCGCGCGAGTAGTTCGACTAAATCCATCCCAGCGTAACCCGATGCACCGTAGACACCTACTCGAACCGCAGTCTCTTGTCGGCGCAGCACGCGAAACCTCCCATTGATGACAAAATGAAACCCCCTGCCTCACACACTGCGAGGTCAGGGGGTGCCTTTGCGTTTGGCTGTCGGTGCTGCGGCGTCCTAACGCAGCAAACCCCAGATGACCTCAATGGTGATCGGGTGAGGCACGCCAGGGCACCCATTGAGACGCAGAGCGAACCGATCAGGCATGTTGGTTGCTTCAGCAGATGTTCAGGATTTCTTCAGCCACTGTCATCGCAAGTTTATGTTCTTCAGATGTAATTGTCAACGAATTTGGACAGCCTCAATCGCAATCATGAAAGCCTGGCATGCTTCACACTGAATCAGAAACGCCAGCCAAGCCCAAGATCGGCCAGACGATGCGCGCGCTCTGGGGTATGGCGCGCCCGCTGATCATGGTGAGTGTCTATCTGGTCTTCATTTTGGGATTGTTGGCGGCACGAGCGCACGGCAGCATGATCGACCTGCGCACGCTCGGCGCGGGGCTAATCGCGCTGACTTTGGTGATGCTGAGCGTCCACTACGCCAACGAATACGCCGATTACGAAACCGACCGCTTGAGTACGCGCACGCCCTATTCGGGCGGCAGCGGTGTGCTGCCCCGCGGTCTCATCTCGCGTCCGGCGGCGCTGCTGGCAGCACGAGCAGCAGGAGCCGCTGGGTTGGCCGTCGGCGCGGTTTTCGCCTTTCTCGGCTGGATGCCCATGACCGCTTTTGGACTGCTCTCGCTCGGCTTTCTGGGCGGTTGGTTCTACTCGATGCCGCCGCTGCGACTCGCTTACAGAGGGTGGGGTGAACTCGACAACGCTGTCCTCGGCGGCCTTCTGCTGCCCCTCTTCGGCTACACACTCGCTGGTGGGAGTCTGACGTGGAGCATCATGCTCGCTTTCATCCCATTCGTCCTGCTGACATTCAACAATCTTCTGGCCACGACCTGGTCAGATCGCGATGCCGACGCGCTGACGGACAAGCGCACACTCGCGACACGCCAGCCAAAACATCGACTGCGCGTGCTCTACGCAGTCGTTGGGTTTGCAAGCTATGGTTTGATCTGGGTTCTGAACGAGACCGCCGTGCCCTCAACGGTGGCGCTTTCAATGTCTGTGGCGCTGCCTTTGTCGCTGTGGGGGATGCTGGCTTACACCGCTATCCACTCGCCGCACCCATCCGTGTGGGCAATGGTTGCAGCGTTGATCGGGCAGATGATCGGCTGGTGGGCAGCCGCACCAAGCATTTGAGCACACCCAACCGGAGAAACAGACTATGCCGAAGAGCCAGATGACCCCGTATGACCTGATCATCATCGGCGGTGGCAGCGCCGGCTTGACCGCTGCACAAGCTGCAAGACCGTTAGGTGTGCGCGTCGCCCTGATCGAAGGTCGAATGCACGTGGACCGGCTGTATACCGAGCAAAACGCTGCTTGCCGCCGCCAAGACCGCCCAACACGCACGCCGCGCAAACGACTGCGGCATCCGAGTCGGAGAAGTAGTGGTCGATTTTGAGGCCGTCATGCAGCGGGTGCAGCGCGTCATTCGCGACATCTACCATGAAGAAAGCCCCGAAGCACTGCGCGCCAAAGGCGTCGCTGTCTATGAAGACTATGCGGAATTCGTCGATCCGCATACGCTGCTGCTCAGCCGCGGTGAGAGGCTGACCGCTCGACGCTTCGTAATCGCGACGGGCGCGCGCCCGCTCGTCCCACCCGGTTTCGCCTCCGCCCCTCACCTGACCACGAAGACACTGTTCGCTCTGCGATCGTGCCCTAGTCACCTGGTGATCGTCGGTGCGGGGCCGGTGGGGACAGAGATGGCACAAGCATTCGCACGCCTCGGCTCCAGGGTGACGCTGATCGGACGCCAGCCGCATATCCTGCCTCGCGCTGATCCCAAGGCTGCTGCGCTGCTGATGGACATCCTGCGCGCTGAGGGCATCGAGATCATGAACGGGGTCGCAGCGCTAAACGCAGAGGGAACCGCGAGCGGCGTGTGTGTGCATCTCGCGGATGGCCGCAGCGTGGGCGGAGACGCGCTGCTGATCGCCACGGGTAAGGTGCCGAACATCGAGCGCCTCAAGCTCGACGCAGCTGGAGTTAAGACCGAAGCTGGTAGGATCGTGCTCGACGATCGCCTGCGCACATCGCAGCGCCACATCTTGGCCGCGGGTGACGTCACCGGCGGCCCGCAGTTCACCCATTACGCGGGCTGGCAGGGTTTCACAGCCGTGCGCAATGCGCTGCTGCCGCCGCTAAGCGGGCGGGGCCTGCGCGCTTCGACGCCCTGGGCTGTGTTCACAGACCCGGAGGTCGCTCAGGCAGGGCTGACCGAGGCACAGGCGCGCGCACAGTTTGGCGACCGGGTACAGATCACCGAGCTGCCGATGACACGCGCTGACCGTGCCATGACCGATGGGACTGCGGCAGGCTTCATGAAACTCGTGCACCGCGCAGATGGCCGTCTCTTGGGCGCGACCATCATCGGCTGGAGTGCCGCTGAGATGATCAACGATTGGCAGGCGCTGATCGAGAAAGGCGGCCGAATTCTCGACACCGCTGGCATCATGCGCGTCTACCCAACCCTGGGCACCGCCAATGTCATCCTCGCGACCGAGCAGATCGACCGCCAGTTAGCGGCTGGCCGGCTCGGCAGCGCGCTGCGGCTGCTGGTGCGCTTGTTCCGTTGAGGATTCTCGACAATTCGCGCACAGATGCCGGCTTGACGCCCAGACAGCAGTCCCCTACCATGCGTAGTGTGGTTGTGATCGAAGCCGTTCGGCGATCGAGATGATCGAAGTCAAACAACTCACCAAACAATATGGATCGCGGCTCGCCGTCGACCGGATCAGCTTCAAGGCGAAAGAGGGCGAAGTCGTCGCGCTCTTGGGACCAAACGGCGCGGGCAAGACGACGACCATGAGGATGCTGACCGGCTTTCTGCCGCCCACCAGCGGGCGCGCCAGCATCGCCGGACATGATATCTTGGACGACTCGCTGGAAGCGCGCCGAAACGTCGGCTATCTACCCGAGCGTGTGCCGGTCTACCCTGACATGACGGTTTACGGCTATCTGGCATTCTGGGCCAAGCTGCGAGGCGTACGCAGTCCGCGCCGCGCCGTTCGCGCGGTGCTGGAGCGCGTGCAGCTCGCCGACCGGCAGTCCACACTGGTGCGCAGTCTGTCGAAGGGCATGCGCCAGCGGCTGGGACTTGCGCAAGCGCTCGTTCATGACCCACCCGTCATCATCTTAGATGAGCCGACGATTGGCATCGATCCGCAGCAAGTGATCGAAGTGCGCGACACCGTGCGCCAATTGGGCAAAGATCGGACAGTGCTGTTCAGCACGCATCTGCTGAACGAAGCCGAGCAGGTGTGCGACCGAGTCATCATCATCAACAAAGGTCGCATCGTCGCCCAGGACAACCCGGCAGAACTGCGAAGGAAGCTCCAGCCCGAACTTCATCTCTTCGTCGCGCTGGGTGGTGGCCGCGGTGACGGTGCCCAACTCCTGCGGAGCATTCCCGGTGTGGCAGCCGTCGAGGCAGAAGGAGGCGGCTTCAACGTGCGTGTGAAGAAAGGGGTGGACATTCGCGCGGAGCTGATCGATCGTGCGCTGCACGCGGGTTTCACCATCCATGAAATGCGCCCCGTGATGCTCACGCTCGAAAACATCTTCCTCGACATTGTCGGTAAAGAAAGCTAGGGGCGCGGTTATGGCTGGCGTCTGGACGGTATTTCAACGCGAATTGGGCAGCTATTTCACCTCCCTGTTCGCCTACCTGATCGCGTTTGCGCTGCTGATCATCACGGGCATCCTTTTCATGCTCGATCTGGACTCGGCGGTCGACCGGCGGCCCCCTGATCCGTCCGTCATCCCAACTTTTCTCTCCTTCGCGATGGTTTTTTTCGCCCCGCTGCTCACGATGCGCCTGCTGGCCGAGGAAAAACGCGAAGGGACGCTTGAACTCCTGCTGACCTCGCCCGCAAGCGATACTGGCATCGTGATCGGCAAGTATCTGGGCGCATGGAGTTACTACACGCTGCTGATCGGGATCACCTTCATCTACCAACTGCTGATCGCCTCCGTCACACAGCACGATCTTTCCCACGCGATGGCGGCCTACATCGGCATCTGGCTGTACGGAGGCGCGTGTCTCGCGGTCGGCATGGTTTTTTCAGCGCTGACGGAGAATCAGATAGCGGCTGCGTTTCTGTCCGCCGCAGCTTTGTTCCTGCTGTGGATCGGTGAGCGAGTCGGCCTGATCGTCCGCAACATCGATATCGCGCGTGTCATCCGCGAACTGACGCTGCAGGGGCATTTCTCGACCTCGTTCGCGTATGGGCTGCTGCGCGCGGAGGATGTCGTCTTCTTCGCAGGCATGATCGCCGTCATGCTCTACGTGACGATCCAGCTCGTGCAGTCCAACCGGTGGCGCTGACGATGAACCGATCACAAGCCCCGATCGTCATCACCCGCACTCATGTCGGACGCTTCGGCAGTTACGTCAGCGGTATCGCCCTGCTCGTCACCCTGATTGGCCTGGTCTGGGACGGCCCATCGACATGGGTCATCGCAGCCGGACTGGTGACCGTGTTCGGCATCATCACTTGGGCTTCGTTCACGCCGCGCGATTTCACCGCATTCGTCACCGGACGTCAGGCGCGCTACGGCACGATCGCGTTCTTCTCCAGCCTCTTCTTGGTCGGCATCGTAGCGATGACGTACCTGCTCGTGCGCCAAAGCGCTTTCACCTTCGACATGACGCTGAGCGATCAATTCACACTCAGCCCAGAAACGCGCGAAGTGCTGAGCCGAGTCAGCCGTCCAATCCAAATCACGGGCTTCTATTCAGCCCGCAGCCTGCTCACGCGCGAGATCGATGACCAGTTCTTCCGATTGTACGAAACCGCCACCGACGGCCGGATTCGCCGCCAATACTTCGACCCCGATGAAACGCCCGCGCTGGCACAGCGATTCGGTGTCACCCAAGACGGCATGGTCTTCATCTCATATCTGAACGACGATGGCAGCATCGATTTCAACACGCTGGCGCGGGTACCACGCAGTCAACTGCAAGAACGCGACATGACCGAAGCGATCATGCGCCTCTTGCTCGCCGGCACCATCACCGTCTATTTCGATGTCAGTCATAGCGCGCGCGATCCGCTGGACACATCGCCCGAGGGGCTGTCCGGCATCCATGCCGGCATTCAGGAGAGCGGTCTCATCACGGCACCGCTTGATATCGCGGCGCTCGCCGAGTCGGGAGACGACATTCCGGGCAACGCAGCCGCCGTCCTCATGATACGACCGCTGACGGACTATTCCGAGGCGGAGATCGGAGTCATCGACCGCTACCTCGACCGAGGCGGCTCTCTCTTCATCATGACCGATGTGCTGTTCAGCGCGGCACCCTTTCTCGCCGAGGATGGCCAGTTTAATCAATACCTGTGGGCCAATTATGGCTTGCGGGCACTGGACGCAGCCATTGTCGACCCGGTCGCCAGCGACCGGTCGGCACTCGACATTTACAGCGCCGCCGCCTTCGGCGGCACAGTCAGCCGGCGCTTTGACCCGGAAACCAACCCAGCACTGTTCCGGCTTGCACGCGCCGTCGAGGTCAACTTGGAGTCAGCTCCAGCCAACATCTCCAACGGGCGCTGGATCATGTCGTCCGAATTATCGTTTGGCGAAACCGATCTGCGCCTCTTGGGCGACACGAACACCTACGCTGCCGATGCAGAGACCGACCTTCGCGGGCCGCTCACGATCGCAGCCTGGGCATGGGATCAGGCCACCGATGCGCGCATCCTGCTCGTGGGGGACAGCGACTTTGTGACCAACGGCATGGTTGGCAGCGAGCTGGGCAATGGGATCTTGTTCACCGATGGCATGACGTGGTTGACCGGCATCAACGAGAGCATCCAGTTTGCGCCAGTCACAGTTGCCACCGGTCTGCCGCTCATCGGCCTGCCGCCTGCGACCCGCACGACCTTCTTGTTCATCGTCGTTTTCCTACTGCCAGGGCTTGTGCTCGGCGCAGGTCTGTATATCTCTTGGCGAAGGGGCCGTCAGTGAAAAGCGGGTGGCGCACCATGATGCTGCTGGCGGTCATCTTTTTCGCAATGCTGATCGTCACGGCACTGCGTTCAGGCAGCATCAATCCAAATGAACAGCAGGCGCAGAATGAATACCCGTTCGCGCGCGTGTTCACGACCTTCAACGAGGACGATATACTGGCGCTGCGGCTGTACGACCCGGCCAATCAGACGGGCTTCGCGATCCTGCGCACACAAGCTGGGGACTGGAGCGCGCCCGATCACGAAGGACAGCTCGATCAACGCTCAGCCGCTCTCCTCGCGCGAACGGTCGCGCTGCTGCCCTTCGACCGCGTGCTCGCGCCTCCATCCAGAGACGAACTGCCGAATTACGGCTTTGCGCCTACAGGTATTCTGCTGATCCAGGTCGTGCTGATGGATGGCAGGGAACACGCCGTCGCCGTGGGCGCACGCAACCCTGATGCCACCAGCTATTATGGCCTGGTCGACTCCCGCCCAGAACTGTACCTGTTGGGGCGCCCACCGATCGATTACCTGATTCAACAAATGCGAACACCACCAATTGCTTGACATTAAGTTTCGTTGGCAGTATTTTAATTGATTGCAATCGAGCACCGGGCTTGATTGCTGGTTGGTGGTTTAGCACCTCTCATCCCAGTCAGCTTATCATACGTCATCAATTCGAGACGTACCGTTGGATATATGCTGTAACATCGTGTAGATGTTACAGTGGTGGTGTCATGATCGTGGTGTAATGTATGCTCAGAGAGATGGTCAGCAACGACGAACTTCGCAAGCAGTTGATAGAGAAGGCGAAGCGCCAGGGTTCGATCTCTTACGAAGAGATCCTGACTGCGTTCCCTGACATCGAGCGCGATGTTACGCTGCTCGATGATCTGATGGACGAGCTGATCGAGGCGGGCGTGGAGGTGCTGGCACCTTCCGATACCGAGACATCGACTTTCAGCCTGCCGGCCGCTGCCCGTGAGCGAGAGCTCGACCTGGACGAGGAAGACCTCGATCTTGACTGGATCAACGACGATTTGAGCGACGATGCAGGCTACCAGCACGCGCTGGAAAGCGACGATGTCGTCGGCCTCTACCTCAAAGAAGCGGGACGTGTGCCCCTTTTGACGGCAGAGGAGGAGGTGTCGTTGGCCAAGCGGATGGAACGCGCAGTCAAAGCGAGCGAGATCTTGGAGCGGCGCGGGGACAGCCTGCCGCTCGATGACGTCTACACGCTGCGCGAGATCATCGCCGATGGTGAAGATGCTCAGGAACACTTGGTGCGCGCCAACGCTCGGCTCGTGATCAGTGTCGCCAAGAAGTATATCGGCCGCGGCGTCCCCTTCCTCGATCTGATCCAGGAAGGCAACATCGGTCTGATCCGAGCGACCAACAAATTCGAATACCAGCGTGGGCATAAGTTCAGCACCTATGCCACTTGGTGGATCCGGCAGGCCGTCAGCCGCGCAGTGGCCGATCAAGGACGCACAATCCGCGTGCCCGTCCACATGGGCGATCAGCTTAACCGGATGCGCCGTGTACAGCTTCAGCTTACACAGGCACTTGGACGCGATCCAACGATCGATGAGCTGGCAGTCGCGATGGAAACGACGCCGGACAAGGTCGAGAACTTGATGGAGATCGCTCGCCGTCCGATCAGCCTGGAAACCCCAATCGACGAGGAAGGCGATTCAACGTTCGGCGATTTCGTCGAGGATGTCAACAGTCCGGCTCCGGCTGAAGAAGTCGCCACCAGTATGCTGCATGAGCACTTGAAGAAAGCGCTCGATCGCCTGCCAGCACGTGAGGCGCAGATCTTGCGTTTGCGCTATGGTCTGGAAGACGGTCGTGTGTACACGCTGGAAGAAGTCGGCCAAGCGATCGGCGTCACCCGCGAACGAGTGCGCCAGCTCGAGGCGCAAGCGCTCAACCGTCTGCGCCAGTCGTCGGCACACCTGATCCTGCGCGATTACTTATACGGGGAGTGAACACCCTTGCGCAGCGAAGTCACACGAGGCAGCAGCCTGCTGATGGTAGGGGTGCTGATCTTAGGGATCATCCTCCTGCTCAACAACCTCCTGCTGCTGGGGGATTTCAATGTTTGGGCGCTGTGGCCGCTGCTGCTCGTGGTTGCTGGGGGTCGCATCCTGCTCAAAGGCGATCTCACGGACTCTATGCAAGGACGTACTTTCGGCATCACCCGCGGCACCGTTGAGTCGTGCACCCTTGAAGTGAGCGCCGGCGAAATCGATGTGCAGATCGCCGGCCTCGCGCGTGAAGGCCGGCTGGCTGCCGGCGAATTCGCCGACAGGTCGCGTCCGGCACTCGATGTGCATGACACGCACGCGAACTTGCGCATGCTGCGCAGCGCGACACCTTGGCTTGCCTTCAACGATTGGCGCATTGGGCTGGCGAAAGACCTGCCCTGGCAAATCTTCGTCACCACACATATCGGCCAGGTCAGCGTCGATCTTGGCGAAGTGATCGTGCAAGATGCCGTCATCGCGACCGGCGTCGGTGATGTTCGCTTGACCCTGCCGCGCGAGGCATTCGGGATGCTCGATGTGCGGTCGGCAGTCGGGGACATTCACGTTTACATACCAGCCGAAACGCGGGCTATCATTCACGTTGAACGCTCGTTCTTGGCCCGGGTTCACTGCGATCCAGACCATTACACCGAGGTCTCTAGTGGTCAATACGAGACGATTGGGGGCAGCCGAAGCCTGTCCCCAATCGAAGTGCGTGTGCGCAGCACCTTTGGAGACGTGTATCTCGCCTAGGGCAAACGATGTCGGCAAAGATGCCTTTTGTCATTCGCGACGGTATCGAAAGCGATATCGAGGCGTGCTTGGCGCTTGATCACACCTACAGCACCGATCACGTCTGGCAGGTATCGATAGAACGGGATGAACCGAATTTCTACCGGACGACGTTCCGAACCGAACGCCTGCCGCGCACGCTCGAAGCAGCTCACCCCGCTGATGAGCGCAGACTGCGCTTATCGCTGCCGACCGAGCAGGGCTTTCTCGTCGCTGCGTCGGAAGAAAACGGCGAGGTTTTCGGCTATTTGACGATGCGCCAGGAACCCGCTCACCGGCTCGCCGTCGTCCAAGACATCATCATCGACCGGATCTACCGGCGAAACGGGATCGCCAGCCGCTTGCTCCACATCGCCCGCCGTTGGGCTCGTGAACGCGAGCTGTCGCGGCTGATGCTCGAGGTGCACACGCGCAATTACCCGGCCATCACCTTCGCCCAGGCTTTCGGTCTGTCGTTTTGTGGCTACAATGAGCGCTACTTCGGGCATCAGGACATTGCGCTCTTTTTCGGCCAACCACTGCGTTGATCGACGAGCTGACACGTGGACTTGTGGATCTTCATCCTTGACCGGGTCAATGAAACGCTGGCGACGACCATTGTCATCCTTGCCGCGTCCATTCTTCTTTACAATGTCACGCGCAACCTGCGCAATCGAGTCGCCCGCACGTCAGCAGCAGTTTTGGGCTGTGTCACAGCAGCTTACATCTGTGATGTGTTCATTTCCCTAGAGCCGGGGCTAGCATTTCATGCTGCTGCGCTCCGTGTGCAGTGGCTCGGCATTGCATTCGTGCCTGCAACCCTCTTCCATCTCTCTGATGCGCTGCTGGCGACGACGGGGCTGCCCTCGAGAGGCCGTCGCCGCCGCTACGTACGCATCCGTTACGCCATCAGCGCGCTGTTCCTGGCCGCCGCGCTGTTCAGCGACAGCCTGATCGCTCCGGTCAACGTCGCCACACTCTACACCGAGTCTCGGCTGACGGTCAGCCTGCGTGCAGGGCCGCTGTTTGCGGTCTACATCGCGTTCTTCCTGGTCGGCGTCGGCACTGCTTTCATCAACGTGCAGCGCGCCCGTTTGCGCTGCCTGACGCGAGGAACGCGCCGCCGGATGGGCTATCTACAGGTGGCCATGTTGACGCCAGCCGTCGGCTTGTTTCCTTTCTCCCTGGTTTTGGGTGCGGGAACCGAATTTTCACTGGCTGGATTGATCTTGGTCAATCTGGCGAATTTAGGCGTCGTCTTCATGCTCCTGTTCTTGGCATATCCCCTATCCTTCTTTGGGTCGAACGTACCTGATCGGATCGTCAAGATCGAGCTGCTGCGCTTCATCCTGCGCGGGCCGATGACCGCCCTCCTGGCATTGGGGACATTCATCTTCACGAACACCACGACCGCCATCCTGGGTTTGGAGGGGGCGGAATTCACGCCTTTCGCGATCGTCGCCATCATCTTGCTGTGGCAGTGGGGGGTCGCCTTGATGCTGCCTCACATTGAGAGACGCTTTGTCTATGGGGATGAGGACTTCGACCAGCTCGCAAAGCTGCAGGACCTAAGCGAACGACTGCTGACGCGCAGCGACCTGCTGCAGCTTCTCGAGGCGATCCTAGCGGCGATCTGCGACTATTTGCGCGTCAACACCGCGTTCGTGGCCGCGTTCAACAATGGCGCACCGGAACTCGTCACCGCTGTTGGTTCGAATGCACCCAATCATGAGTTACTGCGCGAAGACGATCTCCGTCCGCTCATCTTCAACGGTCAAGCTGACGACCGCCCGCAGCCGTGGCACGGCTACTGGGTCAGCCGTCTGGCCAGCCGTAAACGCCCTACTGCCGATGGGACGCCCATGGCAATCGGCTTGCTCGGCATTGAAGCACGTGCAGATGGTTCCGAGTTCAGCGACGACGAATTGACGATGCTCGCCAGTTTCGTCCGGCGTGCAGGGCAAGCACTGGAAGACATGGCGCTGCAAAGCGAGATCCATGCAGCTCTCGAGGGTTTACTGCCGCAGATCAATCTCACGCGCCGCAGCACCGGGGACATCGAGTATCGTCCGGGCCGCAACAGCCATCCAGCCGTTCAATCCATCCTGGAGGAGGATCGATCCCAGTTCAACGAGCAGGTGCGCGCAGCTCTGAGGCACTACTGGGGCGGGCCAGGACTGACGCAGAGCCGTCTGCAGGACCTGAGCGTTGTGCGCGCAGTTCTGGCGGAGAATGACAACAACCCGAGCAAGGCGCTGCGCGCCGTGTTGAACGCAGCCATCGAGCAGCTTCGCCCGATCGGTGAACCGAAACCCCTGACGCCAGAATGGACGCTGTACAGCATTCTGGAACTCCGCTTTCTCAAAGGGATGAAAGTACGCGAAGCCGCGGCTCGACTGGCCTTGAGCGAGCCGGATTTCTACCGCAAGCAGCGGATCGCGATCGATCATCTGGCCGATGTCCTGTACGAAATGGAGTCGGACAGTCTCAGCAGCCGATAAGCAATCGAGCATGATCATTCGTGCGTGATTTCTCTGTTGCGAAATCGTGATGGATGTTATACTGTCGCAAATTCTCATTATCTACTCATAATTATTTCTTCTGTTCTAGTCTGTATCGTATGCTTGAGTGGTAGAGGGATATTGGGTATGTCCATGACAGCGCAGAGACACGAACCACCTCCCCAGCCCGATCCATTGGACGAAGGCTACTGGTCAGCACTTCTTCATGAGGAGGAATTTGCTGAAGCACACGAAAGTCCAATCAGTCACGAAGGCCACCGGCAAAGGCAAGGAGAAGGTCACAATCATCAACTCAATGAGCGGATGGTTTTGAATGGACATGGCGCATCAGAGCAAGACTGGGCCGACCTGCGACAGAAAATGGAAGCAGACGAATCGGTTGAAGTCACCGTGATTGGCTTCAATCGCGGCGGACTGCTGATCGAATGGCGCACTTTGCGCGGCTTCGTACCGGCCAGCCAATTGATCGACTTCGACAGCAGAGCACAGCTCCACGTGCGCCGCGAGTCGCTCAGCGGCCGTATCGGCCAGAAAGTCATCCTGCGCGTGATCGAACTCAATCAGGCGCAGAACCGCTTGATCCTATCCGAGCGCGCGGCACAAGCCGGGCCAGGTGCCCGCGCCGGCCTGCTCTCACGACTGCACGCAGGCCAGGTCGTTCGCGGTGTCGTCACCAATCTATGCGATTTCGGAGCCTTCGTTGACCTCGGTGGTTTGGAGGGTTTGATCCACATCAGCGAGCTGAGTTGGGGTCGTGTCGGACATCCAGCCGATTTGCTGGAGCGTGGCCAGCAGGTTGAATGTCACGTCCTCGATGTCAATCCGGAAGCAGGACGTATCGCCCTCAGCATGAAGCGCCTGCACCCCGATCCGTGGCGCGATGTCCAAGAGCGCTACAAAATTGGCGAAGTTGTGCACGCGATCATCACCAACGTGGTCGATTTCGGAGCTTTTGCTCGCATCGAAGAGGGTCTTGAGGGTCTCATCCACGTATCCGAGCTGGCAGAGGGGCATTTTCTCCATCCACGCAATGTCGTACACGAGGGACAGCGCATCACCGCGCGCATCCTCAGCATCGATGGCCATGCACGACGGCTGGGTTTGAGCCTGCGTGCACTGAATGGGCCCCAGCCATAACCTGAGCGGTGGGCTGAGCCTGCTGGTTTTCAGCACCCACTCAGTTCAAGCGACTGGCCCATCGTTGCCAGCGTTGAACTGTCACGCGCGTGTGCGTTCGCGCGCGTGGTTATGCTATCATTGCATAAGGAGTCGGAACAGAAGCACGGACGCTCTTGCGGGGGTATTGGGACGAGTGTCACGCCAACCGAGTGTCGGCAAACCGAACAAAACTGGCGCTGGGGAACGCAGGGCGAGCACCGGCCGCCAGCAGCCAGGCAAGCCCACCAACCCGCCAAAAGACAAGATCGACCGCTATACCGTCAAGGCGGAGTTTTGGGATGCGCTCTTCGATCTGGTTCCGCCGTGGGCTGACGAGATCGCGGCGATCATGCTGCTGGTATTTGGTGCTGTATCGCTGCTGTCGCTGCTGAATGTCTCGGCAGATACGACCATCGCGACCGCATGGTCCAATGCCCTGACGAGCGCCTTCGGCTACGGCGCGCCGCTCATTCCGATCGGAGCGGCGGCCTTGGGCGTGATCATCCTGCTGCCCAAGCTCGGCATCGTCATCCGCTTTCCGACCAGCCGCATCTTGGCGCTGGAACTGACGTTTCTTGCCCTGCTCGCTCTGATCCATGTCATCAGCGGTGGTGCCGAACCACGAGCTGCAGCCCGCGCCGGTCGCGGTGGAGGTATGCTCGGCTGGAGCCTCAGCACCTTGATTGTGGGTCTATTCGGCACTCCAGTGGCCGTGGCCGTCTTCGGCACGATCTTCGCTTTCGGAATAGCCTTCATCATCGGCATCGAGCGCGATCAATTGGCGGCATGGCTGATGTCCATCGGCAGCCGTCTGCACACCTTTGCCAATCGTACTGAACAGTACGTCCGCGGCATTCGTCAAGCGCGCGAAGAACGCAAGTCCATCGAGGCTGCCGCCAGCGCAGCTTCCACACAGCTGCAGGCTGATATCCCACCGCCGCGCCGCACCCAGACGGTGGCGATCTTGCGCATCCGTCCAGATCATGCCAGCCTCCCGCCGTCGTTGAGGCCGGGCGCGCTGCCGCCTTCTGACGCTGAGAGCCAAAAAGAGGCAAACCCCGATCAGGCTCTGGCGCAGCATCCCTTGTTCTCTCGACGCGATCACAGCCCGGTGAGCGCCAAAATCGGTACCGTGCAAACCAAGCGCACCAAAGGCCAGCCGCTCATGGTCGAGCGACCTGACGGGCGCCTGAAACGCTACTACACCGTGGAGGGCATGAAAGAGGCGAAGGCCAGCATCAAACGCGATCCTGCGCTTCCGCCGCTCTCGCTGCTTCGCGATATCGAGATGACGCTGCCCGACGAGTCCGAAATCAATACCAATGTTGTGTTGATCGAGAACACTCTGCTCGACATCGATGTGGATGTGGTCGACGTCAAAGTCGGCCCGACCGTCACGCAATACGCCGTACAGCCCTTCCGCGAAGTTTCTACCGGCGAGGGAGACAGCGTACAGGGACGCACACGCATCAGCAAGATCGCCTCACTGCAAAGCGATCTCGCGCTCTCGCTCTCAGCCAAGCGCCTTCGTCTCGAAACGCCTGTGCCCGGCCACAGCTATATCGGCATCGAGGTGCCGAACAGAAGTCCAAGC
This sequence comes from uncultured Pleurocapsa sp., assembly GCA_964438415.1. Lineage (GTDB taxonomy): Bacteria > Chloroflexota > Anaerolineae > Aggregatilineales > Phototrophicaceae > Flexifilum. Next base: position 92,829 of record CAYTME010000001.1, on the reverse strand, counting down.
ATCGTCGCGCTGCGTTCGGTCTATGAAAGCAAGGCGTATCAAGAAGCCGCGGCCAAAAAGAAGTCCCCTCTTTTCATTCCACTCGGCCGCGATGTCTCCGGCGCGCCGGTCGGCGTCGATCTGTCGCAGATGCCGCATCTGCTGATCGCGGGCACGACCGGTTCCGGCAAATCGGTCTGCATCGCGGCTATGGCGACGGCGCTCGTGCTGGAAAACACACCGGATCTGATCAAGATCATCATGCTCGATCCGAAGATGGTCGAGCTGAGCCGATTCAACGGTCTGCCGCATCTGCTCGGTCCGGTCGAGACCGATCAAGAACGCATTATCGGCGTGCTGCGCTGGTGCACGCGGGAAATGGATCGGCGCTACAAACTGCTAGAAGAGCACGCCGCGCGCAACATCGACACTTTCAATTCGCGCCTTGGCCGGCGGCGCAAAGACGAGTACCTGCCTTACATCGTCATCCTGGTCGACGAAATTGGCGACCTGATGCTGAGCAAACCGGAGGAAACTGAGAAGACGATCACCCGACTGGCGCAGATGGCGCGCGCGGTCGGCATGCACCTGGTCGTTGCCACTCAGCGCCCCAGCGTTGATGTCATCACCGGTCTCATAAAAGCAAACTTCCCCTCCCGCATCTCATTCGCGGTCGCATCAGGCGTTGACTCGCGCGTCATCCTCGACTCGGTCGGGGCGGAGTCTTTGTTGGGGCGCGGTGACATGCTCTATCAACCCGCCGACTCGCCGTTTCCGCGCCGCCTTCAGGGCTGCTACGTCTCAGACGACGAGGTAAGAGCGGTGGTCGATCACTGGCGCAAGTGGTACGAAACAGAGGTCGAGGCTGGCCGCGCCGATGCGATCCCGATCGGCCCTTGGGAGCGCGGTCTCACGCGCCGGGAGTTCCTCGCGGAAACCGACCCGATGCTCGAACAAGCGATTTCGCTCGTCATTGAGGCACGCGAGGCCTCCGCGTCGCTCATTCAACGCCGCCTCGGCGTTGGCTACCCACGAGCGGCGCGCATCATGGATTTGATGGAGGAATTGGGCATTATCGGTGCAGCCAAAGGCGGCGGTCGCAACCGCGAGGTGTTGATCCAGCCGGGTCGCGATCCTTTCAAAGACATCGTCGATCGCCGCATGAGCGGCAAATAGCGCTGTCTCCGATTAGGCTCGCAGCGGCGCGATCAGTTCCGGCGCATCATGACCGGGGCGATTGACAGCTTTCGAAACCTCATAGGCAGTGAGGTGGTCATCCGCATATGGACGCAGGAGCGCCTTGAGACCGGGCACACCAGGCTCATCGGTCAGCAGCCAGGCTCCGTAATCATCACGATCGAGGATGACCGGCATCCGTTCATGGATCGATGCCATGAACGTGTTGGCAGCGGTCGTGATGATCGTACAGGAATGCGCTTCATCACCTTCAGGGCTGTGCCAGATTTCCCACAAGCCGGCAAATGCGAACACCTCGCGCGACTTGATGTGAATATAGACAGGCGTTTTGCTGCCATCGGCTTCTTTGCGCCATTCATAAAAGCCGCTTGCCGGGATCAAGCAGCGCCGGCGCTTGAACGCAGCGCGAAAAGCAGGCTTCTCATCGATGGTTTCAGCGCGGGCGTTGATGAGCCTCGCACCCATCGACATATCCTTTGACCAGGAGGGGATCAGGCCCCATCGGAGCAGTGAGAGCGCCCTCGGCTGCTCATGGGTGATGGCCGCGATGACTTGGGTTGGCGCGATGTTATAGCTGGCAGTGACGGCGCTCGCGTCCGCCAGGTCAAACTCCAGCGCGAGCTGTTCCGGGCTGGCCGCCAGGACGTAGCGTCCACACATATGACTTCCTCCTCTGGTGAGCGGCGAGACTGAGCCGGTGGTCAAAACCTCGTCGTGATCCACGACCTCACCGAGCAGTATGGCAGGGAGCATTACACTGATCGGTCGTGGATATCTCGACCCTCGGCTTAGCGCCCGCGCGTCTTTCTCGGATGGCCCATCTCTGTGATCTGACGGATCAAACCCAACGAAGCTAAGGCGATGGCGATGATCTGCCCGACCTGCAGCGGCTGGACTTCGCCCCCGCTGCGCCGTTCCTCCTCGGATGCGCGGGAATAGAGCATTGCGGCGAGCAGACCGAACGCCGCGCCCGCCAATGCGCCGAGCAGCAGCGTCTGCGGTCTGGCTGACGATTTGATTTCACTGCTGGTCATGCTTCTCCTCCTTCGTCTCGTGATCGGGCGGTCGCGACGGCGGATCGAAAGCGCGGTCGAGCCAATCCGTCAGCGGCTTCAGCCCAGCATTGAAGCGAATACTCCATCGCGACAGTTTGTCACCTAGCACCGCAGCCTGACCGCGCATCGAAAGCGAAAATGCCTCGACGCGCCTCAGCGGAGTGCTTGTAGAACGATGCATCCGCCCGCTCACGATCGCGAGTGCGGTCAAACCCAATGAGAATGGGAGAAAGCAGATCGCCAGCGGGCACAGGATGAACAGCGTCAGCGTCAGATCGGCGACCAGTGATACCTGCGCGACGCGCGGCAGGACGACCACCATCGCCATCAGGATTGCGATCAACACCACTCCGGCGAGCAGCGGGAGGACGATTTGGGTCAACACTGCGCGATTGTGCTGGCGGCGCGTCTGCGCCAGAGCCGCATCTGCGTCCGTCATGCGCGCGTCTCCTGGAAGCGATCAAGCTCGCGTTGAGTATACCCGATCTCGATATTCGCGTTTAGACTATCTGCCTTGAACGCAGCCAACTCACTTGGGTGATTCATGATGGATATCCAATTCTTTATGTCGAGTCAGGTCGCCGATGCACTGGAGTCGCGCCAGCCTATGGTTGCCCTGGAGTCGACGCTGATCACACACGGTCTACCGTACCCGACCAACGTAGAGACCGCTGTGGCGATGGAAACCGCTGTGCGTGCGTCTGGTGCGCTGCCCGTGACCATCGGTATTCTCCAGGGACGCATCACGGTCGGGCTGAGCGGAGAGCAGATCGAATATCTGGCGCAGCGGCCAGCCGGGACGGTGCGCAAGTGCAGCCGCCGCGATCTGCCGATCGTGGTCGCCAAGGCCGAGGACGGCGCGACCACCGTGTCTGCGACCATGATCATCGCGCACCGCGTCGGCATTTCGATCTTCGCGACCGGCGGCATCGGCGGTGTGCATCGCGGCCAGCCGTTCGATGTCTCGACCGACCTGACCGAGCTTGGGCGTACCCCGATCTGCGTCGTCTGCTCAGGAGCAAAATCGATCCTCGACCTGCCGCTCACACTCGAATACTTGGAAACCCAGGGTGTGCCAGTCATCGGCTACCAGACCGACACGCTGCCGGCGTTCTACAGCCGCAGCAGCGGTCTGCCGCTCCAGTATCGCGTGGACAGCCCACAAGAAGCTGCCCAGATCATCGAGGCAGGGCGTCAACTGCGCCTGAACAACGGCATGCTGGTGACCGTCCCCGTGCCGCAAGCGGACGCGCTGTCCGATGTTGATGCAGAGGCTGCCATCCGACGAGCGTCCGCCGAAGCGGCGGCGGCGGGAATCCACGGCGCGGCAGTCACGCCGTACCTGTTGGCGCGCGTCGCGGAGCTGACTGAGGGAGCATCCAGACGCGCCAACACGTCTCTACTGCTGAACAATGCCGCGGTCGCTGGCGAGATCGCGGTCGCGCTCAAGCAGGTTTCTTGACCGACTCGCGTCAGCGATCCCAAAGAAAGAACATCAAATCCTGCTCAACCGTCGGGGCACCGAGCAGGTGCAGCGCCGCCAAGATCTGGCTGCGATGATCGGTGCCATGATTGACGACATGCGCGATGATCTCCCAACGCGCACTGCGCTTGAGACCGCCGCGATGCGGCATATCGTATTCGATGATTTCCTGCAGGTTGAAATCGCTGAGCGCACTCAAGTATGACCCGTGAGCAGCCTCCGATGCTTGCCACTCGTGCCAAAGGCTCTCACGAGTCGGAAATGCGCCAGGCTCCAATCGCGGCGGCAGCTCTGCACCTTGCAGACGCGCAAACCAACGCTGATCGACGCCGAGCACGTGCACATATTGCGCTTGGAGTGAGCCGAGCGAGTAGCTCACCGGCTGCGTCCACAGCGCAGCATCTGCTTTAAGGACGCAGTTCCAAACGCGGCGGTGCGCCCAACAGTTGTACTCAAAAAGTGTGCGCAGGTTTTTAGCGTTCATGTTGTTTGTTCGCTTTCTGAGAGCGTACAGTTTACCCCGTCTGCACGCACATGTATAATGCCACACCTGCACAAGGAGCCGATCGTCATGCGCATACGGGTCGAAGGCCAGCAGCCGCTCAGCGGCGGTTACCGCCCTTCAGGCAGCGTCAATGCAGCGCTGCCCGCTCTGGCCGCAGCGCTGCTCACCGATCAGCCCGTTGTCCTGCGCGGAGCACCCGAGTCTAAAACATTTATCGATCTGCTGCGGCTGGCCGAACGTCTTGGCGCACGGATCGAACGCCCTGCCCCCGATGTCCTATCGGTACAAAATGGCGGTCTGCTCAAGCGTGTGCTGACTGTCGAAGATACACAGTCTTCGGTCGGCTCAATCCTCTTTTTGGCTCCGCTCCTGATCCAGCGACAGCATGCCCGCTACGAGGTCGATTTCCCGCTAAACCGCATCCGCACGCATATTGAGGCGCTGCGCGATCTGGGTTTGGATGTACGTCCGGGAGACAACGCCGTCGAATGCAAGAGTGTGAGCTGGCAGCGCAAAGAGATCGTGCTCACGCAGGCCAGTGTCACCGCTACCGCGCTGGTGATGATGCTGGCTGCCTGCCTCGGTGAAGAAACCATCATCCATAACGCTGCCTGTGAGCCGCATGTGCAAACACTCGCCCATATGCTCGTCGAGATGGGCGCGCAGATCGAGGGCATCGGCTCGAACATCCTGACGGTGCATGGAATGCGCGAGCTGGTCGGAACGCAGGTGGACATCCCCCCGGATCACATCGAGACGGCCAGTGTCGCGGCCATCGCTGCCATGAGCCGAGGCCGGCTGCAAATCGAAGGGGTACGCACTGCCGATCTGCGCATGATTGGCAAGGTGTTTGCGCGCTTGGGCATTCAGTTCGATCTTGATGTCGAGACTCTGTTCGTGCCCAAACATGAGAACCTCGTCGTTTCCAACCGCGAAGAGGATGTCGATGCCTCAATCGAAACAGGTCCCTGGCCAGCTTTCCCATCCGATCTCGTCGCCATGGTCACCGTGATCGCAACGCAGGCGCGCGGGACATCGCTCATTCACGAAAAGATGTTCAACAATCGTCTGGTCTTCGTCGATAAGCTCAAGGCGATGGGAGCACAGATCGTGCTCTGCGACCCACATCGCGCCCTGGTCGTCGGCCCGACACCACTGCGCGCCACCTATTTCGACTCGCCGGATGTACGCACCGGTTTCGGGCTGCTCGCTGCGGCACTGGTTGCGGAAGGCACGACCGACATCGATAACGCGGAAACCATCGAAACCACATTTGCTGCAGCGTTGGGCAAACTGAAAGCTGTCAACGCGCGCATCACGTTTGTGTGAAGGCACCGATGCCCGCTCTCACCCGTCAGTCTCTCGATGTCGGCGGACTGCGCGCTGCACACCTGATCGTCGGCGCGGGCGATATACCGGTCGTGGCGCTGCACGGCTGGGGCGCAAGTGCTGACTTGATCTCGCCGCTCGCGCAGCAGCTCGCCGCTCAGGGTATCCGCCTGTACATCCCTGACCTGCCCGGCTTTGGCCAGACCCCTGCACCGCCAGCGGCCTGGGGTGTCCATGACTATGCGACATTTGTCCTCGCGTACATGGACGCGGTCGGTTTGCGGCGAGCCAACCTGTTCGGCCATTCATTCGGTGGACGTATCGCGCTCGTACTGGGAGCCGATCACGCGCAGCGAGTCAGCAAGATCGCGCTGGCGAACAGCGCGGGTGTGCCGCCGCGCCGAAGCTTGTGGAGCCAGCTCCGACTTGCCAGCTATAAACGCGTGCGCGACCTGCTGTATGATCTCGGCGCTCGCTCGTTCGCCGACCGCCTGCGCACGTGGTACAGCGCTCGCTATGGCTCCGCCGACTACCGCAGCGCCGGGCCGCTGCGCGAGACATTCGTGCGCGTCGTCAATGAGGATCTGCTGCCTGTCGCACGGCGGATCAGTGCGCCGACTCTGCTCATTTGGGGCGGCCGTGACGAGGACACGCCGGTGTGGCAGGCACGTGCTCTCGAAAGCGCGATTGCCGACTGTGGTTTGGTAATCTACAAGGATGCCGGTCACTACAGCTACTTAGACAAGTTGGGCGAAGTCGCACGCACATTGGCTTATTTCTATCGCCATTGACCGCCATTCGCAGGCGAAACCCGCACAGTTCATGACTGCGCGCAAGAGGCAGCACCATGATCGATGTTTTCCTGTACATGATCGCCGGTCTGTGGGGAGCTGGAGCACTCCTGCGCCTGTTCCGTCAGGCGCGCTTCTACCAGATCGAAGAATACATGAGCTGGCGCTATCTGCGCTGGGTCATCGCTTCGCGTGAGCGCTGGCTGCCCACCCGACCGGCAGCAGCATGGGCGGTCGGCTCGATCATGAGTCTGCTGCTCGTCGAAGCTGACGACGGTCTGATGCTGGCGATCATTGGGCTGGCATCGGCTGCTGTGGCAGCCTGGCCGCCGCGCGATCGCGAAGTCAAGAAAGCCTTTCGCCCGACGCCGCGTGCCCGCCGGCTGCTGGCGGCGAGCGCTGCACTCGTGGTGCTCGCGATTGTCCTCGGCCTGTCGATCGTGCGAGGATTTTCGATCGAAGGCTTCCTCGAAGTGCATTTCATTTCGGTCGGCGCCGTGGGGCTGCTGGCATATCTGCTGGTGCCCGTCGCGCTGACGGTCGGCAATCTCCTCATGATGCCGGTCGAGGCTGCGCTGCGCCGGCGGTACATTGCCCGGGCGCGCCAGGTCTTAGCCGAGATCGATCCTGTCGTCATCGGCATCACCGGCAGCTACGGCAAAACGAGCACCAAGCACTATCTAGCGCACATTCTGAGCGGTCGCTACAAGACCTACCCGACGCCCAAGAGCTACAACACGATGATGGGCGTGTGCATCGCCATCAACAATGAGCTGGCACACGATTACAGCATCGAGTACTTCATCGCGGAAATGGGTGCCTACATCCCCGGCGAGATCGCGCGCCTCTGCGATCTGACACATCCGCGCATCGCCATCGAGGTCGAGGTTGGGCCGCAGCATCTCGAACGCTTCGGCAGCCTTGAGAACATCGCCAAAGCCAAGTACGAGCTGATCAAGGCGCTCCCCCCTGATGGCGTCGCAGTCTTCAACTGGGATAATCCATATGTCCGCGATATGTATGAGCGAGGTTATCCGGCAGTGCGGATCGCTGTCAGCCGCATGATGAAGCCTGAAGATGCGGGCGCGGACGGGCCGCGCTTCATCGCAACTGGCGTCACGGAGACTTTGGACAGCCTGCAATTCACTGTCACCGATGTGCTGACGAATACGAGCGCGGAGTTTGCGACCCCGCTGCTCGGCATCCACAACGTCACCAATATCCTGCTGGCCACCGCAGTCGCCGTCCACGAAGGCATGACACTCGGCGAGATTGCCCGCCGAGTGCGCACCCTCCAACCGGCTGAGAGCCGTCTCATGCGCCAGACAACGCCGCAGGGTATCACCATCCTCAATGACGCCTACAGCGCCAATCCCGTTGGCGTCGTCAGCGCGCTGCGCGCCTTGTCGCTTCACCCATCGCAGCGGCGCCTTCTGATCACCCCGGGTATGGTCGAGCTCGGTCCGCTGATGGAAGCGGAGAACCGTCGCCTTGGCGAGATTGCCGCCGAGCACGCGACCGACGTCATCCTGATCGGCGCACAGCAGAGTGCGCCGATCAAGGCCGGCTTGCTGAGCGCGGGCTTTCCGGAGGCGCACATTCAGACCATGGAGACCGTGCGCGAAGCGATTTCCTGGTACGAACGCAACTTGAAGGCAGGTGACACCGTACTATTCATCAACGACCTGCCAGATACCTACGCTTCGTGAGCATCACCATGTCCCTTCCTGAGATCGCTGCCGGTTTGTTCGTGCCCCTCACCATCATCTTGATGTTGGTCGGATTCTTGCTCTCGCTCATCCCGATCTTGCCCGGCTCGCTGATCGTCTGGCTCATCGCGCTGATCGCGGGGCTGATCGACGGCTTCCAACAAATCTCGATCGGCGCATTGATCCTCATGACCATCATCATGGCGGTCAGCCAGCTTTCCGACTTGTGGCTGCCACTGTTCGGTGTGAAGACCGGCGGTCTTTCATGCGCTGCCGCCCTCGGCTCACTGGTCGGCGGCCTGATCGGCACCTTCTTGATCCCGATCCCGCTGTTGGGCACGCTGATCGGCACAGTGGCCGGCGCACTGCTGGTCGAATACATTCAGCGGGGACAGATGGAACCCGCCATGCGTGCGGGAGAACAAGCGGCACGTCTGTTCGCCGTCGGCTATGCTATACGCATCTTCAGCAGCCTTGCAATTGTAATCGTGTATGTCGTTAGTCTGGCAGCCAGCGGTTTTTAGCCTTAAGAAAGGTAGATCGAGCGCATACTACAAGATAATGCTGCGTTAGACTCTGGCTCGGCAGTCATACGTGCAGTGGCGGCGATCATGGTGACCCAATTCCAAATCGACCTGGCAGATTACTTCGTGAGCCGCGCGCTCGCATATATCAACATGAACGAAACTGAAATGGCGCTGGCAGACTACACAACCGCGCTGGAGTTGAACCCCAACAGTGTCGTCGCATGGCAGGGACGCGGCGCGCTGTACGGGGAACTCGGCCACTTTCGCGAAGCACTGGCCGATCTGGAACGAGCTGCCGCGCTCGACAGCGACTCGGATGAGGTGTACTTCCAGCGCGGCGTCGTCTACTTCCGCATGGGGCAGTACCGCCGATCGATCGAAGATTTCAGCCGTGCTTTAGACTTGAATCCCCTCTACCCCCAATACTACCAGCAGCGCGCCCTCGCCTACAGCGCTGTCAACGCCCACGATTTTGCGATCCATGATTTCGATCAGGCGCTGCTGCTCGATGTGCATGATGCCCTGTCGTACTTCTATCGGGGACGTTCGTACAGCATCCTGGGTGACTACACACAGGCGATCGCCGATCTAACCCGTGCCATCAACCTGGCTCCCGCCGACCCGGCCATTTATTTTGAACGCGCCACCAATTACTATTACGCCTGCGAATATCTGCGCGCGCTGGCCGATTACCGCCAGGCCGTGCGCTACGAACCAAGCTATGCCGAGGCTTATGCTGGTCTCGGGGCAGCGCTGCTGCATATCGGCCATCACGCCGAAGCGCTCGATAGTTATCGGCGCTATGTCGAGCTGGTGGGCGATCAGGCAGACAAGCGCATTGTGCGCCTCGTACAGCGGCTGGAACACTACGCAACGGCATAGCCAACGCCTCGACGCGGCGTAGGAGAACAACATTTCAATGAGTGCAAAGCGAGAAACCGTCGTCGCTGTGATCTTTGGCGGGCGCAGCGTGGAGCATGATGTTTCGATCGTGACCGGTCACCAGATCATGCAGGCGCTCGACCCGTCCCGCTTCGAGGTCGTCCCAGTGTATATCGACCGCGATGGGCGCTGGCTGACGGGCAGTCCGCTGCGCGATCTGAAGGTCTACACGGAAAACGTGCGCAAACTCGATGGCGTACACGAAACCCTTCTATCCCCAAGTACCAATCATCACGGCTTGATCGTTAACCCCCTCGCAAGCGGCCTGTTCGCAAAGAGCCAAATCAAGCGGCTGGATGTGGTCTTCCCAGCTTTGCATGGGACACACGGCGAAGACGGCACCCTCCAAGGCCTGTGCGAGCTGGCCGATATCGCCTATGTCGGCTGCAGCGTGGCGGCCTCGGCGATCGCCAACGACAAAGTGCTGACCAAAATGCTGCTGCGCCAGCACGGCATTCCAGTCGTCGATGCGATCTCTTTCTCACGAGCGGAATGGGAAGAAGCACCCGATCGGGTCATCCGGCACATTACCTCGGCTGTGAGCCTGCCCGTCTTCGTCAAACCAGCGACCTTGGGGTCGAGCATCGGCATCGCTCGCGCCGCCGATGAAGCGGCGCTCCGACTCGCCATTGAGGTCGCCATCAATTTCGACCGCCGCATTTTGGTCGAACAGGCAGTGGTCGGAGGCGTCGAAATCAACTGCGCACTGATCGGCGCGGACACGGATGTTCGGACGTCGGTGCTGGAACAGCCGGTCAGTTGGGAACAGTTCCTCACCTACGAAGAGAAGTATCTTCGCGGCAGCGAAGGTATGAAGAGCGCTGAGCGGATCATCCCCGCGCCGCTGTCCCAAGACATGACCCAGCAAATCCAAGAGATCGCTGTGCGCGCCTTCCAGGCGATAGATGGCCGCGGAACGGCCCGAGTCGATTTTCTCGTAAAACCGGAAAACGGGGAAATCTACCTGAACGAAATCAACACCTTGCCCGGCTCGCTCGCGTTCTACCTCTGGCGCGAAATGGGCATGACCGCAGTCGATGTCACAGCGCAGCTCATTGCGCTCGCGCAGCAAGCGCATGCCGAGAAACGACGCACCAGCTACGATTATCAAACCAATTTGGTCGCGCTGACCGCCGCACGCGGTTTGAAAGGCGTCAAGGGCAGCAAGACAACCTAGGTCGTTCACGACCCGCCGCTTCACGGCGAAAGCTGACCGACAAACGCGGATGTGCTATCCTTCCTCACAACACATGGTCAATCCCGAGAGTCGTCGTGCCCTATCAATCCTCCGGCGGACGCCGTAACAACGTTCAACTCGGTGTCGGGCAGTCCATCTGGGCGGGTATGCCCCCGCCGGCCATTCCGGAGCGCGTGCTCGACGGCATCCCAGGTTATCTCGCCTGGCTGGCGCTCCTGCTCTGCATCGTGCTGTCGTTTACATCGCCGCGCACGCTGCTGCTGATCGCGGCGCTGCTCGGATTCTATTCTGCGATCCGCTTCTTGCTCGCGGGCATGGCCAATGTGCTCGGCCTGCGGCACATCAAGACCTGGCGGCAGATGGACTGGCGTGCCGTGTACGCCGCCAACGCAGACGACCATGCGCTCCCCTGGGAGGCCGTGCACCATGTGGTCATCGTGCCGAACTACAAAGAGCCGGTTGAGGTGCTGCGCTGTACGCTCGAACGACTTGCGCTGCAAGATAGTGCCGATCGCCAAATGACAGTCGTGCTGGCAATGGAAGCGGCAGAAGTCAACTGTGCAGAAAAAGCGGAACTGCTCCTCCGCGAGTTCAAGTACCAGTTCGCCCACATGTTCTACACCGTGCATCCCCGCGGGCTGCCCGGCGAAATGCAGTGCAAATCGGCCAATCAGGCTTGGGCAGCAAGATGGATACGCCGCCACCTGGTCGATGAACTTGGCTTCAATCTCGATCACATCGTGGTCACGACGATGGACGCCGATACGCTGTGGCACCCACACCATTTTCAGGCGCTCACCTGCCTGTTTGCACTGCACCCAGAGCGGCATATGCGTTTTTGGCAAGCTCCGATCCGTTATCACGGCAATATCTGGGACATCAGCCCGCTGCTGCGACTCGTCAACGCCTACTCCGGCGCGCTCGAGCTGGCCTACCTCGCTTCGCCGTGGTGGACGGCGCTGCCGATGTCATCATATGCCCTCAGCTTACGCTTGCTCGATTCGAGCGGCTATTGGGATGCCGATGTCATCGCCGACGAATGGCATATGTTCATCAAGGCCTACTTTGCTCGCGGCGGAGGTGTCAAATTGGAGCCGATCTTTCTGCCGTTCCTGGCTCAGGCGGCAGGTGGGCGCAATCTGCTCGACGCATTCCGCAACCGCTACCTACAAACGCTGCGTCACGCCTGGGGCAGCAAAGAGGTCGGCTACATGGTGGCCAAGCTGCTCGAACATCCTGAGCTGCAGTTCTGGCCGGCCTTCCGGCTGCTGTTTCGCATTGCGCATGATATCCTGCTGGCCGGCGCAGGGTGGATCATTTTGACGGTTGGGTCGCAGCTTCCTTTCCTCGTACATCCCGGCCTGCTGGGACAAATCCTGAGCGAAGGGCTAAACAATCCGATCTTTCTGCTGCTGCAGGTTTCGTTCTCACTGGTTTCAATCCTGGGCATCGTCTTTTGGTATCAGGATGTGATCTCAAGACCGCCCCGACCGACGCGGCAGCCTGTTGGCGAAGCGATCCTGACGTTGATCAGTTTCCCGCTGCTGCCTGTGCTGACGCTGCTTGTGGTGGCGATCCCGACACTGCAGGCGCAAACCCGGCTCATGATCGGGATACCTTTGCAGTTTCAGGTGACGAAGAAGACATGATGCGCTCATCCACCGGGGGCTTCGTTGCCGGCGATGAGCGCGATTGAGTGGCGCCAATTGCAGATGCAAAGTCGAGGGAACACATGGCAAGAGTAGGGTACATCGGACTGGGCATCATGGGCGGTGCCATCGCGCGCAACCTCTTGAAGGCCGGTCATGAGCTTGTCGTCCACAATCGCAGTCAAGCGAAGGTCGATGCGCTGGTCGCGCTCGGTGCAGCCAGCGCGCCCACACCACGCGCGGTCGCCGAACAGGTCGATTTCGTATTCACCAACCTGCCTGACTCGCCCGATGTTGAACAGGTGGTCTTGGGCGCTCATGGCATCGTGGAGGGGGCACATGCGGGGCTGATCTACATCGACAACAGCACGATCAAACCGGAGACGGCGCGCATGATCGCGGAGCGGCTCGGCACCGTCGGTGTCGAGGCGCTGGACGCACCCGTCAGCGGCGGCGATGTCGGCGCGCGTGACGGCACGCTGACGATCATGGTCGGGGGGAGTGAGGCCGCCTATGAGCGCGCACTGCCGCTGTTTCAGGCGATGGGCAAGGCAAGTGTCTTGGTCGGAGAGAGCGGCGCTGGTCAGATCGCGAAAGCCTGCAACCAGATCATCACAGCCGCGCAGATGGTGGCATTGGCCGAGGCGCTGATCACGGCTCAGAAAGCCGGCGTCGATCCAAAACGGGTGGTCGCCGCCATCAGAGGCGGTGCCGCCCAGATGTGGACGCTCGATGTCAAGCCGCCGCGCCTGTTCAGCGGCAATCGCAGCCCAGGTTTCAAGGCGTACATGCAGCACAAAGACCTTGGCATCGTCCTCGATACCGCCCGCACCTACGGTATCCCGCTGCCGATGAGCGCGCTTAACCATCAGCTTTTCAGCGCCATGCTGGAGATGGGCTTCCGCGAGTTGGACAACAGTGCCATTATCACCGTTTACGAAGCACTCAGTGGGATCAAGCTGGACGAGCCGGACAAGTGAATTGAGGACTGCCATCCGCTCGGTACCAGACGGCAGCCTCACATCTCACTCGCTGCTGCTGCCACCGAACAACTGCAGCAGGAACAGGAAAATATTGACGAAATTGAGGTAGAGCGAAAGCGCGCCGAAGATGGCCAGCTTGTTGGTCAGATCAGGGTTCGCTTGCAGTTCCGGATGCGCCGCCATGCGCTTCAAATTCTGCGTGTCATAGGCTGTCAGGCCCAAGAACAAGCCAATGCCGATCAAGCTGATCAAGAAACCGAGCACGCCACTGCCGACGAACATATTGACCACCATCGCGATCACCAGCCCGATCAGGCCGATCAGCAGATAACCGCCCAGCTTCGATAGATCCATCTTGGTCGTGAAGCCGAACACGGTCATCGCCGCGAACATGCCAGCGGTCGAAAGGAAGGCCGCGCCGATCGATCCAAGCGAGAAGTACAAGAAGATCACCGAAAGCGTGAAACCCATCAACCCGGCGTAGATCATGAACATGATCGCAGCCGCGCTCGGCGACAGCCGGTTGAGCGCCGCGCTGAGAGCGATCACCAAACCGAATTGGGCGATGATCGCGACGATCATCACGATCGGGTTGGTCGCCAGTTCGATCAAGGCGGCATTCGTCGAAGTGACAAAAGCGACCGTCGCCGTAATGAACAGGCCGAAGAACATCCAGACATAGACCCACTTGAGCAGCGGCTGCGCCTCAGCATATGAGATGGGCTGCTCGTATGCGACCGGTTGACCACGTGAGGCAAGGATATCTGCAAGCGCCATTGGTAAATCTCGCTTTAACTTGATTGACGATAGACAGGGATTCGCTGATATCGATCATAGAAATCAGGCGTGCGAGTGCAAGGGGGCAAGACGAAAACCCCCTTTTTGTGGGGGCATCGGCATGTGTGTGGATTGAAGACAACGAAAACCCGAAACAAGTCGGACATTCGTCGTCTGTGGGGCATGAAGCGTTTAGCGCAGCAGTGCATTTAGGCCGTCGAACAAGCGCTTGACCGCACCTTCAGTGGTGCTCGGCTGGAGAGCATAGGAGAACCGAATCCAATTCGCCCCTGCCTCCGAGAAATAGACACCGGGCACCACTGCCAGGCCAAATCGTTCGCCTAAATGCATAAGCAGCGCTTCAGAGTCCTTCAAACCGCCCGCCTCGATATACCGGGTGCAGTCGATGAAGGCGTAGTAACCATCGCCCATGATGTGGGGAATGCCGAACGCCTCCAGTTCACGACGCAGCACGCGGCGGCTGTCTCTGCACGGGCCGACGATGCCTGCGCAGGCGTTCGCAAACCCCATCTCGTATGCGGCAATCGCCACTGCCTGGGCGTAGTAACTGGGGATGACCCCATGTGAAGATTGGCTGGTGATGTACTTGATGACCTGTTTGCCTGCCACTAGATGCGCGCTGCGGATGTTCGATGCCCCCAAGCTCTTGGTCAACCCATCCAGAAAGATGAGCCGCTCACGCTGTTCCGGGCTGAATGCCTTGAGCACTACGTTGATATCCGACGGTTCTCCATCCGTGACATAGTGATAGATCCAGTCAAGCAGGACGAACGGGATACCGACATCCAGCGCGGTTCTGACCAGCTCGATCTGCTCGTCCAGCGTCAGCGTGCGGCCAGTTGGGTTATCGGGCGAAGTCAGCACCAATCCAGCGATCTTGCGCCCATCGCGCGCGGCCAGCTCGGCACAAGCGCGGATACCATCCGGCGTGTAACGCCAACCATCCTGCGGGCGCCCCGGGGCGAGCATCACGTTCAAGCCAAGGGCATATGGACCCCAGTTGTAGCTGATCCAGGGAACGCGAGAGACTACCAGCGCATCCCCGATCTGCTGGTTACCGACATGGATCATCGCAGCATAGGCCTTCTGCAGTCCATCGCGCCCGCCCTGCACAAAAGCGATATTCTCCGGCCCCCAACCCGTCGCAGCATCGAGGTGCCAGTAAGACTCTACCGCCGCCTTGCGAAACTGCGGCGTGCCCCACGGCTGGTCATAAGCGCTGCCGTGCTCGATCTGCAGACGAAGCGCCCGTTCAAGAAGCTCGACCGGCACCCCCGGCAGGCTCGCTCCCCCATCCCCTTGAGAAGCGTCGTAGGTCACGGCATCTACCCCATGAGCATCGCGGTACTGTTTGAGAGCATCGCGAATCAGGAACATACGCGATGGCGGAATATCCATCATCGAAGCCGGGTAGCGGTTCACGCCAACTCGATGCTCTGGCGGCGCGACATAGACCGGGCTATCTAAACTAACTGAAGCGGAACTCTGCGCGATAGTGGTCGGCGCGTCTGTCGCCGAGCAGCGCCT
>CAYTME010000001.1:76506-77147 GCA_964438415.1 uncultured Pleurocapsa sp. | reverse complement strand
AAGTGAAACAAAAAGCACCCCGGTTGGGGTGCTGCGTCACGAGCTATGATCGAATGACGCTGTGACCCCGCTAGATGCCAACTCTCATGGCAGTGGTATTGGTGCGAGCTGCATTGTCACAACGCATCGAGCAGTATCCTGTCTTTCGGCAGACAACATCAGCATCGGCGTCATGTTAACAAATCTGCGCCAGTGCCAGCAAATCGACTTTCCGATCAAACGTGTCACTCGACGGTGACGCTCTTGGCCAGATTGCGCGGTTGGTCGACATCTGCACCGCGCCGCACAGCCACATGATATGCCAGAAGCTGCAGCGGAATCACCGCCAGGATGGGGGCAAGGAGCGCGGGCGCAGGCGGAAGGTAGAGGACGTGATCGGCTTTGGTCTCGATCACGACATCACCGTCTGTCGCGAGCGCGATGACGAGTGCGCCCCGCGCCTTTGCTTGTTCGATCTGGCTCAGCATCTTGTCGTACACGTTGTCTTTCAAGGCGATCGCGATCACAGGCATCTGCTCATCCAGCAGCGCAATCGGCCCATGTTTCATCTCGCCCGCTGGATAGCCTTCGGCATGGATATAGCTGATTTCCTTGAGTTTCAGGGCGCCCTCGAGCGCGATCGGATAGTTGATGCCGCGTCC
>CAYTME010000001.1:56063-76420 GCA_964438415.1 uncultured Pleurocapsa sp. | reverse complement strand
AGATCGGGAAGCCGCAGGAGATCCTGCGTGTACCCGTGCAGCGCAGCGGGCGAAAGCACACCGCGAAGCTGGCCCAGATACAGCGCTAGCAGGTATTGGTCGACGAGACTGGTGGTGAATGCTTTAGTCGACGCGACGCCGATTTCAGGCCCGGAGTGCATCGCGATATAGCCGTCAGCCAAACGCATCGCCTGGCTGCCGATCGTATTGACGATACTCCACACCAGCGCGCCTTTCATGCGCGCTTCTTCCATCGCCGCCAGCGTATCGACTGTCTCGCCGCTCTGTGTGATGGCGAGCACGGCCGTCCGCTCGTCGAGGATGGGATCGCGATAGCGAAATTCGCTGCCGTAATCGACCTCGACATGCAGACGCGCCAGTGTCTCGATATAAAACTTGCCCACCAATCCACTAAAGTAGCTGGTGCCGCAGGCGACGGTGACCACGCGGTCGAGCTGGCGCGCACGTTCTTGCGTCAGGTTCAGTTCGGGCAGCATGACTGCGTGGTGCTCGAAGTCGACTCGACCGCCGATGGTATCGGTGATGCTGCGCGCCTGCTCGAAGATCTCTTTCTGCATGAAGTGTTTGTATTCGCCGCGCGCAGCGCTAACCGGATCGTAGGGCACCGTGTGCGCCTGAACCGTGACAGGCGTGCCGTCGAGCGTTTGCACTTGGTATGCTGCGCTCGTGACCACGGCCATCTGCCGGCTCTCCAAGAAGACCATCCGATGCGTGTAATCGAGGATGGCGGGAATGTCCGAGGCGATGTAATTCTCACCCTCGCCCACCCCGATCGCGACACCGCCCGCATTGCCGATGCGCACCACAACCAAACGGTCGGGCTGATGCCTGCTCATGACGACAATGGCGTGAGCGCCTTTGAGCTGACGCACGGCCATACGAGTCGCCTCAGCAAGATCGCCGTCAGCGCCAGCTCCAGCGAATCGCTCGATCAACTGGACGATGACCTCGGTATCGGTATCCGAATTGAAGACGACGCCTTCAGCCATCAAATCCTGACGCAGTTCAAGGTAATTCTCAACGATTCCATTGTGGACGACGACGAAATCACCGTTCATGCTGACGTGAGGGTGCGCATTGCGTTCAGAGGGTGCGCCATGCGTCGCCCAGCGCGTGTGACCGATCCCGATTTGCCCTGCGATCGGACTGCTGCTCACCCGATCGCGCAGATTGGTCAGCTTGCCCACATCGCGCCGGATGGCGATCTGCCCGTCTTCAAGCACGGCCAGCCCTGCCGAGTCGTAACCGCGATATTCCAGGCGCTGCAGACCATCCAGAATAATGGGTGTCGCATTCCGAAAGCCGACATAACCCACAATGCCACACATGGTCTTCTCTCCCTACACTGCAATCGGTGGTTTCAGGTCTGGAGCGCGAGCAGTCGCTTAGACGAATTCAAGGTAACGGCTGGTCGCGCTGTTGAGGTCGCTGTAGACGCCCCGAAGACCTGGGTCGGGCAGCGTTCGCGCAAGCTGATACATGGCTTCTTCGCGCATCTGCGCCAGAACGTCGCGCGACACGCGGTCGGAGTCGGCGCGAAAGCGGAACGCGCGGCCAAACGTCACGCTGACTGTTGCGCGTCGGAGTCGTTTGAGTTCAGTCATCCAGTGCTGAGCACCGGTGATCGCCGTCGGGACGATGACCGCCCGCGCTTTGGTCGCGATATACGCCAGCCCATCCTTCGCCGGAGCCAAGCCTTCCGGATGGCGAGTGCCCTCCGGCGCGATCAAGATCAACTGCCCGCTCTTGACCAGCTCGATGGAGTTCAGCAGCGCCTTGCGGTCGATTTCACCGCGCCGCACCCAATAAGCCCCCCAGGCGAAAATGAAGGGTGCAAGAATCGGATTTCGCATATTTTCGATCTTCGACATCGGGATGACGAACCGATGTGTGATCGCGCCCATGCACAGGACCGGATCGATCAATGAGATGTGATTCATCATGATGATCGTCGGACCGTCGGCGGGGATATTCTCGGTTCCATTGACCTGAACGCGTGCCAGGAAGTTGAAACCGATTGTGCGGATGAGGTAACGAATGATCTGACGTCGCCAGGTATAGCGCGGCTGTCGTGCAACATACGCTTGAACGTCAGCATTCAAACTCATGGGCGCGGTCCTCGCTTGCGGTTTGCCGAGGGACGGCGCGACGCGGGAGGGCGCTGACCGGGGCGCCGCGATTGTGGCCCCGAGCGCGACCCGCCGGCAGGACGGCGTGGGCGCTCAAGCGGCGTTTCCTCGCGTCCAGACGCGCGTCCACGCTCCTGCCTCGATGGGCGCCCGTGCTCTTGTGAGCTGCGGCGGCGCTCGCGCGGCTCGTCCCTCACAACCGTCCAGCCATCACCCTCACCTCTCGCGCTGCGCCGCTGCCGGTCAGAGCGCACATCGTCATCGCGCCGAGTGCCGCGCGGCTGAGTGGCCTCACCATCAGGTCGCTCTGCGGTGGAACGGCGCTCCGCTGCACGTTTGCGAATGATCTTGAGTTCCGGCGCAGGCGTCACCAGAAGCTTGAGTTCACCTCCGGTCAATTCTCGCCATTCCCCGGTCTTCATATGTTCCAGATCGAGACAGCCAATCGCGGTGCGAGTCAGGCGCAGGACAGGATGCCCCAAGATCATGGCGACTCGGCGGATCTGGCGTTTACGCCCTTCCGTCATCACCACCTTGAGGATGCTTTCCCGGTCGTTTCCACGCACGACTTTCACATAGCACGGTGCAGTGCGCCCCTCCTCTAGGTGGACGCCATTCTGCCAGCGCTCCAGTGTCTCGGCAGTAGGCAGCCCAGCAACGACGACACGGTACGTTTTGGTGTGGCGAAAACGCGGATGTGACAGTTTCTGCGCCATATCGCCATCGTTGGTTAAAACGACCAGCCCGTCACTATCGGCATCCAAGCGTCCGATCGAGAACAGGCGCCCTTTGTAAGGAAGCAGTTGGGTCACCGTCCGACGCGTTTCGTCTGCGCGCTGCGCGCCCGCTGTCAAGACGTTGCGCGGCTTGTTGATCGCGAAGTAGACGCGTGCCTCAGGCATTTGCAAACGCACGCCATCGACCTCGATCACATCAGTGCCCAGATCTGCCTGCTCGCCAATGGCTGCGACGCGCCCGTTGATGCGCACCCGGCCTGCTCGGATCAGCGCTTCGCTCCCCCGCCGCGATGCGACGCCCGCAGCCGCCATCAGTTTCTGTATCCGTTCTTTCATTGCAAACGCCATTTCAACTCATGCATATGTGACCGATTATACGCTTTCTGGCCGCTAACACGAGTGAGAGCTTGCAATGCTAAGGCGCTCAGACACGCCAACCCGCATACGCCTCGGCCATCCGCGGATCGCGGCGCACATCGGCGGGCAAACCCTGCACCACCACGGTGCCCAAATGCATAAGCAGGGCACGGTTGGCAACAGCTAGCGCAGGATCCGCGTTTTGTTCGACCAAAAGCACAGATATGCCCTCGTTCGGCAGCATCTTGATCAGTTCGTAGAGTTCATGGGCGAACATCGGCGCTAATCCGAGCGAAGGCTCATCCAGCATCATCAAACGTGGGCGCGCCATCCAACCGCGTGCAAACGCCAGCATCTGCTGTTCTCCAGCGGCAAGCGAACCTCCGGGTTGATTCGCGCGCTCTTTCAAGCGCGGCAGCCGGCTCAAGATCGTATCCAAGTCCCGCTGAACGATGCGGCGGTCGCGGCGCCAGTACGCCCCCATGCGTAGATTATCCAGCACCGTCAATCGCGGAAAAATGCGCCGGCTTTCCGGGATCAAGATCAGGCCGCGCCGAGCGATCTCGTGCACATCCATGTCGGTCAGTTCGACACCATCGAAGATGACTCGACCGGCAGTCGGTTTGATCAGGCGGCAAAGTGCATGGAGCAGGGTCGATTTACCGGCCCCACCGCTCCCGATCACCGAGACGATCTCGCCAATTTCCACACGCAGGCTCACATGGCGCAGTGCCTCAAAGCTGCCATGAGCGGCGCACAAACCCTCGACTTCAAGCAAGCTCATGACACTTTACCACTCACCTCACTATGGCACTTGAGGATAATAAAACGGTCCGAAATAACTCTCCCTCATCTGTGTGCGATCCCAGATCATATCGAACGAGCCTTCGGCTGTGAGCTGGCCGTACTCGAGGAGCGCAGCGCGATCGGAAATGGCGCGCACGACCGACAAGTTATGTTCGGCCAGCAGGATCGTCAGCCCCAACTCACTGCGAAGCCGCAGGATCAAATCGGCCATACGCGCCGCATCTGCCGCCTCCAGGCCGGCTGTCGGTTCGTCGAGCAGCAGCAATCGAGGCTCGGTGGCCAAGGCCCGCGCCAGCTCTAAGCGACGCTGCTCTTCGTAGCTTAACATGTCGGGCGTATAGTGCGCCTTATCACCCAGCCCGATATGATCCAACCACCATTGGGCGCGGTGCCATGCCTGACGTTCTTCGTAGCGCGCACTGCCGGTGCGCAGCAGTGCGCCGAGCAAACCCGTGCGCAGCCGACAGTGCATTCCGGTGAGCACCTGCTCGGCAGCCGTCATTTGCCCAAATAGACGCACGCGCTGATACGTTCGAGCGACCCCGGCGCGCACGATCTGGTCGAGCCGCTGGCCGACCAGCGGCTGCCCATCGAGGTAGATTTCACCTTCATCCGGCCTGCTCAGACCTTGAATACAGTCGAGCAGCGTGGTCTTGCCAGAACCATTTGCGCCGATGATGCTCACGATCTCGCCTAGATGCACCCGCAGGTGGACGCGTCGCAGAGCGATCAGTCCCTGAAAGCGCTTGAGCAAATCCCGCACGTCGAGCAGCACCGTGCTCATACGCGAACCTCTCGACTGCGCCTAGCCGGCCTCGCATTCCATTCGAATCCGACGCGATGCATGACAAAGATGAGCACCAAGCCAAGCACCAGCAACCGATAGTTGGCCAATTCCCCGATCAGCTCTGGAAGTCCGATCAACACCACACCGCCGATCACCAAAGCGCGCAGGGAACGACCATGCGCTATCACTACAAGGGAGAGCGCGAACAGCGTGATCTGGAAACTGAAGTTATCTGGATATACGCCGTAAAGCCGGACAGCCGCCAGCGCACCGACTAGACCAGCCACCGCCGCACTGACGGTGAAGGCCAACAATCGCGCGGTATCCAGCCGGATGCCAAGCCCTGCAGCCGCCAGTGCATCGACGCGGAGGGCATGCCATGCTCGACCGATGCGCGAATTGCGCAGGCGCGTGGCGGCGGCCAGCGTCAGCAAAATAGCTAGGACGATCAAGTAATAGTAGCCGATCTCACCATCGAATCTGAACCGCCAGTCCGTGTTGATCCACGCCAAATCCAAGATCGGACGAGGGACATTTGTGATCCCCTGCGCCGCTCCGAAAAGCGGACGAAAATCGTCCGCGCGAAAGATCAACCGCGCCAGTTCGCCAAAACTGAGGGTGACTATCGCCAAGAATTCGGGGCGCAGGCGCAGCACAGGCAAACCCAAAAGAACGCCGCTTAGCGCAGTAACGATGCTGCTGATCGGCAGCGCAGCCCAAAAGCTGACGACGTGGTCGCACGGTTCGGCGGCCGGCAGCCAGCCGCACGTGATCACGCTCGGCGTGGTCAGCAGACCCATGGTGTAGGCACCGATGGCGAAGAAGGCAGCATAGCCCAGGTCGAGCAGTCCCGCATCCCCAGCGGCGATATTCAAACCAATGCTCAGGATGAGATACAGCCCCACTAGACTCAGGATATTGGCCCCCAGCGGTCCGACAAAGGCCGGCGCGGCCAGCATGACCACCAGCGCAGCGGCGTAAAAGCCGATGCGAACGAAGCGGCGCGTAGAGACGGCCAACGTGTTGTAACGCGCTTGCGCCTGCGCTGACCTCTGGGATCGTCCAGCTTGCATCAGCCACCAAACCGTGAACACGGTCGCGAAGGACAAGACATCCGGCATACCCAAGCTCAGAAGCCCACAGATCAAGACGACGGCTGCACCATAATGAGCGAGCGCGTGGAGACTCGCGGGCGCGAAACGTACCAGCGCGCCGAACCCTCCGAAGGCGCTGAACACGAGCACGGTCAGCGCTAGTCCCGCTGAACGCATAAGCTCCAGCAGCACCGGGGTCGCAGCACCAATACGCAGAATACCACCAGCATCGAGACCGCCCCCCGAGGTGACGAGACCGACGACCAAGCCGAGAGCGGCGCTGTTCGCGGCGCCAGCAGCCATGACCAGCGCGAACGATGCATTGGGGAGTACCGCCCCCATCAGGTATCCGGCTGCTAATCCACCGATCAAGGCCAAGCAGTCGGAAAAAGGGATCAGGCCAATCAGCGGCTCGCGCAAGATGGCGACACCACAAGCTGCAGCGAGCGCATAGAGGATGGACAATCGGCGCTCACCAGGCAGCGCAGCCAAAAGCACACCGAAAATGCCGCTCAACAATGGGAAGCCGATCACTGCCAGGCTCCCGACCAGTGGGTCGAACCCGAAGCGAAGTCGATCGACAAAACGAAGACCAGCGTTTGGCAGTATGGAGGATAAATTGACCGCTGACGCGACGCCCCCCAGACCGAGAAGCATCACGCCGATAAGCAGTGCCGGCAAAACACCATATGCGGCTTTCAGCCAAGCCGAACCCTGGCCGCTGCGCATCTGTAGGTAAGCTGACGCGCCGGCAATAAGTCCTACCAGCAGAACACCTAAGTCGAGCTGGCCAAACAGACGGAGACCAGAAAGCGTATCGAAAACCCCCATGAAAGCCAGCAGGAGCACGATCAAGGCTGCTGCAGCGCCCCGCTGGAAAGCTAGACGCCGCATCGATCAGTCCCTCTCTGCATGGTGATGAGGGGTGAAGAGACCTTGAGGTCGCAAGATGATCACCAGCACCAAGATCACAAAGGCGACCGCATCTTTGAGCTGCGCCGACAAACCCAGTATCGAGGGCGCAGTGGACTCGACGATGCCGAGTATGAAGCCGCCCAAAGCGGTTCCCGGGAGATGACCGATCCCTCCCAACATGGCGGCTGTCAAAGCTTTGAGACCGGGCAAGAACCCCATAAACGGCGTCACCTGCCGGTTGTAGAGCGCGTAGAGAACGCCTGCAGCGCCTGCCAAGATGGCACCTAGAACGAAAGCGATGACGATGGTACTCCGCACATCGACCCCTAACATGGCGGCCATCTCAGGATCGTCCGACACCGCGCGCATCGCCCGGCCGGAGCGCGTTCCATAGATGAACAGCCCCAAACAGAGTATCAACCCTATGGCGATGACCAAGACGACCGCATGGATAGGCAGAATACGGAGTTGAAGACCCAGAATGACGACATCGTAGCGACCACCGATCAAGTCGATACCAGCGCAGCCGATCGACCCATCCGCACAAGTGCCGTCGGCAAACGACTGGGAGAAAGCGTACAAATGCGCTTCTGGGTATCGGCGCGCCGCACTACCGAACAGGAGCGCAAACAACTGCTGCAGTGTGACGGAAGCGCCCAACGCGACGACTAAGGCGGCGACCCGCTCTGCACCCCGCACCGGTCGATAGACATAGCGTTCTAGCACCAGCGTGATCACGATCGATGCCAGCACACCGACGACGAGCGTCCCGGACAGCGCGAGCAGCGGACTGCGAACGAGCAGTCCGCTTTGCTCAGCGGCGAGCATGGCGAAAACACCGAAATAAGCACCGGCCATGAACACTTCGCCGTGGGCGAGATTGACGATAGCCAGCACGCTGTACACCATCGAATACCCCAGCGCGAGCAAGGCGTAGATACTCCCCTGCG
This sequence comes from uncultured Pleurocapsa sp., assembly GCA_964438415.1. Classification (GTDB taxonomy): domain Bacteria; phylum Chloroflexota; class Anaerolineae; order Aggregatilineales; family Phototrophicaceae; genus Flexifilum. The sequence continues at coordinate 68,623 of CAYTME010000001.1, read as the reverse complement.
CGAGGCCGAACAAAAGCTGGCGCACAAACTGCTCAGGAGGATACGCTGCCGGCTGTCCCATTTGAGGCAGCAGATTGCGCGCTGCTATGAACACGAGCACGGCCAGCAGCAGCACCGCACCCACTTGAAGAGGACGGCGGATTAGTTCTACGACCCATGACCGCCCTAAGCGTGAGCCTGGTTGGCGAGGCATGACTTATCTGTACCCATTCACGACGGTGTGAGCAGTGAAATCGACACGAGACTGCCGCGCACACGTCCAATCGCCAGCGGGACGAAGATACCATTCTCGATGCGCGCGATACCAATATCAGCACTCGTGAGCAGCTCACCCCGACCATCCGCATTCAGGATGCCGCTCAGCCCCGCGGTACGCGACAAACGGCGCACATGGTTCATCAAAGCTGCGCGATCGACCAGCACATCGCCGCTCGCTGTAACTTGAGCCACAGTCTGCACAGCATCGAGCAGAAGATGAACCGCGTCATATGCGTTTGCGTGATAGGGGCCGCTTGGCTGCTGTCCGTAACGCTCTTCGTAGCGGTCCAGGAACTGTGTGAGTGCAGGCGATCCGCCAGGGAGGAACGCCGACACATACACCCCTTCCGACTCACGGCCAGCTAGATAGGTGAACTCGTCGGTGCGCAGACCATCCCCACCCATGAACAATATGTCCATGCCCGCATCCACACGCTGTTCGGCCAAGCGTGCACCCTCGGCCGCGAAGCCGGCAAAATAGATCAGCTCTGGCGACTCACGCCCGATATCCTCTATCAGCGCACGATAATCGACATCTCCCACGCTGATAGCATCTTCGGCCACAATGCGTCCACCCAACGCCCGGAAACGCTCTGCGACAACTTGCGCCAGACCTTCACCGTAGGGGCTGCCGTCATGAAGCGTCGCCACACGAGTCACACCCAACTGCTCGTAAATGAAGTGCGCGGCCACCACCCCTTGCACACTGTCGCTGACCACAACCCGATTGAAACTGCGAAACCCGCTTTGCGTCAGATTGGCGCTGGTGCAGCTCGGACTGATGGTGGTGAAGGCCGCAGCATCGAAAATCGGAGCAGCTGCCCGACACCCGCTCGAGCACATGGGGCCGATGACAGCCGCAACCCGCCGATCTGAGACAAAACGATTAGCTGCGGCCTGGCCGCCATCCGCTGAGCACAGATCGTCCAGGATCAGCAGACGGACCGCGATGGTCCGATCGCCAACCTGTATCGTCGGACGTTCCTCCAAGGCCAGCTCGGCACCGCGCTGAATGTCGATCCCGATGGGCGCGATTCCGCTTCCGCTCAACGCAACAGACAAGCCGATGATGATCTCGGAGCCGCTCGCGAACGCGAGCAGCTCACCGTCGGTTTCTTCCGCGCTGCGCACTGGTACGCAGCCAGTCAAGGAGTGCAGCCCAATCAACGCCATACATGCCGCAGCAGCCAGTCGGAGCAGATCGCGCCCATCCACAAACATACTCGCTCAGGCGGTCATCTGCTGCACAAATGCGAGCAGATTGGCCGCGTTATTCAAGTTATAGGTGGTGGCACCGCTGTCGATCCGCTTGATCAGGCCGGTGAGCACATCTTTCGGACCCATTTCGACAAACACATGCGTATCGGCAGCCGCCAACGCCTCGATAGTCTCCGTCCAGCGCACCGGCTGTGTAAGCTGCATGGCAAGCTCGTGCTGAATCGCCTCCGAGCTGCTCAGCGGCGTCACACTGACGTTGGCGATGACGGGCACTGACGGCGTTCTGAAATCAACCCGCTGGAGCGCCTCAGCGAATTCGGCAGCGGCAGGTGCCATCAGCGGCGAGTGTGCAGCGATGCTGACCGCCAGCCGGATTGCGCGACGTGCCCCCGCCGCTTTCGCAAGATCGATCGCCCGGTCGATAGCGGCGGCTTCCCCTGAAATCACCGTTTGTCCGGGACAGTTGTCGTTGGCGAGGACAAGCACAGCATCCGTCTCCTGGGCAGCCTGTGCACAAACGTCGCGCACACTCGAGGTGTCTAAACCCAGGAGAGCCGCCATCGCGCCAGGACTCTTCTCTCCCGCCTCGCGCATGACACGACCTCGAACGCGAACCAGTTGAAGACCATCGATGAAGCTGTAAGCCCCCGCAGCCGCGAGTGCCGTCAGTTCGCCCAGGCTGTGGCCCGCCATGCTGGCGGGCGAGATCTGAGGGGTCATCGCTTGCAGCGCCCGCAGCGTGGCGATACCGCACACGTACAGCGCGGGCTGGGTGAACGCCGTGTCGTTCAAGTCCGCCTCTGGCCCCTCGAAGCACAGGCGCGACAGGGAATACCCCAGTACTTCATCCGCTTGTTCAAAGACCTCCCGCGCTGCCGGAGACAACTCGGCGATGTCTTTACCCATGCCGACGATCTGCGAACCTTGACCAGGAAAAACGAAGGCGATTTTGCTCAGTGTCATAGCTGCTGTATTTTCACAAGAATGTCCCCATGCAACGCCTTGATGATAGCACAGCGTACCGAATGGGGATCAAAAAGGCCGGACTTCTCTATCCGGCCTAAGCGATCTGGATCCAGCAGGAGTACTATTTGTCGTCATCGACCTTGATGACAGTTCGCCCGCGATAGCTGCCGCACTTGGGGCAGGCACGATGTGACACTTTGTATTCCCCGCACGTTTCACAACGAACCAAATGCTTGAGTTCAAGCGCATCATGCGATTGGCGATTGGCGCTCTTGCGGCGCGATGTACGTCTGGTAGGTAACGGCCCCACGCTTGACTCCTCTAATAGCCCTCAGCGCCAATGAGACGAGGCGGCTGAAATAACGACATGGCCAGCATTATAAGGGCGCGAACCGCAGGGTGTCAAGACAGCGTCAGGCTCATCGTCACGGTCAAGTCGCCTTCGGCGGCACGTAGTAACGCCGACCTTTCAGACTCTCCGGCAGCAGATCGCCCTGGTCGTACATCTCATATCCCTGCCCATAGCCCAAACCCTTCATCAATTGGGTCGGCGCGTTGCGCAGTTTGAGAGGGATCGGCAGGCTGCCGTGCGCGCGCACGTCTTCGAGCGCACGGAACAGTGCGTCGTATGCAGACCGATCTTTGGCCGCCTGCGCCAAATAGACGACACCGTGCGCCAGGTTGATCTGGCACTCTGGATAGCCGATCGTCTCGACCGCGCGAAAGACTTGATTGGCGACGGTCAGCGCATGAGCATCGGCCATGCCGATATCCTCGCTCGCGAAGATCACCATACGCCGGGCGATGAACTTCGGATCCTCGCCCGCACTGACCATGCGTGCCAGATAGTACAACGCAGCATCCACGTCACTGGCGCGCATCGACTTGATGAACGCGCTGATGGTGTTGTAATGCTCATCCGCCTGCTTGTCGTAGCGCAGGTATCGCGACTGCAGCGCTTCCCGAACGTGCTCTAAAGTGATCGATTGGCCGTAGAGATGGACGGCCGCCTCCAGTACATTGAGCGCTTGGCGGGCGTCCCCATTCGCCAACCCGATCAGATAAGCTTTGGCATCATCATCGATGGCGGCCTTCAGCACGCGCAAACCACGACCGATCACCTGTGCGACCTCAGCATCGGTCAGAGGCTCCAGCGTGAACACGCGCATCCGCGAAAGGAGCGCCGAGATCACTTCGAAACTCGGGTTCTCCGTGGTCGCGCCGATCAAGATCACAGTGCCGTCCTCGACATAAGGCAGAAGATAATCTTGCTGCGCTTTGTTGAAGCGGTGAATCTCATCCAAGAACAGGATCGGGGTCGGTTCGGCAGCCGCCTCGGTCGCATTCAAGCTGAACAGATCGCGCGGCGCACCGCCCTGCTCTCGCCGCACTTGGTCGATGATCTTGCGGACTTCGTCTTTACCCGCTGCGACAGCGGACAATTCATACAGCTTCCGGCCGGTCGTGCTGGCAATAATGCGTGCTAGGGTTGTCTTGCCAACCCCAGGCGGTCCCCAGAAGATCATCGAACTGATGCGCCCGGTCTCGATCGCCTGGTAGATCGGCTTGCCTGGTGCGACGAGATGTGATTGGCCGATGAAATCCGCCAGTGTGGCCGGACGAATACGGTTTGCCAGCGGTTGGTCGTGACTTGTGGACATGAGAAACTCTACTTTTCACAGCTTCATGTGCTAGCTGTCCGTCTGTGTGACATGCACTGCAGGCGACATCCATGCGATCAGACAGTAACGCACCTCAGGCAGGTGGGGCAACCGAACGGAAGGTCTTGACTGTGGCAGCCAGTCAGCGCTTGTACACACAGGGCGCGCAAATGATGGCACAATAGATAGAACAGTACATGAGGTCATCCACCCCAACTCGCGAAGCACGAGGGCCGCTATGCTCGCCACCGTCAATGCCTGTGCACTGGTCGGACTCGATGGACATATCGTCAAGGTCGAGGTGGATTTCAATCCGCGCACACAGATCCCGAGCTTCACGATCGTCGGGCTGCCCGATGCCGCCGTCCGCGAGAGCCGCGAGCGTGTGCGCGCTGCCATCAAAAACAGCGGTATGCAGTTTCCGAACAAGGGTTACGTCATCAATCTTTCGCCAGCAAATTTGCCCAAGCACGGCCCGGCCTACGATCTGGCGATCGCGGTCGGCGTCTTGGCCGCGACCGACCAACTGCCACTCCAGCGCCTGGAGCGTGCGTTCTTCGTCGGCGAGCTGTCGCTTGACGGCAGTATTCGCCACACGAAAGGCGTCATGCCCATGGTCTACGCTGCCCAGCAAGCTGGGCTTGACGCCGTCTATGTAGCTGCGGACGATGCCGCCCAAGCATCGCTCGTCCACGATATCGACATCTACGCTGTCGAGACGATCGGCCATTTGGTCGAGCATCTCTATGGCTTGAAAGCGCTGCCCAAGTACGATCGCAGACCTCAGCTTGAGCAAGAAGCACCGGCGGTCGATCGATGGGTCGATTTCGCCGACATTCGAGGTCAAGAACAAACGAAACGCGCGCTCGAGATCGCCGCCGGCGGCAATCACAACGTGCTGCTGCAGGGGCCGCCAGGGGTGGGCAAAACGCTGCTCGCCCGCGCGATGCCCGCCATCCTGCCGCCCCTGATGCCCGATGAAGCCCTGGAAGTCACGCGCATCTACTCAGTTGCCGACATGATTCCCAATGGAGAACCGCTTGTCCAGTACCGACCCTTCCGCGCGCCGCATCACACCATTTCGCAAGCGGGATTGGTCGGCGGCGGCAGTGTGCCCCGACCTGGCGAGATTTCGCTGGCACATCGCGGTGTGCTTTTCTTGGACGAATTCCCGGAATTCGGTCAAAAAGCGCTCGAAGTCCTGCGCCAGCCGCTGGAAGACAAGGTCGTCACCATCAGCAGAGCAAGCGGGACGCTGACGTTCCCCGCCAACTTTCTCCTAGTAGCGGCTCAAAACCCCTGCCCATGCGGATATCATGGCGATACCCTGCGGGCTTGCACCTGCACCCCCGCCCTCATCAGCCGATACCAAAGCCGTATCAGCGGCCCGCTCATGGATCGCATCGATCTGCATGTCGATGTCCCGCGCGTCGAGTATGACAAGCTGCTCAACTATGAACGCGCCGAGACCTCGCAGCAGGTGCGCGAGCGTGTCATCGCGGCACGACTGCGTCAGCACGAACGCTTCCGCGACAAGCCATCTCTGCATACCAATGCCGATATGGGCGCAGGCGATGTGCAGAAGTACTGCATCCTGACGCCCGAAGCCAAACAACTCCTCGATATTTCGGTACGCAGGATGCAGTTGAGCGCGCGCGCCTTTCATCGCGTGCTGAAGTTGAGCCGAACGATAGCCGATCTGGCAGGCAGCGAGCGCATCGAAGTCACCCACATTGCTGAAGCGATCCAGTATCGTCCGCGCACAGGCGCAAACTGACTCGGACTTCGTAATGCGATCGACCATGACTTTGTGATAGAATAATCGAATAACGATTCAATTATTGTCGATACGTCGAGGTTGAAAACGATCATGATTGCGACCAAAGTACATACGCCCCCGGCATTCGATTTCTATCGTTACGACGACCAGCTCACCGATGCACAGCGGCGTCTGCAGGCGCAGGTGCGTGAATTCGTCCAAACCGTCGTCATCCCCAATATCAACCCGTATTGGGAGCGGGCCGAATTTCCCCGTGAGCTGGCGCTGCGTCTGCGCGAGCTGCCCATCTTGGGCGGCGTACTGCCGACGGAGGTCGGCGGTGCGGGCTTAGACACCCTCAGCCAGGGTCTCGTCATCTACGAACTGGCGAAAGGGGACGGCTCAATCGGTACGTTCTACGGCGTCCATTCTGGCCTCGCGATGACCACCATCGGCATGCTCGGCTCAGAAGAGCAGAAGGCACGCTGGCTGCCTGCCATGTCGCGGCTGGAAAAGATCGGGGCCTTTGGCTTGACGGAGGCAGAGCGCGGCTCGGCGGCGATCGACGTGCAGACCAAAGCCCGACGCGATGGCAATCATTACGTTCTGAACGGGAACAAACGATGGATCGGTAATGCCTCGATCGCTGGTATCCTGATCATCTTTGCGCGCGACGAAGACGGCAAGTTCGGCGCATTCGTCATCGAAGATCCCAATCAAGTCGAAGGGATCACCATCGAAGTCATGCAGGGCAAGATCGGCAAACGGGCAGTTCTGAACGCAGACATCCGCCTTGAAAACGTCCGTGTACCGGTCGAAAACCGTTTGGCCTACGTCAGCTCGTTCAAGGATACCGCCTTCATCCTCGGTGCGGGCCGCTACGGGGTATCGTGGGAAGCGGCAGGCGTGGCGACGGCTGCATTCGAGTATGCACTCGAATACGCGATGCAGCGCGAGCAGTTTGGCCAGCCCATCGCCGGGTTCCAGCTCATCCAGCAGAAGCTCGTCGAGATGGCGACCGAAGTCACGCTGATGCGCGGTCTCTGCTTCCAGCTTGCCCGTCTGATGGAGGCGGGACAAGTCAACGAGGGCTTGCTGTCGATGGCCAAATACAATAATGCACGCAAAGCCCGGTACGTCACACAGCTTGCCCGTGAAACGCTCGGCGGCAACGGATTACTGATCGAGAATCACATCGCGCGGCTGATGACCGATGCCGAAGTCATCTACACCTACGAGGGCACCAACGAGATCAACCTGCTGCTGGTCGGACGCGCGCTGACCGGTATCAACGCAATTGCGAGGTAGCGAATCCGCGGCGGCTCTGAAGAGTTTCCCCGGAGCCGCCGCATCAACTCCCGCAGTGCTTCAACCCCACGACCAGCCTACGGCCTGACATCGTTAATCAACGCAAGATACATCGCCGGTGTTAAATACGACAGTGACACGACGTTGTGCGTCGTACCGTTGATGGAGATGCCGCTAGCATCCGAGGCGAGCACCATGATCGAAATACCACGCGAAACCGTCACCGAACTGCTCCAGCTCGGCAGTCAGTACCTACTGCCGATCGCGGCACTGCTGCGCGCACTCTACAACGGGTATCGCCGGCGGCTGCCGGAGGGGATCGGCGAGATCGGTGTGGCCAGCGCCTTCACGGGGTTGACAGCGCTGGTCGACAATCAAGAGCTGAATTTGACATCGATCGTCTTACAAGTCCTCAGCAATACCGCACTGATGGCCGGTCTGCTGACATTCATCGTCGTCTACCTGCTGCGGCTGAGAGATCGCGGATGGTTGGTCGATGCTGTAGTTGGCGGCTTGACCGGAGCTGCTTTCTGGCTGGGATGGGTCTACGGGCTGGGCAATGATTGGCCGTGGTGGGTGCTGGGTCTGACGATCCCGGCGGGTGCGATCGGTTTTATCTTGCTGCGCCAGGCGCTCCGCGTATTGGCCACGCTCGTGCGCATCGCCACCTATTTCATCATCATCGGCTTGGTGGTGGTCGTCATTGCAGGCGGCGTGCTCGCGCTCCAGTGGCTCGGTGTGATTTCGGTGTTGGTGTAAAACTCGACTCGGAAAATCTCCCGTCAAGCCGTATAATCCCGGCCACGTTCACCCCTTTGTGCATCCAGGATAGGCGGCTATGTCGAGAGAGCGGATTCAAGAACTGCGAGGTCAGGTCGATGAAATCAACCTGCGATTGCTCGCGCTGTTGAACGACCGAGCGCGCATCGTGTCGGAGATCGGCAAGATCACTCAGCAGTTAGGCACCTCGTTTTACGACCCTCAGCGCGAGGCGGAAATGCTGACGGCGCTGGAGATGGCGAACCAAGGCCCGTTCAGCAACGAGACGATCAAAGCGCTGTTTCGCGAGATCTTCCGGGCGTCGATGGCGCTGGAGGAACAGCAAGCAAAAGCCAAGATCCGTGTCCAGCGTACCAGCCCAGACCAGAAGACGATCATCACCATGCCCGACGGCACCCAGCTCGGTGACAGCAAGTTCCAGGTCATCAGCGGGCCGTGCGCCGTCGAAACCTTCGAACAGATGGATGCGGTGGCGGCAGCGCTGGCAGAGCGCGGCGTCAAGTTCATGCGCGGCATGGCCTACAAACCGCGCACATCCCCGTATGACTTCCAGGGACTGGGCGAACCCGGTCTTCAGATCGCACGCCAGGTCGCGAACAAGTACGGCCTCTACGTCGTCAGCGAGATCATGGACGCGAGCCAGATCCCGATGATGTCGGATTATGTCGATGTCCTCTGGGTCGGCGCGCGCAACATGCAGAACAGCTTCCTCCTCAAGGCGTTGGGCCGTGTCAACAAGCCGATCATCCTCAAGCGCGGTCTATCCGCCACGCTGGAGGAATTCTTGTATGCCGCCGAGTACATCGTCGCCAGCGGCAACCCGAATGTGATCTTGATCGAACGCGGCATCCGCACGTTTGAGAAAGCGACGCGCAACACGCTCGATATCGGCGGCGTGGCCGTGCTCAAGCTGGAAAGCCACCTGCCCGTGATCGTCGATATCTCCCACTCTGCTGGGCGGCGCGATATCGCCCTGCCGCTCGCCAGAGTTGCGCGCGCAAGCGGTGCCGATGGCTTGATGGTCGAGGTACACCCGAACCCACCTGTAGCGATGAGCGACGCCAAGCAGCAGCTTTACATCCACGAGTTCCACGCGATCATGGACGCGATCCAGGAATTCGAACGGACTCTAGCGTAAAGAAAACCGCTGCGAAAAGCTTAGCTGCGCGCGCCCGCATACCGTTTGACGACCTGACGTGCGATGACCATCCGGTGCACCTCAGACGCGCCATCGTAGATGCGAAAAGCGCGCGCAGCCTCATACCAGGTGCTCAGAGGCAGATCGCGCGAGATGCCCAAACCGCCGCAAACCTGGATCGCGCGGTCGAGCACGCGGTTGACCGCCTCAGCCACGAACACCTTGGCCATCGACGTCTCCTGGCGTGCTTGGTCTCCCTGGTCGAGCAGCCACGCAGCTCGCTGCACGAGCAGCCGGCCGGCCTGCAGTTCGGTTTCGGAATCGGCCAGCATCCACTGCACCGCTTGATGATCGGTCAGCACTTTGCTGAAGGCTTGGCGCTCGACGGCGTACTGCGTGGCGATCTCTAGCGCCCGCTGGGCGATGCCCAACCAGCGCATACAGTGTGTCAGGCGCGCCGGCCCGAGCCGAGCCTGAGTCAGAGCAAAACCTTCGCCCAAACCGCCGAGGATCGCGCTTTCCGGCAGTCTGACACTGTGAAACTTGACCTCACCATGCCCACCCACATCCGGCCCGCCCATGTGAGGGATCGAACGCACGATTTCGATCCCCGCTGTGTCGGCCGGGGCGATGAAGATCGTGGATGCTTTGTGCGTCGGCAGGTCAGGATCAGTGCGCGCCATGATCAGGTAGAACGCAGCTCCCTCGGCACCCGTCGTCCACCACTTGTGCCCGTTTATCACCCAGTCATCCCCGTCCTTTTCGGCGCGCGTCAGCAGCATTGTCGGATCGCTGCCAGCCCCAGGAGGCGGTTCCGTCATGGCGAAAGCGCTACGCACCTCGCCCGCAGCCAGCGGCTTGAGGTAGCGATCTCGCTGTTCCTCAGTGGCGAACAGATGAAGCAGATGCATATTGCCTTCATCGGGCGCGGCGCAGTTGAGCGCCAGCGGCCCCAAAAGGCTGCGCCCCGCCGCCTCGAAGATGGGGGCGATCTCGCTGTGGTTGAGACCGAGGCCGCCCAATTCCTGCGGGAGCTGAGGGGCATAGATGCGCGCCGCTTTCGCTTTCTGACGCAGCGTGCGCAGCGCTTCCGGCGCGATGCCGTGCTGACCAAACGTCTTTTCAAGCGGGATCACCTCCCGCTCGATGAAGTGCAGCACTCGGCGCACGATCTCGTGGACATGATCGGGTACTGAGAAATCCATGATCGCCCCCTGGTGACGCTCGGTAGCGCAAAAATGACGGATCGGCTATCCTGACTGCAGTGAGACAAAAAGCTCTTTCGTTAGAAAGCGATTCGTTGTCCATGTTTGAGACTTTATCACCCGATGAATTCAGGGCACGTCTGGTCGATTATCTTACCGAAGTCAGCGGCGTGATCGCCAGCGTCGATCGAGCCGAGCCGCTGGCGGGCGGCGCATCGCGCGATATGTGGCTGATCGAGGCGACTTTCGACCGTGAGCCGCAAAAGTTGGTGCTGCGGCGCGACCTGCCGACCACCATGCTCGAAAGCGCACTCAGCCGCGCACAGGAATTTCGTCTCATGCAGGCCGCGCACAGCAGCGGAGTCAAAGTTGCCAGGCCTCGATATCTTGGTGATGACCCTTCCATCCTCGGCGCGCCGTTCTTCTTGATGGACTATGTGCCTGGTATCGCCATCGGTCGCAAGGTCGTCCAAATGCCGGAACTCGCCGCCGCCCGCGCCCGACTGCCACAGCAGATGGCGCAGTCACTCGCCGCCATTCATGCAATCGATCTGAGCGCACACCGAATCGACTTTCTGCCCGCGCCGGCAGAGGGACGAACGCCCGCCCAAGACGCCATCGCCCAATGCCGCAGCATCTTGCAGGCCCTTGAGATCGAAAACCCGACGTTCGAATTTGCGCTGCGCTGGGCGGATGAACATGCACCGCAGCCGCTGCGTGTATGTCTCGTCCATGGTGATTTTCGCATCGGCAACTTGATCGTCGATGAGACCGGTCTGGCGGCAGTCGCCGATTGGGAATTCGCGCACATCGGCGACCCGTTAGAGGAACTCGGTTACTGCTGCATGCGTGACTGGCGTTTCGGCGTGGGCGAGCTGCGCATGGGCGGCATCAGCGAACGCGAGCCGTTCCTCCAAGCCTACGAAACTCACAGCGGCCTCCAGGTTGACCGACAAGCCGTCGATTACTGGGAATTCCTCGGCAACCTGCGCTGGGCGATCATCTGTCTTGCCCAAGCTGACCGTCATCTCTCTGGGCGCGACCCAAGTGTAGAACTGGCGAGCCTGGGCCGCCGCTCGGCAGAGATGCAGTACGAAATGCTGCGTCTGATCGAGTCAATGGGAGTCTGACCATGTACGACCGCCCCACGCTCGCCGAACTCATCGAAGCGGTGCGCATGCACGTGGAGACACAGATCGTGCCAGCCGTGCGCCGCGATCCCAAGCTCTACTATCACACGCTGGTCGCGATCAATCTGCTGCGCATCGCCATGCGCGAGATGGACTTGAGCAGCAGTCACTTTCAAGCCGCTTGGGCGCGGCTCGATGCGCTCGACGGCAAGAGCCAGCCGCTGCCAGCCGATCCCGACGAACGACGAGCGATCTACGCGCAGCGCAGTGCGGCACTGTGCGCTGCGATCCGCAGCGGCGCGTACGACCATCCCGACGCGCGCACCCGACTCTTTGAACACCTGAAAGAAACTGCGCACGCCCAGCTCGAAGTCGCGGCCCCGGGCTATCTGCAAACACTCGCGGCGGAAAGCGAGCCGCGCTGACCCGTCACGATCCGAGATATCGTCTTCGGGTCGCCTCCGTCTGCTGCTGCTGTTCAGGCGTCAGCAGTGACCACAGCAAGTCGGGATCGGCGATACGACCATCGCCCGCCTGGGCGTAGGCAGCGAGCCAGGCGAGGAATGCTTCTGTCCCCAGATCTCGGCGCAGTTGATGCAGCATCCGCGCACCGCGCAGGTAGACAGCATTGATGTAGCTGCGCAGGTTGGGAAAGGTGTAGACGCTGCTGCCGACCGGTGCTGCATCCGTGAAGCCATCGGGCACGAACGTCGCCACGCGGAACTGCCACCACCAATCGCTCAGCTCGGGATAGTGCGCCTCATAGAATAGGTATTCGCTGTATGTGGCCAGCGCTTCATCGAGCCAGGGCGTGAGGGCTTGGTCGCTGCCGACGCGAGCATACCACCATTGGTGGGCAACCTCGTGAGCTGTGATGATCGTCAAGTAGGACTGAGGAGTCCCCGTCCACTGGTCGAACCATCCCGCGCCGACGAAGATCAAGCCGCTGAACTCCATGCCATCGGGAAAGTCAGCCTCGACCACGACCAATCGCTGCTGCGGCAGCGCTCCGAACAACGCGCTGAACGTCTCCAGAGCGCGCACCGCCGTGTCGAGCGCATGATCGGCCCCGCTGACGGCGCCTCTGGCCGTCTCTACGACTGTGCTGCCCAACGTGAAGACCTCGACTTGCTGTCC
>CAYTME010000001.1:53138-56053 GCA_964438415.1 uncultured Pleurocapsa sp. | reverse complement strand
AGTTCGGCGCATGAACTGTGTGCTGATGCTCAGCGCAAGCTCACGCGCATCGGTCAGCGTTACCCGCCAGCTATCCGGTGCGGGTCGCGTGAGCACGCCAGGCGCGGCCACCAGCAGCGCGGCCGGCGGATCCGGGATACGCAGCGTGACATCCCAATCGGCCATGTCGGAAACCACCTGCTCACCCACTGGCGCCACATCGCGAGTGATCCAGTCCCCCGTGCTGCGATGCGCCAGCGTCGGGAGCCAATGCCCGAGATTGATCTGGCGCGGCGTATGGCCGAAGTAGCCGCCATAGCCGCGCAGACCGGAGCCGATTTCGGGAATGCGCAGCAGGAACTGCAGCCCAATTTCGAGATAGCAGGCTCCAGGATCGATTTCCGGTAAGTCGACCTCCAGGCGGCGGCCCGTCAGCTTGTACGCGAACGCGGGCAGATCGTTCACCGTCACCATGTCGAGCACGAATGCGCCCGGCAGGCGATTGGGTTCGACCGCGAACACAATTCGATCGCGAGGCATCTCGTCCGTGAGCGCAATGTGCACCTGCTGTGAGACTTCGACCAAGCGCGTCGGATAGCTCAGATTTGCGCGCACCGTATGCTGTGGTCGAGTCGTATTAGGTTCAGCGCACGGCGTTGTTTGTGTCGGTGTAGGATCGCTGCGCGTGACGGATACGGTCTGGAATTGTCGATCGGTCGTCGGTACTGGGGTCGTCTGGATGACGCGCATGGTGGTCGCTGTCGGGGGTAGACGGTCAACATCGGCCGATCGGCAGGTCGGCAGCAGGAGGAGGAGCAAGATCGGCCATGTATTCAGGACGGACTTCATGATACGCTGGCCGAATGTGCGGACAAAACGAGCATGAGCAGCGATCGCAACGTTATCCGTAAGGCCGTGTTTTCTCATCTGTGTCTCATTGTACATTCTGTAGAGGGGGCAGTGACTTGAAGCAGCGCACACTTGGTTCCCAACTTGAAGGCCTCATCAAGCTGACACGTTGGAAGGAATATATCCCGTTTGTCATTCCTTTGACCATCCTCGGCGCCCTGCTGGCAGCCCAGCCGCACGGGATCGCCATTGACTGGCGGCTGATCGCCGTCACACTGGCAAACATCTTGGCAGTTGCCTACGCCTTCATGATCAACGATATCGAAGATGCGCCGGACGACGCGCGTGACCCCGACCGCGCTCGGCGCAATCCCGTCACCAATGGTGACATCCATCCACGCATCGGGTACGCAGCCTGCCGTCTGGTCGCTGCAGTCACCCTGCTGCTTTATTGGCTTGGCGGCGGCACGGTCATGTTGATCGGCATCGCGACACTTCTGCTGTCGCATTTGTATTCGTGGCGTCCAGTACGACTTAAAGCTTGGCCAGTGACAGACATCGTCTCTCACTCGCTTATGCTGAGCGGTCTGCTGCTGCTGGCGGGTTACTACACCTACCATCACAATCCCGGTGTGGTCTGGTTCGTCGCAGCCGGCGCAACCCTAATTTCGGTCTATGGCCAGCTTTACAATCAACTACGCGACTACGACATGGACAAAGCGGCCGGGCTGTTCAATACCGCCATCATGATCGGCGCGATTAACACACGCCGCGCGATGTATCTCTCGATCGGGCTGGCGGCAGCCTGCTTCTTGGCCGCGATCCTGCAAAACGCCTTTCCGCTCTGGTTGGGCGGGGTCATCCTGATCAGCGCGCCGGTCAGCATGTTGTTCAATCAGAAAACCGATATGCGCGGCACCCAGGTCGTTGATGCAAGCGGTGCCGTGCAGTTCCAATTCCTGTTCAATCTGAACGTGCTGATGGTCGTCTGGCTCGCCCAGGTCGTCGTGACGCAGCTCCTCTGAGACGACGTGCGCACTGGACGGGTGATGGTCACCCGTCCACACGACCAGCACTGGCGGACGTACAGACTTGCGGCCATAATGGAGCGCATTCCGAACGCCAGTGGTTGAAAACCGTGAACGCACTCAACGACATTCATTCCATTCTCTTCAACGCACACATCCTGTTTTCGCTGATCTTGGGCATCTGGAGCGTCGGCATGGCCGTGCGCAACCAGTCGATCTCTGGCAACTTCTGGGGTGCGGTCGCCACGATCACGGTTTTGGCGGCGCTCGTGCTGCTGGTCGGCATCGTGATGGCGATCAGCGGGCTGACAATCGCCCGCATGACGATCTACTTTCTCTACATGGCCTGGCTAGTCGTCATCATGCCGGGGCTGTTCACGATGCTGCGAGGCCGCGACGACCGCTCGGCCGCTGTCGCATTCGCCATCCTCAGCTTCTTCAACGCGACGACCTCTTTCAGCATGTGGCAGCGCGGCCTGGTCGGCCCTTGGCTGCCCCCGCAGTGAGACAGCGCAAAGATCGGGGCGGGCGTTGCATATCATCCTGACCCATGAGAATGCCGATTTCGACGCAGTGGCATCGCTTCTAGGCGCACATAAGCTCTACCCGAATGCGCAGCCGA
Organism: uncultured Pleurocapsa sp.; assembly: GCA_964438415.1. GTDB lineage: Bacteria > Chloroflexota > Anaerolineae > Aggregatilineales > Phototrophicaceae > Flexifilum. Next base: position 53,575 of record CAYTME010000001.1, on the reverse strand, counting down.
TCCTGCCTGAGCGCTTGAATGGCAACGCAGCCGCATTCGTCAATCTTTACAAGGCTGCCCTGCCTTTCATCCCACGCGACCAGTGGCGTAAGCGGCGCATCTCCAAAGTCACACTCGTCGATACGCAGAAGCTTCCGTCGCTGCGCGGCTTGACCGGCGAGGTGCCGCTGCACATCATCGACCATCACCCGCTCACGATTGAACTGAAGCCGGACGATGTATTCGAGGGCGAGGTGATCGGTGCAACGACCACGCTCCTGGTGGAACGGCTCGCTGAGCGCGAAACGCTGCTGAGTCCGCTGGACGCGACGCTCCTCGCCCTGGGTCTGTACGAAGATACAGGATCGTTCAGCTTCGGGCGCACGACGCCGCGCGACTTACAAGCGGGGGCCTGGCTTCTCACTCAAAAAGCCGATCTCGACACCGTTCGGCGCTTC
>CAYTME010000001.1:42325-53116 GCA_964438415.1 uncultured Pleurocapsa sp. | reverse complement strand
CCGAGCAGCAGCATTTGTTCGAGGAACTGCTCCGGAACGCTGAGCACAGAACGATCGAAGGCCACTCGGTGGTGGTCGCAAGCTGCGCGACCGAGGTCTACATCGCCGAGATCAGCCGAGTCGCGCACCGTCTCGATGAGACGCTGGATGCAGAGGCGCTCTGCATCCTCGTCCAGACTCCCAAAGGTACACATCTGATCTGCCGCTCCGCCACTGACTACATCGACGTGAGCGCGGTGGCGCGCGCGTTCGGCGGCGGCGGCCAGGCCCGCGCGGCGGCGGCCACCATCGGCCATGCTGAGCTGGACGAGCTGCGCGCCGCCGTCTGGGAGGCACTGCAGCGTGAGACGAAGCCCGCGATCCGCGTAGCGCAGTTGATGTCCTACGGGGTGCAGACGGTCGATGCGCGCAAGCACGTGCGCGAAGTTGTCCAGCAGATGCGGCGCATCGGTCATGAAGGCTTTCCCGTGGTCGAGGGAGACAAATTGGTTGGACTGCTGACGCGCCGCGATGCCGATCGTGCCAGCGAACATGGCCTAGGCGATCTGCGCGTGCGTGACATCATGCAAAGCGGTACAGTGGCACTGCGGCCGGACGACTCGATCTACAAGCTCGAACAGGTGATGCTGCAGAGCGGCTGGGGACAGATCCCCGTCCTCGGTACAAACGACCGCTTGATCGGTATCGTCACCCGGACGGACTTGATCAAGCAGTGGGCGCAGATGCATCCCCATGAGGTCGAAAGCCCGCCGCGCGTCGATTTGCAGCGGGTGCACACGGTGTTTGGAGACAGCACCACCCGCCTGATCGAGGCTGTGGCAGAGCTGGCACAGACGCAGGGCATCGAGGTCTACATGGTCGGCGGCTGCGTGCGTGACCTGCTCTTGAACCGGCGCAGTTTCGATATCGATTTCGTCGTTGAAGGTGACGCGATCGCTTTCGCAGACACTATCCGCACACGACTGGGCGGCGGTGTCAGCAGTTTTCGGCCGTTCGGCACGGCCAAGTGGTCGCCGGATGCGTCCACTGCGCGCCAACTCGAACTCGATCTTGAGCGCGCACCGCATCACGTCGATTTCGCGACGGCCCGCAACGAAATCTATGAGCATCCGACCGCCCTGCCAACCGTGTATAAGGGATCGATCAAGCTCGACTTGCAACGCCGTGATTTCACCATCAACGCGCTGGCATTGCAAATCAGCCCGCAGTTCGGGCGCGTCCTCGATTACTACGGCGGACTGCGCGATCTGGAGGCCAGACAACTGCGCGTCTTGCACAGCCTAAGCTTCATCGATGACCCGACGCGCATTTTGCGTGCAGCCCGCTTCGAGCAGCGCCTCGGCTTCCAATTGGAGCCGCGAACCGAGAGTCTGATCGAACCCGCACTGCCGATGTTGGGGCGCATCACTGGCGAACGTATCCGCAGCGAGCTGACGCTGATCCTAAATGAATCGGCACCCGAGACCAGCCTGCGGCGGCTGCAAGAGCGTGGCGTGCTCCGCGCAATCCATCCTGCCCTGCACATGAGTGACAGGCTGGCGGCGCTGTTCGACCGCATCCGCTCCACACCACCGCCGCTTCCCGATTTGACGTTTGACCTCCCCACGATGTACTGGCAGATTCTCGCGACAACTATCAGTCCGACTGAAGTCGAGTCGCTCTGCGACCGTCTCATGATCCCGCGCGGGACACGCATCTCGATCGTGCAGGCATCCCGACTGGTGACAGAACTGCCCCGGTGGATGGATGATGAGCTGAAGACGAACGCAATCGTGAACCATCTCGATACCTACGAAGAACTGGCGCTGGCGGCCTGCTGGATCGCCATCGACGACCTGCGAGAACGACAGGTGATCGAGCGGTACTTGCAGACGTGGCGGCACATCAAACCGCACACCGATGGCCATCGTCTCAAAGCGCTGGGATTGAAACCGGGTCCCTGTTACAAGCGCATCCTCGAACGTCTGCGTGCCGCGTGGCTCGATGGCGAAATCGAGACGAGTGAAGGTGAGACTGCGCTGCTGCAGAGGCTCATCGATGAAGGAGTCTGCGATGACGACCTTTCATGAGCGTGTGATCCATCTCGACATGCCGATTGTGCTGCGCTTGGCGCGTGAAGACGATCTGCCAAAATTGGAATGGTACGGGCAGTATCGGCATTTTCGCACCGTCTACCGCCGCACGTATCACGAGCAGATAGAAGGAAAGCGGATGATGATCGTGGCAGCCAGCCGCGACTTTCCGATCGGGCAGATTTTCATCCAACTGCGCAGCAGGGAAGAGCGTATCGCTCTATACGGTCGCAGAGCCTACTTCTACTCCTTACGTGTGATGGAGATGTTTCAGAAGTTAGGCCTCGGCAGCCGACTGCTCGACGAGGCGGAGGCGGTCGTACGGGCGCTCGGCTACCAATGGGCTACCATTGCCGCCGCAAAGCACAATCCCGACGCGCGCCGACTGTACGAGCGCAAAGGGTTTCGCGTGTTTGCAGAAGATGAGGGACGCTGGCATTACATCGATCACAAAGGGGTGGTGAGATTAGTCCATGAACCGTGCTGGCTACTGGAAAAATCGATCTTTCAGGAGTAGAATGTGACAAGTGTTATACAACGAAATAGTCGGCACTTGATCAACGATAAATCACGAGGCCCTATGGCAACTCGCCAAACTGAAGTACGTGTGACTCGCTGGAATGGCGGTCAGAATCCCACACTTTCGGCCATAACCCGGCTGCTGCAGAAAGAGGGGCTGCGTCCGTATGTGTGGGAAAATTCCCCCAACTATCGCTATCCCATCCGCAGTCATGGTTTCAACAAGGTCGTCTATGTGGTCGAAGGCTCACTCGAAGTCACCTTCCCCGACAGCCGGCAGAGCGTACGCTTGCGGGCAGGCGATCGCATCGATATTCCGGCGGGCATCCACCACAGCGTGACCATCAGCCATGGTGGTGCCAAGTGTGTTGAAGCCGCGACGCGCGGTTGACGCATTTCCACAACACAGACCGAATGGCATTTTCTAGGCGCCGCTTGTTCACGGGCGGATGGCGCTCACTTTCGCATGACGAGGCGATCGCGGCCCACCCGCCCAGGCTCCCTGCCATCCCCTACACAGATATCGCCGCGCTGCCGCGCGAGTTGAGGAACTCGTATCCAACCCTATCAGCCGATCACTGGGGTTTGACTGTTACTGGCGGTGCAGCGGTTCCGCTCATGCTGTCCTACAGCGATCTGCTATCGCTTCCCAGTGCCGAGGTTGACTGCACGATCAGCAGCATCGGCCAGCCTGCAGGCAGCCGCATGATCGGCCACGCGCGCTGGCGGGGTGTGCCAGTATCCCGACTGCTGGACGAGCTGGGAGCTGATCCAACGCTGTACCACGCGCGCATTGTCAGCGCAGATGGACGTGACACCAGCTTAACGCGAAGGCAGTTCGAACACGGCCTGCTTGCATACATGGTCAACGGCGAGCTGCTGCCGGAACCGCTCGGTTTCCCGGTGCGCCTGATCGTGCCCGGCGTGTACGATTACAAGATGCCGGGATGGGTTACCCGGATCGAACTGCTGCGAGCGCCTTTCTTGGGCTTTTGGGAAAGGCGCGGCTGGTCACAGACGGGTGATGTGCAAACGATATCGGGCATACTTGCGCCGCATCCTAGAACGCGCGCCAGCAGCCCGGTGCTGCTCCGCGGCTATGCATATGCCGGACTGCGGCGCATCACACGCGTGGAACTCAGCGTCGATCACGGCCCCTGGGCAGCGATCCCGTTCACACCGGGCAGCCCCGGTGCTTGGAGCGTATGGGAGCATACGTGGTACCCACCTGCTCCGGGAGCCTACAGCGTGCGCGTTCGCGCCACCGATGAAACAGGCTTCACGCAGGACGAACACGCTGTCGACATGCCATTCCCCAATGGGTCATGTGCTGTGCATCAGATGTCGTTTGAGATCGCATGACTGTAGGGACTTCATGAGCACCGTTTCACGACGCGAATTATTCAAGATCGCCGGGATCGCGCTCGCCGCTGCTGCCTTGCCACCCGGCCTAGACATCCTATCTGCATGGGAAGCATCACCGAGAGGGCGCGTTCTCCATCTTGCCAACGTGTCGGATCGGCCGCGCGGAAACGTGGTTGGCCATCTCTTCCCCGACTCGATCGTCACGATAACCGAACAGGATGAAGGCTGGTATCGTCTCGGCGATCAGTGGGTGGCCTGCAGCAGCGTACAGCCAATGCTCGCTAATCGAGCCGCAGCCCTGCCGCTGCACCTTCCCACGCCAGTGCAGGTCACAGCACCCGCTGCAACTGTGCATCCATTCGCTAGCTCCCAGTCAACACCGATCGAGCGAGTCGGTCACGGAGGCATCCTCTACGCGGTGGATTACCTGCCCGACACCATAGGGACGCGCGGATGGCTCGGCGTGGGCACCGACAGCACGTCCGTCATCGGCTGGACATCCGCCGACCGCTGGCGAGCGATCGAGGCGGACACGAATCCGTCGCGTATCGAGCGTGTGCGTGTAGATCGCGCTCGCAAGGCGATAACCGCAGTCGAACAGGCACTTCCTTTGGCGGAATTCAGCTACGCAGGTGGACAAACGCTGTCTCCGGGTCTGTTTAGGGTGATCGACAAGCGTCTATGCGCGAGCATAACTGACGCCTCAGAGCGCCGCATTGGTGTGCCCTGGCTGATCGAGCTTGACGGTCGACACCGGATACACGGCGTGTATTGGCACAACACATTTGACTCTGACAGCGTACCATCAGCCGCGGTTCACCTGCCATTGATGGCTGCACAATGGCTGTTTGCGCACACGGACGGAGAGACAGTGTTCGAGATCGCGTGAGTGTATCGGGTTGCAGATAAACACCGCATCCGATCGGTGTTACAATGGTGAGCATTCGTGTGTGAGGGAGCAATATTCGGCTGCTCATGGACGTATCAATCGGATTGGCCTTTCTCGCCGGTCTTGTGTCTTTCTTGTCTCCTTGCGTCCTGCCGCTGGTGCCGGCCTATATCGGCTACATGGGCGGTCAGATGACACACACAGTGGCTGCTCAAGTCGCCGGGGGCGGAAACATCGCAGTGCGCTGGAGTATCGCCAGCCGCCTGAGCACTCTGCTGCATGGAGTCGCCTTCGTCTTCGGCTTCACGCTCATTTTTGTTGCGCTCGGCTTGGCGACGACCGCCTTCCTCAATCTGGTGGGTGGACAAAACGTGCGCTTGATCACCAATATCCTCGCGCGCGCCGGCGGCATATTCGTCATCCTGATGGGTTTGCACGTGATGGGCGTCCTGCCGCAGGTCTTTCGCCGCTTGCAGGACTCGCCGCGCGTCATTGGCAGCGTCGGCTTCACGATCGCATTTGCGCTTGTGGTCACACTGTTGATTCTTTGGTCGCTGGGCGACCTGCTAATCGCACTGCCCGCGCTGGCAGCCCTGACGCTCTGGCTCGTGCTTGGCGGGGCCTTTTCAACACCGGGCGCCTTCTGGACGCGGACTCTCAGCAGCATCCAACGCGCGCTGTACGCCGATACACGGCTGCAAATGACCGCTTCCGGCCAACAGAACTACTTGAGTTCGGCTTTTCTCGGCATCGTCTTCGCCGCTGGCTGGACGCCCTGTATCGGCCCGATCTACGGGTCGATCTTGACGATGGCCGCGGCAGGCGGTGATGTCGGACAAGCGGGCGTCCAGCTCATGGCGTATTCGTTCGGGCTAGGCATTCCGTTTTTGGCAGCGGCGCTGATGATGGATGGTGCCAAGGGTGCGGTTCGGCGGCTCCAGCAGCACATGCAGACGATCAAGCGGATCAGCGGCGTACTGCTCATCGTCATCGGTATTGCGATCGCCAGCGGCCAGATGCAGGAAATCAGCCGCGATTTCGCTGGACGGTTCGCGGATTTCTCGTATCAGCTTGAACACTGTGTCCTTAGTATTGCTGAGGGCGAACGGCCAATCAGCGAATTTGGCGTCTGCCTCGACTCAGGCAGCTCAAGCACCAACGAACGCTCCTGAGCTGTCGTGCGCCGCATTCTACTTCTGGTCGCAGCGCTCGGCTGCTTGCTGAGCGGATCTTGGCTCCTGGCGACCACAGGTCTTCCGCAGGTGAGCACCATCACCGATTTTGCCGTGCGCGATGTCGTGCTGCTCGGCGCGTCCGTGCCCGACACAACGGTCACGCTCATCAGCGGCACTCGGCTGCGTTTGAGTGAACTTCACGGGTCGGTGATCATCCTGAACTTCTGGGCGACGTGGTGCGTCCCGTGCAGGTCTGAGATGCCGGAACTCCAGCAGATCCACCAACGGTACGCAGGTGATGGTCTGCGCATCATCGCCATCAATCAGGGTGAGGATCGCGCGGCTGTCTTGGACTGGGTCCAACGGCTGCAATTGGATTACGAGATCGGTCTCGACGCCACGCGCGAAATCGGGCGCCGGCTGGGCGTTGCGGGACTGCCAACAACCTATATCATCGATGATCGAGGTATTCTGCGGCAGGTCTTCTATGGTATAGCAGACGAGACGATACTGCTCGATACGGTCACGCCGCTCCTGAACGGCAGAGAGAATGGTTAGGAAAAGCTGTCATGCGACGTTCTGAACAAACACCCCAGGGTCGGAACTCATTTGGGCTGAAGTTGAACCGCTGGCTGCTCAGGTTTTCGCGCCGCTGGCTGCGCTGGGCTTTGGTGATCGTCGGGATTTACGCCAGTTTGCCCTATGTGACCCCGATGCTGATGAAGGCGGGGATTGCAGACCCGGCGCGCGTCTTGTACACGCTGTACAGCCCGTTCTGCCATCAGATGGCCTTTCGTTCCGCGTTCCTGTTCGGCGAACAGCTCTTCTATCCCCGCGAGATCAGCGGTACCGAGATGACACCGTTCGAAGTTTACGCTGCGCAGAGTCCAGATTTCCAGCCAGATCGGGTGGTCACCAACATCGGCCCACTGGGCGATATCCGGCAGTTCACCCCAGCACTCATCTTCGCTGCACGCGATTTCGTCGGCAATGAGACGATGGGTTATAAGATGACGCTCTGCGCACGCGACGCTGCCATCTACACCGCCATCTTTCTCGGCGGGCTGATCTACAGCATCCCAGACGTGCGCCGGCGCTTGCGTCCAGCCCCATTATGGCTGTACATATTCCTCGGCCTTGCGCCCATCGGCATCGACGGCATGAGCCAGCTCCTGAGCTATCCGCCATTCGGCTGGTGGCCGGTGCGCGAGACCCTGCCGGAGTTCCGCGTCGGCACCGGCTTCTTGTTCGGCCTCATGACAGCCTGGCTCGCGTTCCCCTATCTAGAACTGTCGTTCCGCGAAACCGTCGAGACGCTGGAAGCGAAATTCGCACGCGCAGGCATCGATCCCTAGACACATACGCACGTCTAGTTCGGGCCAATAAAAGCACCAACCCCTGGCGCGGCCAGGGGTTGGGCTAGCGGTCGGCGTCAGTCGTTGCTTCCACCACCTGGATCGAAGGTCACTGGCGGCGGCACGGTGGTCGTGACCGGTGTCACTGTCGTCGGCGGCGGCTGCGTCGTCACAGTGACCGGTGTCACTGTCGTCGGCGGCCGCGTCGTCACCGTTGTCGGCGGCGGCGGCGTTGTCACCGTTGTCGGAACCTGTGTAGGCGGTGCGACCACAGTCGGCGGAGGAATGACGACGCCCGTCTGCTCAGTACCACCTGGTCCGAACCCGGATGCACCATCGCACTCTGGTGAGAGGAATTCGAAGGTTGAGCCAGCGAAGTCCTGCTCCAGCGGCTGGCCGTCAGGCCGCGACATCACCTCGGAGAGCAGCCCGGTCACCCCTTCGAAGTCCATGTACAGGTTGATCGACTGCCCAGGATTGAGGAAGACGTTCTCAACCCAGATGCCCTCAACACCGGTGGCAGCACCAGGCGCGGCTGGATTGCGTCCGCGAGTCGGCGGAGTCGAGTCTTGGTTGACATTACCCGACTGCCAAATCAGGGTCGAGCCGAACGCGCCTCGCTGTGCGTAGGCCCAGACGTAACTCATGGGCGTGTTGGCGCGTCTTGCCACCCAATTGAAGTTGAAGCCCACCATGCGCGCCGCCACATTGCGCCCATTGGTGATGGTGAACTGCACCTGACCGAGCGGCAGGAAGCGCACGAACTGAACCCGCAGCAGACCAGGCAGACAGTCCGGAATTGGAGTATCCGGCGGCGTTGTCGGTGGCGGCGGCGTGACATTGAAGGTCAGCACGCAGTCAGACGTCTGATTGGGATGATCGACATACCAAGTCGAGCCGTTGAAATAATGCTGGCTGTAGTTCTCCACAAACGGCAGCCGCACGTTGACGAAATAGACATCGAAGAACACCGTCGCATTGGCAGGCATGAACGGGTTGCCATCGGCGCGGAACGCCCCATCGGCAGCCGGCCCCGTCCCAGTCGACCCGATGTCGGTCGGCGGTGTCGTATCCCCCGCATCCCACAGCCGGCCCGGGCTGAGACCGAAGTTGACCTGGCTCAGCCGCATGTCCACGACCGACTTCTGCCATTGAACGGTTGCACGGTTCAAGCGCGTTTGCTGGCCATTGGGGTTGTAGAGCGCGAAGCGTGCCCCGGTTCCATTCAGCGTCAGCCAGCCCTGGAACGTGACCGTCATGCCGTCGCAGGTGAACGGCGGCACCGGCGTGTTGGTGCTCGCAGGAACTGACGTCGGCGTCGAGGTCGCGATCACGGTCGGCGTTACCGTGGGTTCCGGTTCGTCATCATCGTCATCCGGCGGATTTGGATCAGGTGTCACCAGATCGACCGGCCCCGCTGGAACCGACTGTCCCAGATTGGCCGCGCGCGACGTGCGGAACGCCTCATTGACAGCGCTGCGGCGCGCCTGCAGCGGCAGGTAGTTCGCAATGCCCAGCGGCGTGATCAGCGGATGGTTGAACGTGATGACGATCGTGACGACATCGGCGGGACCGCCAGCATCCAACCAGGGTCGGCCAGGATTTCGGGTCTCGAATGTGTCATCACCGAGTTCATTGAGCAAGCAGGCCGGCACGAGCGCACGATAGAGGTCGCCGTCATCTTCGAACGGGCCGACATCGCTGGCATCATCGACGATACGGAACCGCAGCCGATCTGCCAGCGTGAAGGTGTCCAAACCCAGCGGGAATGCCTGTCCGTTATTCGAGTCGAGCTTCTCGCGCGAGCTGCAGATCATCACGTCGAACCAGCCCGGCAGATCTGAGCCGTTCAGGCGGGCGTTCTCGATCGTGCCATTCGGCAGAGGACGATCCCAAATATGGAACCAGGGTACCTGACGCCAGTCGTTCACGGTGATGTTGCGATAAGCATCGGCACCGATAGGCGGCGGGGTCGTCAGGAATGGGATCGGCCCCACAGCCAGACCGGCAGCACCCCGGCGCGCCTCTTCGATGATCGAGAGGATGCGCAGCAGGTCTTTGCGGTTGTTCTGATCTTGATCGCTGGCCGGATCGCAGTCGTCACCGCCGTACCACGTGGCGTAGAGCATCTCCGGCCCCTGCTCGAAGCCCTCGATGTGATTGCGATAGTTGGCCGGATTGTTCGGCACATAGACGGTGCGGAGGCCGCGCTCGTCGGTGGCCGAGGCGACACAGGGGACGATGGAGTTCGGGTCATCGGCCCCATTGGTATTGATATTGACGGCATACTGCTGGCTGAACTGCCCGGTGGTGGCATAGCGAGCGGCAGCGCGGGCGGCGTTTTGCAGCGTCACCCACGACTGGAAAATCCGCCCGAACTCGATGATGCCAAACAGGAGCAGCAGGAGTATCGGCAGCGTCAGCGCGAATTCGACCAGCGTCTGGCCGCTGCGCCTGCGTCTTGTCGAACGATCGTCCCTTTGTAATGCTTCCATGCTCACCCTCCACAACCACCATCGGGTGGATTGTTACACCAGTAACTCGTCTGCCCTAGCCCGCGATGCGCGTGAACATGCGAGCTGCGATCTCCGCGAACACCTCGTTCAATTCGCTGCTGTTATCGGCTGATGCAGCCCAGTAATTGCCGCAGTTCTCTCCGGGCGGTCGAGGTGCCCAGACACCCTGCGTGCCGGTTTCGCGTTCACACGGCCCACGCGGCCCCCATTCCGGCAGCTCACCGGATGCCAAGTCTGTCACACGATTCGGGATGCGATAGCCGAGCACCGTCTGCCAATAATCACTGTCGATGCGGAAGTTATCGCCTGCATCGGCGATGTAGCGGAGCAGCTCTTCACCCAGGTAGCTCTCGATGTTGCAATCGTATACCTCGCTGCCGATGATGTTCACGCCGCAGCCCGTGCGGTCAAATTCGAGACCGAAACCGATGGTGAAGATCGTCGGCAGGAGCACGTCACTGTCATTCGCTATGGTATCGATGCCGGTCACAGACCGCTGATAGATGTTGATACCGCGCACTGCGATGAAATCCGCCCAATCGCGCGCGTAGTCGTCCACGTCGTAATACGTGCTGCAGTTCGCTTCATCCGCCAGATCGATCCGCAGCGGCCCCGGCACCTCTCGCTCGCTGGGCGTGATGATGCCGTCTTCATTACAGAAACTCCGTGTCTGCGGCAGCACATCACTGCAGTACGGGAAGCCGTCTCCCTGCAGCAGTTCACCAGGGTATGGGCGGTTGAAGCCATAAGAGGTCACAGGATTGCGATTGGCCTGCGTGAGCGGATTTTCACCGTAGGGGCACAACCCGAATCCGCCATACTGGATGTTGAAATTCGGCGGGTTAGGCACCGGATTCGTACCGCCGTTGATACCGGGCTGGAACACGTTCGGGCGCTCGA
>CAYTME010000001.1:28836-42271 GCA_964438415.1 uncultured Pleurocapsa sp. | reverse complement strand
CGCACCATCGCTGAGCAAGACCATGATCCACACAGCGCCCTCGCGCCGTCCGAGATTGCCCAGGATCTGGCTCGCGCGACCAAGCCCATCGCCGATATTGGTGCCGGCACACGAAGCACGGTACTCGTAGCTGCGGCGGAGCCGGCCAAAGAACTCGAATGCCTGGCTGGTCGGTGCTACCCTTCGGCGCAGCCAGTCTGCTCCGCCCTGAGCCGAACCATTGAGCGCGGTCGTGTACCACGACGGGAGGGTATCGACGACATCGCGCAGGACGGGGTGCGGCAAGTGATCGGCCGCGGGCGAAGGCGGCCCAAACGTCTGCGGGTCGAACGGCATCGCCCAACGGTAATCTCTGAATACATTGCCGCCGCCGTCAAAATCCTGATACAGGCTGAAGGGATAAGACAGCACGGCTGCATCGTAGGGACACGCGTTGCGCGAGGGATGATCGATGATATCCTTAACCGCCCGCGTCCACAGCGTGGAATAGCCGACCGTGCTCCCGTTATCCAGCAGCCCATCCCAGAGCGGATTGACCCGATCGGCATTGGCATAGAACGAGTTTTCGGTGCGCACGCCCACGCGCTGCTGCATGACCCGGACGGCGGTCTCCTCATCATCGATGAAGGCGTCACGCAGATCTGTCTGCGTCGAATCCTCCGGATTGACGTCATTGGTGTTGGGGTCGATGATGGTCGCGCCGCGGTCGAACGTCACGATGGCCACCCGATCGCCGCGGATGAAGTCAAGACGGCGCATGAAGTCGACGCTGGCATCGCGCGCGCGGCGGAACGGCTGGCAGATCAAGTCGCTCATATCCCAGTCGGAATTGGGATCGTTGCAGCAGGCGTAATAGTCGTACTGCGGGACGAAACCGCTCCATTTCACTTCATATGCGCCAGAGCGAACCTCGGCCTCAGTCACGGCAGCAGGTAGGCGGAACCACGCCTTGAAGTTCGCCCAACCACCCAAATCGTCGATGTACTGGGCGGCAAGACTGGTGCGCACTGGCAGACCGCCGATCAGCGAACCGGGCCAGAAGCGCACGCGACAGTTCTCGTTCGGCGGTTCTGGCGCGCTCGTGTTGAACTGCCGCACCTGACGCAGAGCGGGATTGCTGATCAGGTAGCTGAGCATGGAGTTCATGTTGGCCATGATCTGCTGGTTGCTGGCGCTGACCAGCGCTGCCCAAGCCGCATAACCCTGATGGTAACCAGCCAAAGATGGCGGATTATTACCCTCTGCTTCCGTTGGCTGGGGCAGGACGGGCGGTAGATAACGGCGTCCATAGCCAGCGGCTTCCCATTCGGCATAGGTCGTCTCATTGAGCATCGACTCGGACACGTCCATGATGAAGACCAAGTCGAGCACGGCCGTCTCGGAGATCGATGACGCCTGAAGACGAATCGTATCGAAGCCGAAAAGCCGGAAGAAAGTCGTGCCAGAATCGATCTGCGCCGTCACGCGCACCAACTTGCGCTGATCGGGAGTACAAAGCGTCGGATCATTGACGACCGGATCGAGCGGCACATTCCGCACATGGCAGGTTTCGACCAGCACCTCGCTGGGGTTGAGTCCGTAGAACTCAATGAACTGCCGCGCAGCGAGACCCATGTTGGCATAGCTGACGGCTTGGCTCTCGCCCTGATCGGGGGCTTCGACACGCCGCATCTGACCCGCAGCCGCCACCGCCGCAGCATCAACCGCGCGGCGCAGCGTGCTGTAGTTGACGAACAGCAGAGAGACATCGGTGACGATGCCGACAAAGCCGATCAGGGCCACAAAACCGATCGCCAGGATGACCAACGATTGGCCTGCCTGCGACCGGCGAAGAAATCGGCTTATCGGGTGGGCAGTACGCGAGTCCATGTTACGTCCTTGTTCCTTGTGCTCGTTGCTGGTCATGGCAGCCCCAATTCAGGTGCATTCGGTTCTACGCTTGGCATCGGGAATGCGGCCCAGACCGAAATCTGCGGGGTTTCGTCTCCGCCAAAGGCAGCCACGACCGGATTGAAGACCGGGAACTGCAGCAGCATCTCGTGCTGCCAGAACATCTCGACCAAGACCATACCAAGAAATGGCAAGCGGCCACGCACTTCCTCGCTGTCGAGGCTGAAGCGCGGCAGATTGACCAGCGCCTCGACTTCCGCGACCGTCCATTCAGAGCCGATGCAGCCAGTTCCCGCAGCGCGGTTGCCGCGGATCCAATGCTGCCCTAGGTAGGCGTAGCCAACCTGCTTTTCTGCCTCGGCTACCGTCGCACCGACCGGATCGAAGCCATCGCGCTCAGTGAAGGTTGAGCCAAGCTCGCCCCGGATATCGCGCTGACCGTTTTCATTGATATCGAACGGGTCGCGCGGCTCGAGCGGGCTGACGACGAAAACCGGCGACTCCAGTGTCTGCACGTTGAGGACATCACACTCATTGGCGTTCGTCGGGTAACGCCCGACAACGACCAAGTGCGTATTCGCGCCGGCGTCAGACGCTGGTCGGGTGTTCGGACCGAGAATGGTGCCGCCAGGGTCTGTGATGCGAGCGAGTGAGAAACCAGAGACGATGATATCATCGATGTTGTTGCTGTCGCTTAATTCAAGCGGCGGCAGTGATGCCAGCATGATGCATACGACTTCGAGGTAGAAACCTCTTTCGCGCTGATTACATACACGGCCATTACCGCGCGCAGCGCGCTGGGCGAACTGCTGATCCGGCGTTCCCGTGTATGGCATCGACAGATCGACGGTATTCGTGTATTGAAGCCCTTGGTCAGCGAACGCATTCGGGTTGAAGAACTCGCGCGGGACATAGCTCTGCATGTTATCCCACGCCATCGGAGAGCGCTCATCTTGCTGCACAGCGCCATGCCGCGCGCCCGCCCGCGTCACATCCAACAGCGTCAGGTAGTTGTTGGCGAACCAACCGATCTCGACCATGCCCATGAATAAGATGATCAAAATCGGTGTGATCAAGGCCATCTCAACAAGGCTTTGTCCACGCTGATGCTCACCGGTAACGGTGGGCGTCCCATCCAGAATTCGTATGACTGTGAGCAGTAGCCTGCGCATGGCACTCTCTCAATGATAGTACGGATGAAACAAAACAAGAGCCGCCTCTCGCTGTTTCGGATCATACCACAATGACCAGAACCGAAGAGTGCGGCTACTGTGAAGAAAATGATAGGGTTTTGTACAGAAACGCTGCCTCACGGCATCGAACGCTGTTCGAGCTGGACGTGCGCCTTGACCACATAGCCCCGTCCATGACGTGACTGAATGACGCTCGGACGATCGGGATCCAGCTCCAGCTTCTGGCGCAGATTATGGACATGATTGCGCACGAGCGCCGCATCGCCGACCCCCGTGGGATAATTCCAGACATTGGCCAGCAGGTCTTCGGTCGAGTGCAGCTTGTGCGGCGCGCGACACAGATAAAGCAGGAGGTCGAACTCCACCCGCGTCAGCATGACTTCGCGGTCATTGATGAAGACTTGGAAGCTTTCGGGCAGGATGCGAAGCACCGGGAGTTGTGCATCGGAATAGTAGGCCGCACGGCGAATATGGGCGCGGACACGCGCCGCAAGCTCGCGCGGCACAAACGGCTTGCGGATGAAATCGTCGCCGCCCGCGCCGAGGGCATCGACCACACTGAACGGCGCGTCGAAACCGGTGAGGAAGATGATCGGGGTATTGGCTGTTTGGTTCAGTGCCCGCATCTTGCGGCACAGGGTCAAGCCGTCGATATCCGGCAGCAGCGAGTCGATCAGCATCAAGCTGGGCGTCAGTTCATTGACGAAGGTCAGCGCTTCACGGGCGGAGTATGCCCGATGGATAGTGAACCCCTCGCGCTTCAGAACGAGTTCGACCATGTCCAGCATTTGTACGTCGTCATCGACGATGAGTATGTTGTGCATCGCATCTGCATCCATCTGAGGCTGTAACGTGTCTTAACTCTAAGTATAGGGACGGCCTCAGGATTTTGGATGGAGTGCCCGTGAAACTTTTGTGAAATCCGTCATGTGCTCAGGTCGAGATCATGTAGCCAACACCGTGAATGGTGCGGATGTACTTGCGCCCATTACGCCGTTCGATTTTGGCGCGCAGGTTCCGCACGTGCGCCCGCACGAGATCGGGATCGCCGGTGTTCGGTGGATATTCCCACACATGCTGAAGCAGATGGCCGGGCGAGAGCGCTTGATTCGGGTGCTCCATCAGATAGCGCAGCAGGCGATGCTCAGTTGATGTGAGCTGGATGCTCTCATCGCTGACAAGAACTTGATAGGTATCGGAGTCGAGCCTGAGGTCGCTCAACTGCAGCATAGCGCTGCCAGGCTTCTCGCGCGTGCCTCGGCGCAGCAGCGCGGCGACTCGCGCTCGCAGCTCGGCCAGCTCGAACGGCTTGACCACGTAATCATCGGCTCCGGCATCCAGCCCATTGACGATATCGTCGGTGCCGCCTTTCGCGGTCAGAAACAGAATTGGCAAGGCAACAAAACGCGGGTCCTGGCGGAGCTGCTGACAGAAAGTGATACCATCCATCTCCGGCATGATGATGTCCAGGATCATCATATCTGGCATACGCTCTTCCAGCGTTTGCATCGCTTCGGCCGCGGAACTCGCGAGTGCCACTTCGTGTGCCTCATGTCTCAAGACGCGCCCTAAAGTCTGGAGCACGTCATTTTCATCATCGACCGCCAATATGAATGCCATCTGTCAATTTCCTTTCAGTGCTGGCAAATGGACGATAAAGCAGGCTCCCTGATTTTGCGTGTCTTGCAAGATGATTTCCCCTCCAATGCGCTGCACCACCTGGCGGCAGATGTGCAGCCCAAGTCCAGTCCCCTCGCCCACTGGCTTAGTCGTGAAGAAAGCATCGAAAATCTGCTGGCGGATGGCTTCGGGCACACCCGGCCCGTTATCCGAGACGCGCACGCAGATGCGTTCGTCCTCCACATCGTAACTCGCCACGATCCTGATCTGAGCATGACGACGACCGATCAGCGCATCATGCGCGTTCAGCAGCAGATTGAGCCAAACATCCTCCAATTCGCCCGGAACCGCAAGCACAAGCGGCAGCGGCTCGGCGGGTATCTCAACCACGATTTGGATACCATCCCGTTGTATGTGTGATCGTACCAAAGCAAGTGTGTCATCAATCGTTGAGGTCACAGAGATCGGCACGGGTGGACTCATCTTTTGCTGATCTTTGGGGTGAACAGCCGCGAGCAGGCGCCGCACAACGCCTTGTGCGCGTTTTCCAGAGCGCAAAATGGCGTCTAGCGCTTGAAAGCGATCGTTGTCCTTGGTTTCCTGCTGCAGCAAAAGCTCGGTATCAGCCAGAATAGTCGTCAACGGATTGCTGATTTGATGCGCCACCGCCGCCGCCAGTTCGCCCATGGCTGAAAGCCGTTCTGCCTGTATCAACCGCTCCTGTGTTTCCTCAAGTTCGCGCAGGCTCGCCTCTAGGTCATGAACCAAACGGGCGTTGTCTAGGGCGGTGGAGGCTTGCCCGACGAGGGCGCGCGCCAGATCGACCTCGCGCGCATCAAACAGGCGGCTGCTCTCCGTATCGACACAGACGACGATCCCCTGTGTTTGGCCGAGAGAGACGAGCGGTAGTGCCAATAAAGAACGTCCGCGCGTCAGCTCTAATAAGCGATGAACGCCAGGGGTCAAACCATCCCCTTCCAGATGCTGGTTGATGATGTTCTGGGTCTCCAGAGCATCGAGTAGATCGGCGTGCTCGGCGATTGAGAAGTGTCCTCTTTTGGCCGACAGCCACAAGCCGCGTCCGGCGCTCAGATTTAGCGCAATCGTTTGACTGTTAGGTGTGATCAAGCCGCACTCACACCAATTCGAATGGCACAGCTCATTGATCTGCTCCAGAAGCTTCGCGATATTGGGCGTGAACTTGCGCGTTTTGTCCAACAGCTCGAGCAGCGCTTCGAGCGCCAGATACTGCGCCAATTGCAGCGCGGCTGTGTCGGGCACTGCTTCGGGTGTCTTTGTATAAAAGGCCAGCACAGAGCCGAACAATTCCCCCTGCGCCATGATGGGCAAGATCAGCACGGCGCGCGCACCTGCGCTCGCCAACATGACGTGATCTCCAGTCGGCAGTTTGCGATCCAACCGTATCATTTTGGGACGGCGCTGATAGACAGCATCTCGCACCAGAGGAAGTTCCTGCAAGACCAGCTTGGGTTCCTGACCCACACGCCAGGTAGATTGAAACTGCCGTGCCCAAGGCGCTAAACTCACCTGGTCGCGGTCGTAGCCGTACACTTCAACACGGCTCACCCCCAAAGCTAACATCGTCTGTTCGCAAATTGCCGACAATGTATTTTCCAACGAGAGGGTGGCATTAAACGCTTGACTTGCATCGACCAGCGCGCGCAGCTCACGCGCTCGAGTCATGCTCTGTCCGTGAATTCGCGCGTTCTCGATCGCGACCGCCGCGTATGCCGCAAGATTGAGCAGCAGGGTTTCGTGATGACTGTTGAAAACCTCATATTTCTCGCGGTTATTGACGCCCAACACCCCTAGCGTCTGCCCCTTGAGCTGGATGGGAACATAAAGCAGCGCATTGACAAAATACTGCGTCTTGACCTTGTGCGGCCCGCGCGCGCCGATCAGCACGGGCTGACCTGTGCGAAACACCTGCCCAGCATACGTATCGTCCGTTTTGACGCGGAAGCTGCGTGCAATCTCCGAGTCCATGCCTACACGCGCGAGCAGGTAAAGCTCTTGAGTGTCGCGATCGGGCATCAGGATCATGCCCTCTTCTGCGTCAGTGAGCTGACGGGCAGCCACCACGACACGATTGAGCACCTCACTCAAGTCGAGGATCTCGGTCAGAGAGCGCGTCAGCGCCAAGAACGTCTGAACCTCTTCAATATCCCAGTATTCGGCGTCATCGCGTCCGCGAATTCGACCGGTCCGCGCAATCGGCAGTGTGAACTGGTGCAGCGCACGCAGCACCGCCTCACGAATGGTGTCATCATCGAGCGAGCTGAAACTGTGGGCAGCAAATTCAGGATTGGACTTGGTGAAGCTGGAATAGGCGTGGTCGGGAAGATAGGCGATGATCGGTACATCATCGTGGATTTCGCGCAGGTGACGCGCAGTCAATGTGCGGGTACGTTTATCTGTCATCAACCCGCTGATGATCACCGCATCGAAGATGCCATTGCGCAGTGCGTAGACACCATCTCGATGCGAAAAGGCCGTCTGCAGCGCGAACCCCAAATCGATCAGTGCCTGCCGAGACTGATGCACAAGCTCATAATCACCGGCAACGATCAGTATTTTACGAGATGTCATACTGGGTCTACACCCTATCAGGATTGAGGTTTGCTCAGCCGGCTCCGCCGTCGTTCAAGATCCGCCTCGACGTCACGGCTGTCAGTAGGCGTGGAGGCGTGTTCGGTGCTCACGCCAGGGCTCGATGACAGCTCAGCGTCAAGCTGCTGCCGGATCTGTCGCAGCACACCAGCCAAATCGCGCGGCTGCTCACCGGGGTCGGCTGACCGATCGGTCGCATCTGACTCCTCGGCAGCACGAGCCTCGGATACGATCGCTTCCAGGGTGTTGACACGCTGTATTAGATCTTGAGTCAGGAAGCGGTGCTCGCGCAGGTCAGCCTCCGCCATCGCCAGCCGCTGTTGAGCGCGCTGCATCTGCGCTACAAGCAGCCGAGCGCGATCCTCCGCCCCCTCAGACACAGCGGTGTCAGCTTGTCGATCGAGCGACTCGACCTCTTCGCGCAAGGTCGCAGCCTGGGCGGTCAATTGATCCTCGTAGGCAATAGCATCATTGATGCGGCTGCGCAGCGCCTTGATTTCCTCGTCGAAATTCTGTCCAATGCGCCTGGATGTCAAGACGCGCCGGATCGAACCTCTATCAGTCGCGTCTCCACCGATCAGATCGTGCAGCCCTGCCCGGATGAGTACGTGCAGTTTTTGCAGCAAATCGCTCATCATGTCACCCAATCGTTTGTTGCTAAATTCTATGATAATACACTTTTCACACAGCCAAATAAAAGGAGCCTTGATGCACGCGACTATCTGGACTGAGCAGGCTGTGCCCGAGATAACCCGCCTCCAAACCGGTCACGCGATGCGTTCAGCTTGCGTTTTGCAGCGGTAGCTGTAGACTCGCAGCCTTAACTTGAATGCACTGTGCTATCCGAGAGAGGTTCCCATGACCCGATCCAAAGCAGCCGAGCGCCGCCAGGAGCGCCAGGCTGAGAAACGGCGCCAGCGGCTCACCACGCTGGCGCTCATCATCATCGGAGCAGCGGTGCTGCTCATCATTTTGGTGATCCTATCCACGCGACCGGCAGAAGCACCCATCCCTGAGGGCACAATTGAAAGATACAGCGGCTTGACGCAGACGCGAACGGACAGCGGTTTCCCACGCTTGGGTGATCCCGCCGCACGAGTGATCGTCCAGGAATACTCCAGCTTTGCCTGCCCAGCTTGCCAGGAACTGCACGAACAAATCAAAGACGCGCTGGTCGAACGTGTGCGCGGCGGCCAGATGCAGCTTATCTTCATCCCGCTGACTACTGGCTCGATCACCAACGCAAACGGTGCAGCGCGTGCCGCCATCTGCGCTGTCGAACAAGGAAAATTCTGGGAACTGGCCGATGCATTGTTCGCGTGGCAAGATGTGTTCGGCAATCAGGCCTTCACCAACAACCGCATTGTCGCCGGACTCGCCGCGCTCGATATCGATCAAGGCCGTCACAGCAGCTGCCTGGGCAGCAGTTTCCCAAGCGATGTCCTGCGCGCCGCCGAAGAAAGCGCCGCCGGGCTGCTCAACTTCGCAGGCACGCCCACGATCACCATTAATGGCGTCGTGCCGGTAAACGAAGACGGTCAGGTGATCAATGACGCGGCGACCATCATCGAGCGCATCGACGCTGCGCTGGCACAGGCAGGAGGCAGCGTGCCGGCTGCACCGGAGCTGCCATCTGGCACGCAAGCAGTTCCGACGGTCGTTGCCACCGAAGAGAACACCGGCACGCCTGAGGCCTCAACCACCCCACAGGCGACACCTACGACCGTACCGACTGCAGCGACGCCTACCGCAACGCCGCAGCCGACTGACGAGGTTGAGCCTCAGGCAACGCCAACCACCTGAAAAGCGCGCCAATTGGCGAGAGCAGGAGGGTGCATACCTCCTGCTCATCGCCAGCAGACGTTCGCAGTTGAGATCGAACGATCAATCGCGGCGTGCCAAAATCGGCCCCAAACGCCGGCCGCCAAGCAGATGCATGTGCAAGTGGTAGACTTCTTGACCGGCATCGTCGCGGCAGTTGATGAGCAGACGGTAGCCGCGTTCGGCGATGCCCAGGTCGCGCGCGATCTTGCGTGCAGCGGTGAACATACGCCCCAACATTGGCTCATCATCGGGCGTCACATCATCGACCGTTGGAATCTCTTTGTTGGGCACAATCAAAATATGCACCGGTGCAAGCGGCCGAATGTCCTTGAACGCTGTGACGTATTCATCTTGGTAGACGATATCGGCGGGCGCTTCCCGCGCGATGATCCGGGCGAAAATTGTGGGCATCGGTGCAGCCTCGCTTACATCGCCAACCCACCATCGACGGTGAGCACGTGGCCCGTGATATAGGCCGCGTCATCCGACGCCAGAAAGGCGGTCGCCTTGGCGACATCCTCGACCGTCCCCCAGCGTCCCAAGGGGATGTTTTCGTTCAGCCTCTGCGTGATATCCTCCGGCAGGCCAGATGTGAGATCGGTCAAGACGAAACCCGGCGCAACCGCATTGACCGTGATCTGCCGTGAGGCCACCTCACGCGCCAGCGCTTTCGTCAGGCCGATAATACCCGCCTTGCTGGCGCTGTAATTGGTCTGCCCGGCATTGCCCATGATGCCGCTGATGCTGGTGATATTGACGATGCGGCCGTAGCGTTTACGCATCATGGTCCGTACGGCCGCCTTTGAGCACAGCCATGTGCTGCGCAGGTTGGTCTGGATGACCGTATCGAAATCGTCGGCTCCCATCAGCATGATCACGTTATCCCGCGTCGTGCCCGCGTTGTTGACCAGAATGTCGATCTTGCCGTAGGTATCCACCGCGTATTTGATCAGCTCGTTTGCGCCATCTTCCTGGCTGACATCAGCACCAAAAGCGCTGGCGCGCCCACCTGCCCCCTCGATCTCGCTCACGACTTCCGCGGCTGCAGCGGCATTCTTCTGATAGTTGACCACGACAACAGCGCCCCGACGCGCCAGCTCCAGCGCTATTCCCCTGCCGATACCTCGGCTGGCACCGGTCACCACCGCTACCCGGTCGCTCAACTGCGTCATCGCTGCTTCTCCATCTGTGCTCCCCCGTTCCATTAGCGGCCTCGCGCACCTACCCAGCCGAGCAGTTCGATCTGTCCGCGCAGGCTGGCGGTCACGTTCTGCGCGCCAAAACCATTGCTGTTCGCAAAATACACATCCCGCCGACCATCAACACGTGGATTGATGCCGACAAAAGCGATGAACCGACCGTCCGGAGAGTAAACCGGATCGCACATGCTTGGCGGCGGGTTGCCGCGCGCCACAAATTCGAGTGTTTCGCGCAGCACGATCACACCATACGGACACTGCCCCCCAACACCTCCGATGGCCAGCCGCGAACCGTCCGGCGACCAGGCGGCCGCCATGCCGAAGCGCGGGAATGCGAGCGTGTCGATGCGCCCGACCTCGACACCTGCACTCGTTGCCAGGACGATCTCGGTCGTCACACCTGCTGCCTGATACAGAACGAAGCGGCCGTCCGGCGACCAGACTTCCGCCAGTTTGAGCGGATCATCTCGGCCATCAAGCAGCCTGAATTGGCGTGGGACGCGCTCGAAGACATCGACGATCCACAAGCTGCGTTCAGCATCTCCGAACGCAGGCTGACCGCTGGCGAAGACGATCTGCCGATCGTTGATCCAGCGCGGCGGTTCTGCGATTAACTGAGTCCCCAACGGCGTCACCTCGCCGGTCGCCAGTTCGATGACGAACAGTGTGCCAGCGGTCGGCGGGGGTGCGCCCGTGCCATCACAGGTGTCCGCCTCGCCCGGAATCCATGAGCGGCAAATGCCAACGTCCGAAACGAAGGCGAGAAAGCGTCCGTCGGGCGACCAAGCTGGGAAGAACTCATAGGCACCGCTGCGGACGATCGGAGTGGGATTCGTACCATCGCGCCGCACGGTGTAGATATCCAGATCGTAACCGGTCGCCAGCGTGATCGCCATGCGCGATCCATCCGGTGCCCACACCGGCTCGCTGACGAAGCCCCTCTGCACCAACGATGTGATCGGCAACACGCGCCCGCTGAAATTGGATACCAGATCGACAATGTAAAGCCCAGCCAAGGAGGGCGGATCCAGGCGCAAGTAGGCGAACACATCACCGGACGGCGCGACGAACACCTGCGACCCTGTCGCAGCCGACATTTCCAAGATCGGCACGAGACCGGTGATGCCAGGCGCGACGTAGTAAAGCGTCTGCAAGCCCGTATCGGGCTGCGGTGTGCGCGCATCGCCCTGAGTGTCGCGGTTGTTCTGATTCACGAACGCGATAAAGGGTGTACTGACGAGGCGGGTCAGAAGTTCGCCAGACAACGAGACGCGCTCCCAGTTATCGTAAGTGAATGCTGCCACTGGGCCGGGTGTGTTCGACGGAGTGGGCGTGACCGTTTCGGTCGGTGTTGCGCTGGGTGTCAGTGTGATGGTCGGCGTTGAGCTGGCTGTAGGGGTCGCCGTTGCAGTCGGGCTGGACGTTGCGGTCGCAGTCAGGGTCGGTGTGGAGGTCTCAGTCGGCGTCGAGCTGGGCGTAGGGGTCGCCGTCGGCGCACTCAGCGCCTCGCAAGCCGTCAGCACGGCCAACATGACAGCGGCAAGAACCATACGACAGTTGAACATGAGCGACATCCTACTCGGCCATTCGACGAGTCCAAGCATACTGGCATAAACTGACGTGCGCCAGGGATGAAAACATGTCTCAATCGGACGACGCACTGAGAACGTAGTATGAACCCCGCTTCTCTCCGAGCTTGCGCAAAATGCCCTTCGTCACCAGATCAGAAAGATCGCGCCGTATCGTTTCCGGGTGAACATCGGGATACATCTGCTGCAAATCGCTGTTCGTGATGCGTGGATGCCCGCCTAAAAGATACGCGAGCGCAGACTCTTGACGCGGGTTAAGCGCGATATCCGGGTACTTCTCGCGCACAGCAGGCGTGAGAGGCTTGGATTCGGTCGTCTCGACCGCCTCCGCAGTTTGTTGATTGTAAAGCGTGACGCGAAAGCCGGCAGCCGACTCCTCAAAAACAGGCGCGCGGAGATGGCGCTGTTTCATCAATGCGATCACACGGTCAACGCCGTAGCCCAGACGCTCAATGAAACCCATATCGGACAGTACCTGCACAATGGCGGGATTGCGTGAAAAGCGCTCGTGGGTGATATTGTCCAACGTGATCGGACCCGGCAGTCTTCCCGGGCTGATGACTTCCATACGATCCTGAAACAGGAACAAGTGGATCATGCTCCCATCAATGCTGTAGTCTCGATGCGCAACCGCGTTGACGACCAGCTCGCGCGCTGCCTCTAAGGGATACTCGTACTGCTCCTCGCGCGCCATAGTCGTGCCGAGCCGCACCCCGCGCCGCAGATGATCGATCAGAAAGGCCTCTGCGCGGCGCAGCATATCCGGCAGCGTACCGCTGATTTCTAGGCGCTCGAAACTGTCGGTCATTTCGCGGCCGGCGAAGCGCGCTGCCAATATTTCTGCACCGCGCACGAAACGCAGTGGTTCCTTGCCGAACAAAAGGATACCGGCGTAAGTCGGACGCAGCCGCCCCTCGTGAAGCGCCAGACAGCCGCGTTTGAGCAGCATCTTTTCCGCCTGAACTTCGCCGATCCCGCTCATCGTGGCGACGTATGCCTTCGCCTTATCCCAGTCAATATCCTCAAGGGCAGCGCCGCGCGCGATCTCGGTCTCGAATTGGGCATCGCCTCGTTCGATGATCAAGCGATGCAGCTCACGCGGCTTCAGCGACACATTCTCATGACCTTGCCGCCACAAGTAGCGTCCCTCGTAGGCATAGACGTGCGGCAGCCCACGCGGTATTTGGACGACCACGAGGGCCTTCTCCTGCGCGCGCACGACGCGCGGCAGCGGGATGATGAGCGCCGGTTCAACCGACAGAGCAGCTTGCAGTACCCGGTCGACTGCTGCGTCGGTATCGCGCACGCCGAGCACTGCCGCCGCCGGACCAACGACGCCCAGCACCAGAGTACCGCCCTGGTGGTTTGCCATCGCGGTCAGCGTCGTGGCAACAGCATCATGCGAGGAGGTTTCACTCAGCCAATCCAGCCGTTCATCTCGACCTTGTTTGATCGCATCTAGGAGATCATCAGCCTCCGAACTCACACC
>CAYTME010000001.1:20004-28825 GCA_964438415.1 uncultured Pleurocapsa sp. | reverse complement strand
TCCGCATCCGACTGCGAGCGTTCCTTCTCCTGGCGCAGTTGATCCAGCCTGCGTTCACCTGGAGGCGGCCCTTCCAGCAGCGCCGCATCGAGCACTTCCTTCATGTTGGTCACCAGGACGATTTTCAGGTCAGCCAGCACCGCCTTGGGGATCTCCTGCAGATCCTTCTCATTTGCCTTGGGCAAGATCACAGTTTCGATGCGTGCGCGGCGCGCAGCCAAGACCTTTTCCTTGACTCCGCCCACGGGCAGCACCTTGCCGCGCAGCGTGATTTCGCCCGTCATCGCCACGCTGCGCCGCACTTTACGCTCGGTAAAGGCCGAGACGATCGCAGTGGCCAAAGCGATGCCCGCCGACGGTCCTTCTTTCGGAACAGCACCCTCAGGCAGGTGAAGATGAACATCGAAGTACTCGAAGTCTTCATGGGGCACGCCCATTTCCTCCGCGCGCGCACGCATATAGCTGAGCGCAGCCTGCGCCGACTCCTGCATGATGTCGCCGAGCGAACCGGTCAAAGTCAATCCACCTTTTCCCGGCAGGACAGATGCCTCGATGATCAGAATATCGCCGCCAACCGGCGTCCAGGCCAGACCCGTCGCAACCCCGATTTCATCGGTATCATTGGCGCGCATTTCTTCGAACGGCGGCGGCCCCAGAAAACGCTGGGCATGCTTGGCTGACACCGTATGTGGGACGCGCTTCCCCTCCGCAGTCAGCCGCGCGATCTTGCGACACATATTGGCGATCTCGCGCTCCAGATTGCGAACACCCGCTTCGTAAGTGTACTCGCGGATGAGCATTTCCAGCGCGTCGAGTGTGATGTGCGGATGGACCGCATCTAGACCGTGATAGACGATTTGGCGCGGGATCAAAAAACGCCGCGCGATGGCGATCTTCTCCTCCTCCGTGTATCCGCTGAATTCGATCACTTCTAGGCGGTCGAGTAGCGCAGGTGGCAGCGGGTCGAGATCGTTGGCGGTTGTGATGAAGATCACGTTCGAGAGATCATAGGGCACATCCAGATAGTGATCGAAGAATTCATTATTCTGCTCCGGATCGAGCACCTCGAGGAGCGCGGACGCCGGATCGCCGCGAAAATCGATCCCGAGTTTGTCGATCTCATCGAGCATGAACACAGGGTTGATCGTCCCTGCGCGCCGCATCGTCTGGATGATCCGGCCCGGCAGCGCGCCGATGTACGTCCGCCGGTGGCCGCGTATCTCTGCCTCATCGCGCACACCACCTAGACTTACACGCACGAACTCCCGTTCCAGCGCGCGCGCGATGCTCTTACCGAGCGAGGTCTTGCCGACGCCGGGCGGTCCAACAAAGCACAAGACAGGTGTGTTGCGCTGATCAGCGGCCAGCCTACGCACGGCGATGAATTCAAGGATGCGATCTTTGACCTTGGGCAGACCGTAGTGATCGGCCTCCAAGACCGCTTGCGCATGCTTGAGATCGAGGTTATCGACCGTCTTCTTGTGCCAAGGGACAGCCGTCAGCCACTCAATATACGCCCGCACCATGCCAACTTCAGGCGCAAGCGGCGACATCAGCGACAGCCGTGACCATTCCCGCATCGCTTTTTCGTGGGCCTCAGCGGGCAGGCGCGCCTGGATGATCTGCTCGCGGACTTCATTCAATTCCTGCTGGAAGATGTCCGCTTCGCCGAGTTCCGTCTGGATCACGCGCATCTGTTCGCGCAGGTACACCTCGCGTTGTTCACGATCCATCTCCTGCTGGATTTGGCTGGCGATTTCGTCTTTCAATTCGAGGATGCTCAATTCTTGACCGAGAAGTATCGCCACATGATGCAGCCGACTGTCCGGATCGAGCGTCTCCAAGACGCGCACACGATCGTCGAATGACACATTGAGCGTGGATGTGATCAAATCGGACAGCAGGCTGGGGCTGTCGGTCGTCAGAATGTGGTAGCCGACATCCTGAGGAATGCTGTCGTTCAATTCGATGACGCGCCGAAACAGATTGATCACCGCCTGCATCATCGCGGTCGTCTCCTGACCGGCCGTGACCGGCGTCTCGATCAGCCGAGCGCGCGCGCGCACATACGGTGAAGTCTGCACAATTTCTACTACCTCGACCCGCCGGCGCCCCTGCACGAGCACATGGGTTCCTCCATCGGCGAAGCGGAGCAGTCGAAGGACAACCGCCTCGACCCCAATCCGAGGAAGGTGGAAAGGCTGCCCCTGCTCCGCCTTTCGCGGCATGAGCAGCACGGTCTCTTGAGCAGCGGCGGCGTCTTCGGCAGCCTTCACCTCAC
Organism: uncultured Pleurocapsa sp.; assembly: GCA_964438415.1. Taxonomy (GTDB): domain Bacteria; phylum Chloroflexota; class Anaerolineae; order Aggregatilineales; family Phototrophicaceae; genus Flexifilum. The sequence goes on along the minus strand of CAYTME010000001.1, from coordinate 26,544 downwards.
TCACACTGTCCAGCTGGACAATGCTAATAACGCCGGGTAGAAGCACTGAGCCGCTCTGCAGGATCAGCGAGCGCACGAACAGCCCATCTGGTCCAGGTTCAGCAAGCGGGATGGAAGGCAAACCGTGTGCATCCGTCGAGTGATCCAACGCGCATATCCTGCATTCGTGAAACCTGCGAGCGCGACATTCAAGCCTGCGATGAAGAACGCACATTGTATCTCAGCCCACAGCGGCGGGAAAGCGCGGGTGGCATCCGCCTCAGGGCTGCGCTAAACTAGCGGGGTTGTGTGTCCCATGATGTTCGTGGAAAGCTATGCATCTTCCCAAATGGATAGTGACGGTCGCTCTCTCCGCTGGAGCAGCGGTCGCACTCATGCTCGCCGCACTGGTGATCGAGCCGCCTGGCCCGATCATCCGATCAGCGCAGTTTCGTCCCGACACCATTTCGCCGAATGCCGACGGCCGCGATGACATCGCCGAATTCAGCTACAGTCTGGCGCGCAGTGCCTGGATCACTATGACATTTGAGCACGGCGATGGGCGCGTTTTCACGTTTCGCGAGAATGAACGCCGGGCTGCTGGGGACTACGAGGTGCAGTTCAGCGGCGTCGTCGCTGGCTACGTGAACCCTGGCGAGAATATCGCGGGAGAGGTGCGGCGTCGGCTCATGCCCAACGGCACATACTCCTGGCGACTGACTGCGGAGAGTGAGACCGGTGAAAACCAAACCGTGACAGGCACATTCGCGATCGAGGATGGAGACGCAGCACTGCCGGAGCTGACCGCGCTCGACATCGAGCCGACGATTTTCACCCCCAATCAAGACGGCATTAGTGACCGCACACAGATCAATGTGTTCGTCACGAAACCAGCCGAACTTCTCGTCTATCTTTTGGGTGCCGACGGGCAGCCGATCTACATTCCGCAGCGCGTCGAGTACAGCCGGCCCGGAGAAGCGGGTATGCACCCGTTCGATTACGAAGGCGGCGTCGATCGCAACGTGGATCCGCCGCCAGACGGTGAGTATACATTGGTGGCCTTCGCTCGCGATGCGGTCGGTCAAGAAGTGCAGCGCACTGCCTCGCTAACGATCGAGCGCGGCGGCAAGCCCTACGGGCAGATCATCCCCCAGCCGAGCGGCGCAACCGTTATCTTTGCGACTGCTCCCTGGGAGGAAAGGTTCCTCAGCGTGCGCGATGCACTAGGTGAACCGATCCCGATCCCTAACGACCCACAGCAGCTCAATCTGGATGCGCTGACGATCCCGCTCGGCGACCTCTTGATCTTCAAGCTGACCGTTGAAAACGTCGGCCGGGTACCGCTGCGGACGACCGGCCCGATGCCCGGCACGGTATATGATTGGCAGCAAAGCGCCGCAACTTTTGGGCTGTTCGACGAGTCGGGTGCGTGGCGGATCGGCATCGACTGCACGACGGCCGCGCGCGATTACCCCTGGCGCTGGGCGCTAGGAAGCTCCGATGTCTTGATCACTGAGACCGATCCGGCTACCGGTGAGGAGTTCCAGTACCTGCCTGTCGGTGCCACCAGCGTCGTCTGGGGTGCGGTGCGCATGAGCAAGCTCGAGGCGCGCAACCCGCAGAACTGTTGGGCGGGTTTGATCCATGAAGATGTTCAAGTCGTCAACCAAAATGTCGGGCCGCGCACAGTGGAGTTGGTCGAAGTCGGTGCTCCGAACTAGAAGCCTTGAGATGCCCCCGGTTGTCAGCACAGACAAAGACAAGTACGATCTGATCGCGCTGCGCACCATCATCTTTCACACCAGGGGGTGAAATATCGCACGCCCAGCCTTCACCTCAATCATCATTCTGGTCGTGCTGCTCGTCGTCGGCTGCCGACCGGCAGACAGCGGTGCGTTCTCCGTGCAGCAGTCACAGCCGACCCCGCGCTCGACCGCCCTGCCCGCACTGCCTACGCTCCCTCCCCCCGGCAGCAGCGAAAGCCCGATCTATATCGCGCTCGTTCCGGCCAATCGCCAAGCGGCTGTAGATGCTGTGGAGCAGTTGAGGGAAACGCTTGCTGACCGCCTCGAACTCGATATCCGCTTCACATTGGTCGATCGTCAAGCCGAAGCCTTGGCCGCGCTTTGCGCCTCACCTACAGGCACGCTGTCCGCTGCTTGGATCGATGGTCTGACACACGCGGCGGCGGAGGCGCTCAACTGCGGCGATGCTGCGCTGGTCGGCGAGCGTGCCGTCGGGCAAGTACGACGCACCACCGAGACCGTCCAGATCGTCGTACGCGCAGCAGAGACGATCGACAGTCTGGCGCAGCTTTCTGCAAGAAACTTCTGCCGCTTGAACGTTCAAGACATCAACTCGTGGCTGCTGCCCAGTTTGCTGCTGCGCGCCAACGGCATCGATCCGATCGGGGATCTCGGGCGCATTCGCGACTATGACGACAATGAGGCATTGATCGAAGGTCTGATCGATCGCGAGTGCGACGCCGCTGGTATCACTGAAAGCGACCTTGCATCCCTCTCCGCTGAGGCGAACGAAGCGGTGAGAAGCATTGCCAGCATCGAGGTGCCGTTCGGGGTGTTGCTCTATCCGCAGGAAATCGGTTTGGGACTGCGAGAACAGATCAACGCAGCCTTGCAAGGCATCAGCGCGGCGGAGCAGTTTGCCGACGCAATGCGAGCGGTCTTCGGTCAAGACGGTCTGCGGATACCGGTAGCGGACGACTTTGAACCGCTCGCCGACTTGATCGAGCGGACCGACCTCGACCTGGCGGCGCTCGGCAGCCCATGACCGATCTCGCTGTCGTCATCGTCACCTGGAACGTCCGCCAGCTTGCGCTTGAAGCCGTCCGCAGTCTGATCGAAGATGTCGAAGCGCATGGCCCGCAGACGGCGATCCACATTGTCGACTGCGCGTCGCGAGACGGCACCGCCGACGCCATCGCGGCCGCTTTTCCGCAGGTTCACGTGACCGCCAGTCCAGAGAACCTCGGTTTCGGGCGCGCCAATAATCTAGGCATCCGGCTTGCGGGGCTGAACAGTCCCGACACGCCTAGTGCGGTCTACCTGCTCAACCCGGATACGATCACGCAGCCGGGTGCCACCTACACCCTGTACAAAACACTGATGAATGATCCCGCTGCAGGGCTGGTCGGGGCGCAGCTCAGCTATGGAGATGGCCGGTTTCAACACTCTGCTTTCCGTTTTCCCGGCCTGCGCCAGCTCTGGGTCGAGTTCTTTCCGACGCCAGGACGTTTGATCGAGGGCGCATTCAACGGTCGCTACCCGCGCAGAGACTATGAAGGTCAAGAGCCGTTCGAAGTCGACTTCGTCCTGGGCGCGACCATGATGCTGCGGCGTGAGGTCATCCAGCAGACGGGCGGATTCGACGAGGCGTTTTTCATGTACTGTGAGGAGATCGATTGGGCTTGGCGCATCCGCGAAGCGGGCTGGCGTGTGCTGTGTGTACCGGCTGCGCGCGTGATCCACTTGGGCGGACAAAGCACAGGTCAGGTGCAGCCCGACAGCGTCCGTCACTTGTGGACGAGCCGGCTGCGGCTGTACCGCAAACATCAACCCAATTGGAAATACCAGCTTGCACGCCGTATGATCCGCACGGGTATGCAGCGCAAACTGCGCCATGCCGGACTATCGCCCGCATTGGCGCAGGCGTATCACGATGTGATTGAACGGACATACAGCGCATGACCGTCCTGATCGGCATCATCCTCACCTACAACGAGTCGGCCAATATCACCGACTGCATCGAGAGCCTGCGCTTTTGCGACGAGATCGTCGTCTTCGACTCGTTCAGCACCGACGATACGATGACACTGGCGATGTGGGCAGGCGTGCGCATGATGCAGCACCCTTTCACAGACTATGCCAGCCAACGGAATGCAGCGCTGGAAGCGGTCAGCGATGTCGCCGATTGGGTGCTGTTCGTCGATGCTGATGAGCGCGTCACCGCGGAGCTGGCAGCCGAAATCCGCGAGGTCATCGAAAAACCAGGCTACGCCGCCTGGCAGATCCCCCGGCACAACTATATCTTCGGCAGGCTGACCAAAGGCGCAGGTTGGTATCCCGATTATCAAACACGGCTGCTGCGCGTGGGCAAAGCGCATTATGACCCGACGCGCCCTGTCCACGAAACCGCGGTGCTCGACGGCGCACTCGGCTCGATTGCACACCCGTTCATCCACTACAACTACCGCGACCTCGCGCAGTTTCTCGACAAGCAGAGACGCTACACCGCCTACGATGCCGAAATGCTGTTCGCCCGGGGCATTCCCGCGAAGCCGCAGCAGCTCATCACGATGCCGATGCGGCAGTTTTGGTGGCGCTTCGTCACGCTCAAAGGTTACCGCGATGGACTGCACGGTCTCCGTTTGAGCCTATTGATGGCATGGAACGAGCATCGCAAATATCAGCAGCTCGCCCGCCTGTGGGCGGAGCGTAAATCCCCGCCCACCTGACGTCCTGCCTCACCGTCAAGACCAACGACGGAGCTGCGCCGCTCAACTGACGATGGGCACCAAGACACCGTAGTCGCCGCTCGTGCGCCGGTACAAGACATTCACGCCGTTCGTCTCGATATTGAAAAAGACGAAAAACGAGTGTCCGAGCAGCTCCATCTGCTCGATAGCCTCGGCTTCGCTCATCGGCGTCAGCGTGATTTCTTTATGCCGGACGACTTCAGGCTCGAACTCCAATTCCGGTTCCGGCTGAGGCAGCATCTCCTCTGCGGGGATCTCTTCTGCCTGCTCCATCTCCTCGACTGTGAGTACGAAGCGTTCGGAGAAGCGAGTTCGGCCTTTTGCAGAACGCTTGCCCTTGAAACGTTCAATACGGCGGTACATGTTGTCAATGGTGTGATTGACCACGGCTTGCAGGTCGTTGCCGTTGCCGCGCTCCTCGGCGCGCAGGATTGCGCCGCGGCTGTGGCGCACAGTGAGCTGCGCGATGAGGATGTCCTCACCGCGCCGAGTGTGTTCTCGTGTGATTTCGAGCCTCACGTCAGCGATGTTCGGTAGGTAGCGGTCGAGTTTTTCTAACTTGCGCCGGGCATACTCTTCCACGCGCTCACCGATCTTGAGATTGCGTCCGTGAATCTGCACTTCCATGACATCGCTCCTTGTACGTTGTGCTTTCTTTACGCGCGCGCTGCGGCTGCCGTCAGCCCATAAACAGCGTGTGCGCCCGCTCTCAGTACAGCCTCAGCACAGGCGGCCATCGTGGCACCTGTGGTATACACATCATCTACCAGCAGCACCACCAGATCTGGCAGACTTTCGCCTACCGGTGCGAAGGCCGCTTGAACATTCTGCTGCCGCTCGGCCGCATTCAGTCCCACCTGCGACTGTGTGTCGCGCACTCGCGCGATGATGTCGGCGCGACAAGGGACTCCGACTCGGTGCGAGAGCGCCCGAGCGAGCATCTCCGCCTGGTTGTACCCGCGTGTGCGGAGGCGCTCTTGATGCAGTGGAACCGGCACGATCAAATCGATCGGCCAGTGAAGATCCGCGAGGCAAGCCGCAAGGCGTTCTCCCAGTGGTTCGGCGACAGCGCGAGCGTGCTCATACTTGAGGGCATGGATCGCCGAACGCAGTTTACCATCGTGCAAGCCGGTCGCCGCGCACGCAGTCAGTGAAGGCAGAGTCCGCAGCGCAAGCTGTGGCGGCTCCTGTGCGATCTGCGCTTGGCAGCGGCTGCACCAGATCGCATCGACACGACCGCAGCCCGCACAGCGGGGTGGGAACACCCAGTCCAGCACGGTCTCCAGCCAGAGATCTACCGGTATATAGCGCAGAAGCCCGGCGGCAGCCTGGGCTTCTGTGTCTTCTGTCCGGATCATGGGTACTTCCGCCATGGAGGTTTCACGAACATGTGATGTCCCTCAGATACTGCAGACGCGCTCCGGGCAAACCCTAGATGGGCAGCGATCCCTGCCGCTCGATCAGGATCAAAAGCGACGGCCCCAGCAGAACAATCCAGATCGACGGGAAGATCAGCAGCACCATCGGGATCATCATCTTGACCGGGGCTTGATGTGCTTTTTCCTGCGCGCGCTGCCGGCGCTTGACTCGCATCTGATCCGACTGCACACGCAGGATGCGTCCCATGCTCACACCGAGCTGATCCGCCTGGATGACAGCCGCTGTAAATGCGGTCACGTCCGGCACATCCATGCGGCTCGCCATATCGCGCAGCGCATCGCGGCGCAGCTTTCCAAGCTGGATTTCGCGGAGCACGCGGCCAAACGCAAGGGCAAGGTCATTGTCCCATTTCTCGTACACCTTACCCATCGCCATGTCAAAGCCGAGACCCGCCTCGACGCAGATGACGAGCAGGTCAAGCGCGTCCGGCAGCGCGCGCACGATCCCCTCTTGACGCCGGCGGATCTTGCTGCGGATCATCAGTTCCGGCAGGATGAAACCCACCCCTGCCCCGCCAAGCATGTAGAGGATGCCGGTTGTCACCGGCGTTGACTGCGAAAAGACGAAGGCGACGAAGAACATCAAGACAACGCCGACCAACATGAACGCGATGCGAGCCGCGAAGA
>CAYTME010000001.1:4383-19950 GCA_964438415.1 uncultured Pleurocapsa sp. | reverse complement strand
TCTTCAAGCTGTTTCTGTGGGGTCAAGCGTGTTGTCGTGCGTGCAAAGCCGCGCAGCATCGGCAGAAGCACGCGATCTTGGAAGCCAAGAGACAGCTCGATCTCTTCGAGCGACTGTGGGATGTCACGATCCTCGTACATCGCCAAACGCTCTTGCAGCGGGTCACGGGTGCCATCTTCTCGCAGGCCGGCGTAGACCAGCCCCGCCACGATCGCACCGCCCGCAATGACAATGATCAGAATGATGACAGCATCCATCCGCACACCCCGCGAGTGGCTAAATATCGATATCGACGATCTTGTTGATGATGGCAGCGCCGACGCCGATCAAGATCAGCCCCAGACCCAGCATCGGCCAACCACACGCCTGGTTCTCGAACAAGCGCCCCATGTAACCGGGGTTGATGCTGTAGAGGAACAGGGCGAGGACGATCGGCAGAAAGCTGATCAAGTAGCCGGTGATGCGCCCCTGCGCCGTCAAAACGCGGATCTCACCCTTCAGTTTGATGCGCTCACGCACCGTGTACCCGATCACGTCCAGGATTTCGGCCAGATTACCGCCGACCTCACGCTGGATATTGACCGCCGTCACGATCAGATCGAGGTCTTCGCTCTCCACACGTTCGAGCAGGTGGTCAAGCGCCTGCGGCATCGGGATGCCGATCTGCATCTCCCGAACGACGCGATGAAACTCGGTGCTCGTCGGTTCTGGCGCATCGCGCGCGATCGCCTCCATGGCCTGCGGCACACTGTAGCCGGAACGCAGCGCATTGACCCACAGACTGATCGTGTCCGGCAGTTGGCTCTCGAATTGTTTCAGACGCTTGCCGACCGCCATTGAGAGATAGATGCGCGGCGCGAAGAAACCGACGAAGGCGGAAATAATGCCCATGATGAGCTGCTGGCCGAAGAGGATGAAGTAGCCCACGATGAAGAAGCCGACCATCGCGATCACGTGGAGTGCCGCAAATTCCGCGACCGTCAGCTTGAGGTTGGCGCGAGAGAGCTGCGTTCGCCAGCGTTTGCCAAAACTGCGCTCGGAAAGCACTTCGTCGAGTCGCTGCTGCAGCGCTGAGGACTTGCGCTCGCGCTGGCTTTCATCGATTTCAATGGCCGACTCATCGACTACTTCTTCGTAAACGGCACCGAGATTCTCCAGCCGCTCCTCGATTTCGCTGCGCTCCGAGCGTACACTGCGGATGCCCCACACGAGGACACCGAGCGCCGCAACTACCGCGACGGCGACAATGATGATCTGTGTTGCATCCATCCTAGTTCATCCCCGGAACAAGCACATCTTCATCGGTTGATTGATTCTAGTGCTAGGGCGGAACACGAGTCAAGCACCCCGCGTTCCGCCCTGCCTCACGCGCACACGAAAGTTAGAGGATTAGTACCGCTGCCCAATGCCGAAGACCGACGGTGGCAGGTAGATGCCAGCCGCCTCGATGCGATCGATGAACTTAGGCCGGATGCCCGTCGGGCGAATACGACCGATGATGCGGCCGCCCTCGACGCCGGTCTGTTCGAACTCAAATATATCCGACATCGTGATCATGTCGCCTTCCATGCCTTGAACCTCGGTGATCTTGACCACCTTGCGCGTACCATCGCGCAGGCGCTCTTGATGGCACACGAGATCGACCGCACTCGCGATCTGCTCGCGGATGGCGCGCACGGGCAGGTCCATGCCCGCCATCAAGCACATCACCTCGAGACGCGCAATCGTATCGCGCGGACTGTTGGCGTGCAGGGTCGTCAGCGAGCCATCGTGACCCGTGTTCATCGCCTGCAGCATGTCCAGCGCCTCGCCCGAACGGCACTCACCGACGACGATGCGGTCGGGTCGCATACGCAGACTATTGACCACGAGGTTCTGGATCGTGATCTCGCCTTTGCCTTCGATGTTGGCTGGGCGGCTTTCGAGCGTGACCACATGCTCTTGGCGAAGCTGCAGCTCGGCTGCATTTTCGATGGTCACGATGCGCTCATTCTCTGGGATGAAGCCGGATAGGATATTGAGCAGTGTCGTCTTGCCCGACCCCGTGCCACCAGAGACGATGATATTCAGCCGTGCCAAGATGCAAGCGCGCAGGAACTCGACCATTTCTTTCGTAATCGAGCCTTTGCTGATCAAGTCTTCAACCGTCAGCGGCTTCTTGAAGAACTTACGGATCGTGATCGTCGGCCCGACCAGTGAAATCGGCCTGATGACGGCGTTGACGCGCGATCCATCCGGCAGACGAGCATCGACCAGCGGTGAGCTTTCGTCAATGCGGCGGCCGAGCGGCGCGACGATGCGGTCGAGAACGCGCATCACGTGATCATCGTCTTCAAATGTGACGGGCGCGCGGAAGATGGTGCCTGCGCGCTCCACAAACACATTTTTCGGCCCGTTGACCATGATTTCGGTGATCGTTTCGTCCGCCAGCAGCGTCTCCAGGGGGCCAAAGCCTGTGATATCGGCGATAATGGCCTCGAGCAGACGTTCCCGCTCAGCACGCGCCAGCACGATGCTTTCTTCCGAAAGAATCGAGTAGAACAATTCTTCGATGTGCGCACGGATCTCGTTCTTGCGTGACGTATCGATCGTTTGATCGAGTTCGTTCATCAAGCGTGCTTGGACGCGGTTCTTCAGGTTGGAGTACTCGCGATCGGGGCCGCTGATGCCCTTGGCCTGCGGCATCGCAGAGGGCTTACGCTGTGGGGCCGGATTGTCTCCACCTGACTCAGAGCCACCACCCTGTCCACCGGCTCCAGGGCGCTTCGGATCTTGAATACGACTCAAAAGCGACGACATGCCTAGTCTCCTTGCTCACGCATTCCCAAAACGCCCTCACCGACCAACCAATCGCGACAGGGGATTGGTTTTATGCGTCTTCGATGCAGCGGACGTATCTTCGAGATCATCAACGTTACCGCCCATGAGTTGATTGTAGAGCAGTTCCGACAAATCGACTAACTCGCGCACGGGCGAGCGCGAGCGATCGCGTTGATAGACGATCACCGGCACCCCTTTGTTGACCGCACTGAGCATCGTGCGCTCGTCAGTCGGGATCTGCGCTTCCACCGTGCGGCGCAGATGTTTTTCGATCGTCTCCGTTGGGATGGTGACACGTCCGGCGCGCTGCTGGCGTTCGTCTTCGAGCCGGTTCAAAACGAAAACCGTCTTGCCTGGCACATAGTTCAGCTTATCAAATAGATCGAGGACGAAGCGCGTGTTCTTGATCGAGGCAAGAGTCGGCGTTGCGACCAACACGATCTTGGTCGCCATATCGAACAGCGCAAGCTGCGACTCGTTGAGATGACAGGCGGTATCGACGATCACGAAATCGTAGCTCGTCGCGACTTTTTCGAGGATGCGCGACACAGCATTCGGAGTCTGCTCGACTTCAAGCGCAAGTTCCAGGCGCGGCGGCCCGAGCAGCACCTTGAGTCCGCTCTCGTGAGTCGAGACGATGCTATCGAAGAAATCGGTATCCAAGTCGTCGATCTTATCGACCAGGTCATGCAGGGTCGACTGCGACTGTATCTTGAGGAAAACGCCCACATCGCCGAATTGCAGATTGGCATCGACGAGCAAGACCTTGATACCCTTCTTCATCATGCCTGCGGCCAGGTTGGTCGCGATCGTCGTGCAGCCGACACCGCCCTGCGGGCTGTAGACAACGATCACATGGCCCGGGCGCACGATATTATCGGAATCGGGCATCAGCGGCACAGGGTGCGGACGCGCATCGACCGGCACAGACTGAATGGCGGCATACTGGCGGCGGATACTTTCATGCTGCTTGTGAACAGCGCGGATGGTGCCGTACAGCTCGTCCGGATCGACCGGCTTGAACAGGTAGTTGCGCGCACCCGCCAGCATTGCCTTCCGAAAGTAGTCGCTGTCCTGCTGCACGGACATGATGATGACCGCGGCAGTGGGCACGACTTTTGCGATCTGCGAAGTCGCTTGGATACCATCCATGTCCGGCATGTTGATATCCATGATGACGACATCAGGCTGTGTCTCCTGCACGACGCGGATCGCTTCGGTACCGCTTCCGGCCGTGCCGACGACAGTGAATTCCTGCTCTTCAAAGGCGAGCAGCTTCTTGATCGTCTCGCGTGTATCCGGGATGTCATCCACAATCACAATGCGGATGACATCCTTGCCTACTTCACCACCGGTGTTTCTACGTGAAAACATACCGTACTCTCGCTGTACTCGCTACAGGACTACCATCACGTGAGCCTTCAAGCTCGGTCTCACTCGCCCTCGCTCAAGCTGACCTGGTCTTCAACCACCAATTGGCGAATGCTGCGAATGGCAGGCTCGATGCTGTAGGGACGGCGGCCAGGCAGCTCGATGTTAAACTGGGTGAGGATGTAATCCAGGGTGACGGGGCTGGTCGCCACTTCCGTTGACGTGCGCACCGAACGCAGCACAAATGTCAGCGGCAGCCGTGCTTCGATCGCCCACGTCAGCACAACCGCATCCTGTGGCGAAACGCCCAACGTGACGATGTTTGGCCGAGACGGAGTCGGCTGGGGAACCGGCGTCCCTTGTCCATCACCAGTGGTCTGCTGCTGAGGCGGCGGCGCAGCCGATGTTGGCGTCGCGAACAGCACGCCATCGGGCGGGAACTCACCGACATGAATGACGAACGCATTCTGGATAGTCCGCTGCGTGACTAGGCGTGGACGCTGCCGTTCCGAAGGCCCGACGACCGCATTGCCAAAACCAAGCGGGTCGAGACGCCCCTCGATAGCGGTCGTCAATTGAATCTGCTGCGTCTCCGGGTCTTGCGAAACCAAAGTGACGCGATTGGGCAGCAGGGACTGAAACTCTTCATCGACATCGACGAACAAGATCGACATGATGACATCGACCCGATCACCCGGCTGAATGGCGTAGCCGACCGACGTGAGGCGATCCATCGGCACGGTGATACCGACCTGACCTGCCTCCAGCAGCACAGCCGCATCGGAACCGACATCCACCAGCGCGTTCGGGTCGGTGAGATCTTCGACAATCATGCTGATCAGGATCGGCTGCCCCTGGACGATCTCGGTTCGAGCAAAGCGACCTTCCACATCTTCGATTCTGGCGAGGGAACCCGGCGGAGCATTGATCCCTGCGCCTTCTCCACCCGCCGGCGCGACAACTGGCCAATCGACGACATCGATCAAGGCTCTGGTGATGCGCGCGCCGCGCGGGATCGGCTGAAGGGCAATGACGACCTGTTCAACCGGCACAGGCGTCGCCGCAGGCTGCACCACCTGGACAGGTTGAGGCGTCTGGCCTGGAGCTGGTGTGGGCGCTGGGGGTGGTGCCAAAAGCTGCGGCAGCAGCAGGATTGCGGCAGCAGCGATGAGGACAACCAAGACTAAGACGATCAAAATAGTGCGCAAGCGTCCCATGTAGCCCCTCCGTCGGGTACGCAGTGGATGAATACTCAATGGCAGTGCTTGCGCGCTGCCGCTTTGGTCAGGCGTTTGTCACCAGTATATGCGCAAGTAGTGTAGACAACCCTGAAGGAATTACCAACAGTCCGAATGTACTGGCAGTACTGCGCGACCATCACGCTCAATTGTCGCTTGCGGGCAGCTCGAGACGAACGCTGGTGCCCTCTTCCTCACCGCTGAACACCGCGACCGATCCCCCCACCAGCTCGTACTGCTGCTTGAGCGTCACCAGGCTTTGAGCGCGCGGATCATGGTACGTTTCGTCGCCCATCATGGCGGCCTCGGCATCAAAACCGCGTCCGTTATCCTCGACCGTGATCTTGATTCGGCTGCCGGTCAGGTCGAGCTTGATCGTGATCTCTTCGGCGTTGGCATAATCCCGCGCGTTCACCATCAAATGCTGGATCGCGCGGAAGATCATCACCTCCAAGTGCGACTGGAGGCGCCGCTCTTCACCCAGGATGTTCAGTTTGACCTCGATATCATTACTGCTGCGAAATGTGTCGACATAACGGCGCACGGTCGGCACTACGCCGAGGTCATCGAGCATCATCGGGCGCAGATCGAAGATGAAATCGCGCACTTTCTTGAAGGTCACGCTGGCGATCTCTTTCAGACCGTTCAACTCCTCCGCCGCGCGCGCTGGATTGCGATCGAACCAACGCTGGCAGATTTCTGTCTGGAGGATGAAATTAGTCAAAGATTGTGCCGGGCCATCATGCATCTGCCGCGCCAACCGCTGACGCTCTTCTTCCTGCGCCTGCACAACCCGGATGATACTGATCGATGGACCAGCTGCAGCGCCACCCGTCTCACCCTCATTGGGCAGGGAGATCGAACCGCCGTTGATCAAATTGAAGACGGTCGTGAGCAGTTCTAACTGTTTTTCCAGAAGCTCGCGCGTGGTCTGGAACTTCTCCAGTTGACCGGTCATGGTCGTGAGGCGAAAGCGCGCTTCAAGGGCGTTGTCGTATACCATTCGAATATCGGGGCGCGGGGTCGTATCGATGTTGTCCTGCACGCGGCGCAGTTCGGTCGCGATGTCGGCATTGCGCGACTGCTCGCGATCGACCACCAACTGAGTCTGCTCGACCTGCACCTTGATCTCACTCAGCTTCTCACGGATGCGCTTGATCTCTTGGCGCAGCAGTTCGCCTAACTCATCGCGAGTTGTCGTATCGGCACCCATTTCTCGGTTCATTGTCGATCTTTTCTCCGTTTGAGCGGCCTTCATCTGCCTCAACCATTGTCCTTTATCCGCACCCATCCGTGCCTTAAGGCGGTCACAGCCGCCTGTGTTCGATCCTGAACGTTGAGTTTCTTCAGGATCGACGTCATATGATTCTTGACTGTCTGCTGGCTGATGCGAAGCCGCTGCGCGATCTGCTTGTTGCTCAAACCGTTGGTCACAAACTGGAGGATCTCCAGCTCGCGCGGGCTGAGCGGCACGTAGTGCTCATCCGGATCGATGACATATGGGCCGGTGATCGCTTCCAAACTGCTGCTGAGCCAGCGTTGGAATTCGTCATCCGTCATCCGCTGCTCATCGACCACGTAGTAGCCGCTGGCGACCAGGCGGATAATCTCGACCAATTTATCGGGCGTGATATCCTTAGCACAGTAGGCCGAAGCACCTGCGCGCATGGCGTGAATCACCTGCTGCGAGTCATGGTACGCCGTCAAAATGACGACGGCAATACGGCCAAGTTCAGACCGAAGCTGCCGCGCGACCTGCAAGCCGTTGATCTGTGGCAAACTGACATCGAGCAGAATGACGTCTGGCTGGCGCTCGCGCGCCGCTCGCAGCGCTACCTCTCCATCGGCGCACTGCCCCAAGACCACGATGTCGTCCTCAAATTCCAGCGCCCGCTGCAGACCATCTCGAAACAAGGGATGATCATCAACAATGAGCACGGAGATGCTCCTAGAGAAGCGCCGCTCATCGTGTTCACTCATGTAACCGCGCCAAAATCTGCTGCCCAAACGCAGATGAGCGCTCACCCTTTCCATAACATAGTTGTACGGAGTATACAACCAAGGCTATCACGGTAGCAAGCGATCTGAACGCTGAAACAGGCCTACTCCCAGCACGAGTCCTCAGGCTATAATCCCTGGTCACCTACAGCGTGTCAGAGGAGACTGTTCATCTGTGGAGCGTGTCGAGCAAGATGGCCTTGCATTTTACCGCAGCAGCCGCTGGTACAATCTGAAGCACGGCATCTTCACCCGCCAAGGGGGAACGAGTCAAGCTCCGTTCGACAGTCTGAACCTGGGCGGCAATGTCGGCGATGATCCGCGCTCAGTCCGGCACAATCACGAGCGCATGTATGCGGCGCTCGGCGTTGATGACCGCGCCGCATGCACGGTCTGGCAGGTGCATGGCAATGACGTAATCATCGCGCACGCCCCCGTCAAGGGCCGGCGCTGGCTGGCCTTCGCCGATGCGATGGTCACGGATAAAGCGGACACCGCGCTGAGTATGCGCTTCGCCGACTGTGTGCCGATCTTGTTTTTCGACCCGGTGCGCGGTGTCATCGGCATGGCCCATGCTGGCTGGCGCGGCCTCACAGCCGGGGTGGCGTCCAACACGGTGCATACCATGACGCGGGGGTACGGCTGCAAGGCTGATGACATTCAGGCGCTGATCGGCCCCAGCATTGGGCCGGAGCACTATCAAGTCGGCGAAGATGTCGTACATGCAGTGCACAGTTATTTTGGCACGCTGGACGGCTTAATCCGTCGCAGCGAGGCCGATGGCAGCACCTTTCTCGATCTCTGGGCCGCCAGTGCCCTTGACCTGCGGCGTGCTGGTGTCGAGCAGATTGAAACCGCCGCAATCTGCACGGCCTCAAACACCAATGAATTCTTCTCGCACCGCGGAGAACGCGGCCGCACTGGGCGCTTCGGTGCCGTGATGTCCTTATGAATATCGCCGATAATATCGCGCGGGTGCAGGATCAGATTGCGGCTGCGTGCGCGCGGGCCGGACGTGATCCGACATCGATAACCCTAGTCGCCGTCAGCAAGACGCATCCGCCTGCTGTGATCGAGGCGGCTGCACTCGCAGGCTTGCAACATTTCGGCGAGAATCGCGTAGAAGAAGCAGGCGATAAGATAGCGGCGGTGCGTGAGCGTGTTCCAAGACCGCTCGTCTGGCACATGGTCGGGCACATCCAAAGCCGCAAGGCGAAAGATGTGCTGCCGCTGTTTCAAGTCGTCCATTCGGTCGACAGCCTGAAGCTGGCGGAACGTTTGTCACGCTTCGCGGCTGAGTCTGGGCGGTCACTGGATATTCTGCTTGAGTGTAATGTCTCGGGCGAAACGAGCAAATACGGTTTTACAGCCGCCGATTTCGAGCAGGACGCGGCACTGCGCACGGCCTTGGTTGACACGGTTGGTCAAATCGCCAAGCTGCCCGGGCTGCGCTTCCGCGGCCTGATGACGATGGCACCGATCGTCGAAAACATGGCGTCTGCGCGGCCCGTATTCGCCCGGCTCGCTGCTCTGCGCGCTAGGCTAGAACAAACGCTGAAGCTGCCGCTGCCGGAACTCAGCATGGGGATGACCGATGATTACCCCGTTGCGATCGAAGAGGGCGCGACTATGATCAGGATCGGACGGGCGATCTTTGGTGAACGCTCTTGAAACCACTTGAAGGGAACTGCACATGATCATCATCTACTATCTCTTGTTATTCGTGGAACTGCTGCTGCTCGCGCGCGTGCTGCTGAGCTGGTTCCCAAACGTCGACCGGAACAACCCGATCATTCGTTTCGTCTTTGACCTCACGGAGCCGATTCTGCGTCCAGTGCGCAGTGTGCTGCCCCAGACCGGCATGTTCGATTTCAGCCCGCTGGTCGTCTTTCTGGCTATTCAGGTGCTCATGATGTTCCTACGCTTCTAGAATCGAAGCTTGCAGCCTCAACTTGTGAGCACTATGTCCATATGTTACGATGTTGGTGTGGCTGCGCTTTGAAGAGAAAAAGACGGGCAGGGGCCAGAGATGAAACAGAGGCGCAAATTTGAAATCACCGACGCGCGCGGTGGCACAGCCATCGCTGTCCGAGTGGTCACACAAGCGGAAGCAAGCGAGGTCGTCGGCATCCAGGATGACGGTTCGATCAAAGTCCGGCTCGTTGCATCTCCGGCTGGCGACCCAAGCGCCAATGCCGAGCTGATCGGGCTGCTGGCGGGTATGCTAGGTATCGAAGCCAGCCGGCTTGAAATCGTCGCCGGGGCGAATGCACGCGATAAGATCATCAGCGTCGAGGGACTGACGACAGCGGAAGTGGAAGCGCGGCTCGGCTTTCAAGCGTGATGATGCGGCGCGACCAAAACTTGATCGCGTGTTAGGTGACCTTCATGATGGCGGCCTACATCGATCCAGCACCAGCCGCGCCGGTCGAGCATCTCCTCAAGCTGATCGGCAGCGCGATCAGCCGCGCTGCGGCGTCAGTTGCTTCCTCGCCCACCCCCTGACCCAACGCAGTCCTTGTCTCCAACGACGACCACTGCAAGGCGTGCGGACATGGCTGCGTTAACGAAATGACCCTGTACAAACCGACGACTGCAGTAGAGTGCCGCCCGCGGTCGGCGGTCAGCACGTTTTTCATACTGATTGATTTGTCGAAAGGACTGGGGCTGCAGCGCCATGCGCTACGCTTCTGGCATCGGCAGCGCACGCCCTAGCCACAGTTGAAGCCCGGCAAGGCCTTCAAAAGCCGATGCGCGCACATCGTCATGCGCATCGCGCAGTGCACGATACAGCGCGCGCGCAACCGGCACCGCGCCCAACTGTCCAATCGTCTGCGCAGCCAGAGCACGCACCAACGGCTCATCATCACGCAGTGCGCCGAGAAGCAGCGGCAGTCCATTCTCCACATCGGGCGCTGACTCACCCCGCCTCTGCGCCCACTCAGCCAGCCAGGCAATTGCGGCTAGTGCCGGACGACTTTCGATCGTACGTTCCTTTTCGCCGAATTGCAGCTCCATGAAAGCGGACTCGGCAGCCGAACGCACGTACCATTCTGGATCGTGCAAGAACGCATGATAGATCGCGGCCAAAGCCCAATTGGCGCGCACACGGCGGATACCGAAGATCGCGGCGCGGCGCAGCAGCACGTCGTCCTGGCGAACAGCATCGTAGAGCACCGGATGTCCCTCGTCCGGCAGTGCGGCGAACGCCTCGGCCATGGCTTTACGCACCGGCTCACTGCCCTGCGTGAAGGCGACCGCCATCACTTCGAGCGCCTCCTGGGTTGCGATCGCACCCAAAGCCATGCCCGCTGACAGGGAAACTGCGCTCTCGCTGTCGTTGATGAGCACGCGCAGATCGGCGATAGCATCCGGGCTGCCCAAAGCGCCCAAAGCCAGACAGGCGAGCGAGCGGATCAGCGGATTCGCGTTGCGCAGCGCCTTGCGCAGGATGAACAACACACTTGGATCGCGCGCTTCAACCAACGCCGCGGCAGCGCGCTTGCGCGTCAGCGGGTACTGACTCGGCGCAATAAAGACCGTCGTCAGTTGGCGCAGTGCAGCACCCCGCCAGGCGACTTCCTGCGGCGCGTATTTGAGCCAATGGGCGAGTTCGAACAGCGAAGCGTGCAGGAGATCGACCGGGGCAGCGAGGCGCGCTTGGGCTAGTCTGTCGAGCGGCAGGTAGGAGGCGGCCAGCGCCACCGCCTGTTTCCATCTCGCTTGACCGGCTCGATCATATAGTCTCTCCAGCGGCGCATCCTCAAGACTTAGGCTGGCAAGATAGCTAGCGATGATCGGGTGTCTGAAACGATAGCGTCCGCGCCCAAAGCTGTGCAGCAGTCCGCTGGCGGCCAGCGTCAGCAGCCAGTTCGCGCGTGAAGTGGCTTTCTGCTGTCCGGCTTTACCCTGTTCTGCCTCAGGCTTGGCTGTGTTGGCCGGGATTTCGGCGGTCGCTACCGGACTCGCGGGTGCACGTTCGGCATCGACTGCTTCGACACGCTCGCGCAGAATATAGCCCTCATCCAGTTCAAGGACGGCCAATTGGATCAGGTCTGGCAAGATGGCATCCCAAGACGATTTTGGCGGCAGGTGACGCTCCAAATAAGCGCGGAACCAGCCGCCGATGTGCCCTTGCTCCGGATGCGCGCTGAGCATCGACCAGGCCTTGAGCGTCAGCTCGGCAGGCAGGAGCACGCGGTTGTCCTGGCGAACGCGCTCGATCTCTTCGGCCTCTGGCTTGCGCGCGCCGCTGGTACGCCGCTGGCTCAAATTGGGCAGCGCTTGCGCCCAAAGATCGACCGACCGCCGAATATCATAGTCCTGCCAGGGTCGCAAAAAGACCGGAGCCAGTCCCGCCTCGACAAGCGGACCGTAACCGTAGACTGGGCCGGTCACGATGATGAAGTTTTGACCGTACTGCTCGATGAAGGCGCTGAGCCAAGTCAGCGCGGCGGTCTGCTGCGACGGCATCAGTTCGTCGAAACCGTCAATCAGCACCAAGCTCTCACCGCGCTCCAAACGACGATAGATGCTCCCCGGTATGATGCTGGCCGTGATACGCCGCACCTCAGACTGTGCTGCGCGTACGAGAGGTTCCGCGGGGTCGATGTCCCCGTGCGCCAACATGTCGAAATCGAAGCTGCCGAGATCGACCAACAGCGGCATCAGACGGTTGAAAAGTGATCCGCGGGATTTCGCTTCGGACTCCTGGGCGCTCAGAACCGATGTTCCGCGTATCTGGATGAGCTTCTCCCGCGCCTCCTCCTCCAGGTGGAGTCTTTCCTGCGCACGTTTGGCACGCTCTTTGTCCGAAAGTTTGCTCTCCTCATCCGCGATAAGCCGCTGCACGGTATCGGCATGGGCGCTGAACTTGACTCGGTTCAGGCTGAACAGCGCAATTGTGTGCAGCGCTGTCGTCCGCCCGCTGCCCATCCGTCCTAAAAGCGCCAGCGCGCGCGCGCCGCTGCCCAATTCACCGATCGAAACGGTCGGCACATTGTAAGGCGTGTGCAGCGCGGGTAGATCGTGAATGAGCGGTATGACGCCGAAAACATCCGGCAGCTCGTCTTCGTCTGGAGGGGCGGCGAGAGGTTCGGCGAGAATGAACCGCGGTTCGACCAGGATCTCGCTGAGGCGGACGAAGCGCCCGGCGAGATGACTGGTCTCACAGTGATTGACCAGATCGTGCAGATAGCGAGCATCAGCACTGCGCGTCGCATTGTTGCGTGCACTCGTCGCGCCGCTGCGCGCAGACTGCACGACCGAACGCACGACATGCCGGTAGCGATAGACGGCATACGCGCTGGCCCAACCACTCAATAATCCGATCGTGAAATTCTGGAGATCGAAGGCCATTTCAGTTCACTCGCGCTTGTGTACATCCAGCCGCCGCTCTATTGTAAATCCTTCTGCATCGGCTTTGCCGTTTAGAAACAGGCGTCAAGCATTACGGATTGCGGAACGCGCGGCGTTGTGCGCGTCAGTGTCAAGCCTCGACATGTGCGAGTATGGGTACAATACGAGTACACGGCGCACAAGCTGCTGACAGAAGGGATGTCATGTCACATTCAGATGATTACCGCTTCGAAAAAGCAAATGCGGCTTCGCGTTCTCATGTCGGGACAGGCATCCACATTGCGCCGGCAGAATGGCGCTGGCTGATTTTCGTCACGAGTCTGTTGGTACTGCTGGCCTTTGTGCCGTTGATCTGGATCGCTATCCAAGGCACTGGCGACTACGTATTTATGGGCGCGCTTCACAACTATCTGGATGGTGCCACCTACTTGAGCAAAATGCGACTGGGCACCAATGGCTCCCTGCTCGTCACATTCCAGCACACACCTGAAGTGCACAATGGCGCATTGATCCAGGTCATCTATCCGGTGCTCGGTTACATCGCAGGTCTGATCGGCATCCCGAATGTCGTGATGCTCCACGTTGCTCGGCTCGGCGCATCGCTGTTCATGTATATCGCCATCTATCATCTCGGTGCCGTTATCTGGACGAAAGTGCGGCCGCGAAGGCTGTTCTTCGCCATCGCGGCAGGCGGCGCTGGTTTCGGCTGGCTCTTGGCTGCACCATTGAACACCACCAGCTTTCCCGACCTGACCATCCCAGAGATATTTCCTTTCTACAGCTCGTTGATGAATGTGCATTTCCCGCTGACATTTGCCCTCGTGGCGCTGCTCATCGGCATCTTGATCGTGGCGCTGAGACCGGGTGCCGAAAACTTCCCCAGCATGGACCGACAAATGCCCGCTGCGAGCTTGATCAGCCTGGCACTGGCGCTGCTGTATCCGCAGGTTCTGGTGCCTCTGGGTGGGGCACTGTTTGCCTACGCTGTGATCGCGATCGTGCAGGCTCGCCGCTGGCGACCGCGTTTGGTACGCTGGCTGCTGGCCATTGGGCTGCCTGCAGCGCCGCTGCTCGCTTACTACTGGCTTGCGGTCGGCAGCAATCCCGCACTGACAACCTGGAACGCCCAGAACGTGACCGCTGCTCCGCCGCCGCATATCTTCGCGCTTGGACTAGGGCTGCCGCTGTTGATCGCAGTGCCCGGCATCGCGCGAGCACTGCGACGTTTCGAGATGGACGGAGACCGTTTGTTTTTGCTGTGGCTGATCATGATACTGGTGACGATCTACCTGCCAACCAACATCCAGCGCCGCTTCAGCGCCGCCATGATGCTGCCGATCGCGTACTTCGCCACCCGAGCACTGGAAGACGTTTGGCTGCGTTACATCAGCCGCCGCCGTCGGGCGCTCGCTTTTGCAGCAGTCTTCGCACTCATGCCGATCAGCCTACTCTTCACCCTGTTTGCGCCCGTACTGTTGTTCAATCTGAATCCACAGCAGATCAGCGGTGTTCTGCTGCCCAGCGATTATCACGAGGCATTCAATTGGCTGCGGACACACGCGGAACGTAACGCCGTCGTACTGGCTTCCCCTCAGGTGAGCTCCTGGATACCCGCACACACGGATGCGCGCGTCGTCTACGGCCATCCATATGAGACGCTCGATGCAGACACGAAGTTGAGCCAGGTAGAGGCATGGTTCGCTGAAAGTGATAGATCGACGTGCCAGACACTGTTGGCTGCGTATGACATCCGCTATGTTCTTGTCGGCCCGCTTGAGACAACACTTGGCCAAGCCGCCTGCGTCCATGATCTCGAACAGATCGCGCAGTTCGGCAGCGTGACCGTCTATGCACCTTAGACACATCGCGGTCGCTGCGGTGGCAATGCTGATCGTTTGCGGTTTTCGCGCAGATGGTCTGACCTTTCGCCCCAATGCCCAATTCTCCGATGCCGCGATCGCGCACTACCCCGCAGCCTTCTATCTGCGGGACAGGGCAGCGCGCGGAGACTTTCCGCCTGTTTGGTGGGAACTGAACATGGGCGGTCAGCCGTTCGCCGCCAACCCGCTGAACAAGACCGCTTACCCACCCCAGTGGATGGCGTCCTTCCTCCCGCCAGCGATCCATCTCAATCTAATGCTCGTCACGCATCTGCTCATCGGAGGATGGGGCATGTGGAAGTGGGCGCGCGGACTTCAGTTGAGCAGCAGTGCCGCTGGCGCGTCCGCAGTCGCCTATATGCTCGCCCCTCGAATGATCGGGCATGCAGGGGCTGGGCATCTCGATTTGATCTACGCTTTGGCGTGGTTTCCCTGGCTGATGTGGCGTGCCTACGCCTGGTGCAATGCGCCGTTCTCACTGCGCAAGCTCCTGCTCACGAGCGGCACCGCGGCGTTGATGCTGCTGTCCGATTTGAGATTGAGCTTGTTCGCGCTGCCGCTCGCTGCCGGGTACGGGCTGTGGCACTGCGCTGCGACGCGACGCTGGCATCGCGCAGTGAACGGCGTGTGGATCGCCGCGCTCGGTCTGCTGCTGACGCTGCATCTGATCCTTCCACTCGTATCCTGGCAGCCGTATCTCAGCCGCGCCGCCTTGAGCGCATACGAGGCAGGCGTGTTTTCGCTCGAGCCAGGCCATCTGGCGGGGCTGCTTCTCGCTCCGCCGGCCCATGATGTCGAGACGCTCACCTTCAGCGGCGTGACGGTGCTCGGGTTAGCCGCGTTCGGGCTGCTCACGCAGCCGCGCCGACTGTGGGGTTGGGTCATCGTGTGCGCCCTCGCGC
>CAYTME010000001.1:0-4373 GCA_964438415.1 uncultured Pleurocapsa sp. | reverse complement strand
GTACGCGCTTGGCACCAACACGCCTATTTGGCAAGCTCTCGTCGAAGCGATCGCGCCGCTGCGCTGGTTCCGCGTGCCCGCGCGCGCTTGGTTGGTGATCGCGCTCACACTGCCGCTGCTCGCCGGCTATGGTGTGCAATCGCTACTCGACGCTGCTGCCCGGCGCGGCGGTCAAGGCCGCGAAAGGCTGCAGCTGTTGAGCATCGTCGGGATGGTTGTCGCGCTCTCCTGCGGCGGCTTCACAATCATCAGCTTGCCCGAACTGGCTGCAAGCGGTGCACACCTGCTGATCTTCGGCGGCACGGCGGCAGTCATCACACTGCTTGCGCTCGCCCACAAAATTACGCCCCGGCCCATGACAGCCCTGCTGCTGCTCTTGATCGGCGTTGAACTGCTCGTCAACGCGCGTGCCTGGCTGGAATGGCGCGGCCCAGACCGCTGGCGGCAGCCCTCGGAAAACATCGCGAGCCTGCTGACCAGCGAACAGGCAGATCGCATCTACTCACCGGCCTACAGCCTGCCGCAGCAGACCGCCATCGAGCATGGGCTGGCGCTGTTCGGCGGGGTCGATCCGTTTCAGCTCCAGGGTTTGGTCGCAGCGGTCGCAGCCAGCAGCGGCGTCGAGAGCCGAGGCTACAGCGTCGTCCAACCGCCGCTTCAGGACGTGCAGGGCGACGATATGACGCTCGCGAACCGCGGCGCACTGCCCGATACACGGGCGCTGGCTGCATGGCAGGTCAGCCATGTCGTCGCGCCCTATCCGATCAACCACCCACGGCTGCGGCAGGTGGAGACGGTGGACGGCATCCACATCTATCGTAATCTGGATTACGAACTCACGCTGCCGCGCGATCGAGTCCCGCGGTGGCCGAGCGGCTGGCCTGGGCTGCCGCCGGAGGACACAGTCACACTGATCAACGCCCAAACGCGGACAGCCTACCACATAGGCGGGCTGGTCTGGCTCACGGCGCTCATCCTCACGATCGTTTTCACGGTGCGCACAAGATGACAAAGACCTACGAACTGCCGAAGCTGGTTCCACTGCTGCTGCTGGCGGCTGCGCTGCTCATTTTGTTTCACCGGCTGCTGCTCGGTGAAGTCTTCATCTGGGGCCTGCCGACACTTCAGTTCTACCCCTGGCGGCTACTGGCTGTGGACTTGCTCGGCAGCGGCCAGCTCCCACTGTGGAATCCGTACAACGGCGCAGGCGCTCCGCTGTTCGCCAATTACCAATCGATGCTGCTCTACCCCTTAAGCTGGCCTGCGTTCATCCTACCGGCGGCGCCGGCGCTGAGCTGGACGGCGGTCATTCACCTGCTGATCGGCGGCTGGGGCATGTGGCGCTTCAGCCAGCGCCTCGGTTACAGCACGCTCGGCGTCGGTTTGAGCACCCTCGCATTTGGGCTGACGAGCTATCTGGTCGCCCGCCTGGGCACGTTTCCGATGATCGCAGCCGCGGCGTGGCTCCCCTGGCTGTGCTGGTCTGTCCATCGTGTCGTCACCGAGCGGCAGCGCATCGACACGGCTTGGCTGGCGCTGTTCACAGCACTGCTGCTGACAGCGGGTCACGCGCAGACTGCCTGGTACAGCCTGCTGCTGACAGGACTCTACGCCCTTTGGCTGGCGGCGGCGCGGCGGCAGCTTCGTCTGCCGATCCTCGCAAGCCTGGCCGGGGGCGTCCTCCTCGGCGCAATGGCAGCGGCCCTGCAGATCGCGGCGACCGCGGAACTTCTTACCGTGTCGCAGCGTTCGACCGGCGTTGAGCGCGACTTCGCGCTCAATTTCAGCTATGCGCCGCTGCGCAGCGTGAATTTGATCGCGCCAGATTTTTTCGGCAGCCCTGGCGACGGCACCTTCATCACCAAAGGCGCATTTTTCGAGGATGCCGTTTACATCGGCTTCATCCCGCTGGTGAGCGCGTTCGCTGCCGCCCTCGCTTGGGTGCGCCGCAGACGCGATATCGAACGTCCCGCTTACTTCGCTGGCATCCCGTTTTGGCTCTTCATCATCGCAGTCGGTTTCATCCTCGCCCTCGGCAGTTTCACCCCGATCTTTCCATTTCTGTACGACCATGTGCCGACATTCGATCTCTTTCAGGCTCCGGTGCGCTGGCACCTATGGACGGTGTTCGGATTGAGCGTGCTGGCCGGCGCGGGCGTATCGGCATGGCGGCGCACCCGGCCCGCCAAGCGTTGGGCTGGCAGGCTGACGGCCGTCTGCGCGGCGGCAGCTTTCGTGGGTGGTCTGGGACCGCTCTACTTGGAAGGACTGGATCAAGACATCATCGCGACGATGCTGCGCGGCCTGTTCATGCCGGGACTGATCGGCGTTCTGGCGGGCATCCTCACGCTGACCCAACCGGACCCAACACATGCACGCCACCTGCGCTGGGCGTGGGCGGTGCTGGGGCTGGTGACGCTCGATCTGATTTGGGCGAGCTGGCGGCTCAACCCGACTCACCTCGCTGACTTGGAACTCGCAGACCCCCAGCGCAGCGGCTCATTCACCACACGCGCCTACTGGCCGCCAGAAGTCGAAGAGGAAGCCAAGTTCGGGACGTTTTTCCTTTTTGATGACTATCGCGCAGCGGTCAACCTTTGGCCGCAGGTGCGCAGCAGTCAGCTTCCCGATCTCAACATCCTCGACCGGGTGCCCCTGCTCAACAACTTCGATCCTCTACGTCCGGGCAGCTTTGAGACGTACATGACGCTGATCGCCGAGCACCTGAGCAGCGCCAGCACCTTGCTGCGCGCAGCGGGGGTGAACGCTGTTTACGAGAGTGCCGGCACAACACAGCCTCTCGACCAGGCAGGCCAGCGGGCATGGCTGGTGGGTAGTGCGTGCTGGCATCCCGATGAAGACGCCCTGATCTCGGCGCTGCTCGATGATCGCTGGCAGCCAGAGCAGATCGTCCACCTACGCGGTGAGGGTGAATGCGAACTGGACGACGAGGACAATACCGCGATCGGCCGCGTCTTGACGCTGGAAGACTCCGGCAGCGCGGTGCAGGCGGCGGTCGAAGTCGAACGTCCTGGCTGGCTTGTCCTTGCCGATACGTTTTATCCAGGCTGGACGGTCGAAGTCAATGGCAGGCCCGGGGTGATCGAACAAGCGAACCTGATGATGCGCGCTGTGGCTGTCACGCCAGAAACGCGCTCCATCCGCTTCACCTATCAGCCAAGCTGGCTAGCACTAGGCGCGATCGTGAGCGCCCTGGGGCTGCTGACCATCCTACTGCTGTTCCGCACCGGCATGATGTCCAGCCGGAGGTAGCGCCAGTTTCCTTACGCTCCGACTCCGCCGTTCGTCGGGCATAATGGGGTCGAAGGGCATTCGGAAGAAAACGACGTGAGCGGCTTGCAATCTTTCACCATCGAACGCACAGCCAAGATCGCGCTCTTCGCGCTGTTATTTGCCTTGGCTGCGCGCATCCCGATCGACACCGACGTCTGGTGGCATATTCGCAGCGGTGAGTACACGCTCACACAAGGCATGATCTATGCGGACCCGTTTTCGTTCACCATGCGCGGTGAAGCCTGGACAAACCACAGTTGGGGAGCGCAGATCATCCTGTACGCCATCTGGCAAGCCGCCGGTGATTTCGGCTTGGCGGTCTACACGGCGGGGCTGGCGACCGCCGGCATGTACTTTGTCTACCGCGCCTGCCGCGGCAGCGTCTACCTACGCGGCTTTGCGCTCATCCTCGGCGCAGCGACCGCCGCTGTCTTTTGGTCACCCAGGCCGCAGATGTGGTCATTCTTGCTCAGCGCGGTCGTCTACTTGATCATCCACCTCTACAAGCGTGAAAAGATCGACCGGCTGTGGCTCCTGCCGCCGCTGATGGCCATCTGGGGCAACCTGCACGCAGGTTTCTCGATCGGCTTCATCTTCTTGCTGGGAACGATCGCGGGCGAAATCGCGAATAACGTGTTCAATCCGCGCGGTGCGGAGGTCATCGCATGGCGCGGTGTGCGCAAGCTGGTCGTCATCACGGGGCTTTCCGCAGCCGCGCTCATCATCAACCCTTACGGGCTGCGGATGCTCGCCGTGCCATTCGAGACTCTGAACATCGGTGCGCTGCGCGACTTCATCGTCGAATGGCGATCCCCCAACTTCCATCAAGTCGAGACCTGGCCATTCGTCATCCTGCTGCTCAGTCTGCTGGGTGCAGTTGGGGCGAGCAGGCGGCGCATCGACTGGACGGACTATCTGCTCTGCGCAGGCACAGCCTTCATGGGGCTGTTGGCCGGACGTAACATCGCGGTTTTCGCCGTCGTGGCAGCGCCGGTGCTGACTTATCACCTGGTGTCGATCCTCGAAGAGCGCGGCTGGGTTCTGCAGCCCCTGCGCCGCGTCAGCGCTCGGATGGGGAT